>NZ_JAVRPS010000346.1:0-3180 GCF_032162105.1 Mycobacterium sp. | reverse complement strand
TGCTTGGCGGTGGCGGAAGCGGCGTGCGGCTACGACAACGCGATCAGCTGGCCTGCTGCCGGGTCACGCCGGCGGTGGCGGGCGCTGCGTGAGGACACCCGCCAATTCGCGCGCGACACCTCCGGTATCGGCCGCGCCGTCGTCGCCGCAGCACGATTCGCCGGGCGTAACCGCGGCCGTTCCGGATCAGCTACCCCGCTACCGACCGCGCCAGCGGCGCCGCTTGCGGGAGCGGACGAAGTCATCACTATCCCGATGGCAACGATCTTTGTCGACGCCGACGAGTGGGACGCTCGCGCACACGTGCTCGGGGGAACCAGCAACGCACTGCTTGCGGGATTGGCGGCCCGCCTGGCCCAGCGAGTGGGGCGGGTCGCCGCAGACGGGTCGGTCACCTTGGCGATGCCCGTCAACGACCGCACCGCCGACGACACCCGCGCCAACGCCGTCACGAATGTCGACGTCACGGTCGACCCTGCACCTGCGACGACGGACCTGCGCGAGATGCGGGCCGCAATCAAGCAAGCGCTGATCCGCCACCGGGAGGTGCCCGACGAACGGTGGGCATTGCTGCCCCTCATTCCCCTGTTGCCCAAGCGGCTCTTCCGGCGAAAGGTCAGCGTGGCCGCGGGCAGCGCAACCAGCGTCGTCTCATCCAACCTCGGTTCGGTCAACCCGGCCACAAACCGGCCAGACAGCACCGATGCCGACTACTTCGCCATGAAGTCGCTCTACCCGGGCATGACCAAAGCAACGATGCACCGCGCTGGCGGAGTGTTGGCGTTGCTCTCGGGGCGAGCCCACGGACAGGTCTTCATCTCAGTCCTTGCGTACCAGCCAGGCAGCTCGAATGACGGCTTGCGACAAGACCTTTCGAACACCCTGAACGAGTTCTCGCTCACCGGCACGACGGGCTGGCGACGCCCTACACCAGTGCGCCGCGCGCAGTAAGCGTCCCGTCCACGACGAGCGGGTGACCGCGCTCCCGCCCCCGCGTGACCACACGAAAGAAGGGTTCACCGTGGCTAAGCAGTCCGGCGCCTCCCGGACCTCGACCAGTATCGATGTGTTCTCCGTGCTGGGTCGCTTCGTGGTGCGCGCACCGTGGCTGATGATCGCAGCCTGGATCGTAGTGGTCGGCGTGCTGGCCGTGGCCTTCCCCCCGTTGACCAAGGTGGTGGAAAGCCAGACCGTGCAGGTGCTTCCGCCCAAGGACATGGCGGCCGCCGAGCAGATGGCCAAGGACTTCGGCGAATCCGCCCAGAACGTCCTCATTGTCGTACTCACCGACGACCGGGGGGTGCAGCCTGCAGATGACGATGCCTACCGCAAACTGGCCGCCACGTTACGCGGCGACACCAACGATGTGACCGGCGTCCAGGACGCCCTCACCACGCCCGCACTGCGTCCAATGATGGTCAGCGCCGACAACAAAGCGTTCTACATGGCGGTGAATCTCAAGGCGCCTGCCGGCGACCCTGAGTCCTCGCAGGCCTACCAACGGATCGCAGAAATCGCCAAACGCTCGACCGCAGGCTCCCCGCTGACCGCGGACGTGACCGGACAGGCTGCCATGGTCGGCGACCTGTCGATCGTCAGCGCCCGCGACATGCACCTGATCGAGATTGCCACCGCATTGTTGGTGCTGACCATCCTGCTGGTGATCTACCGACGACCCGTGACCGTGCTGCTGCCTTTGATCACCATCGGAATCTCGGTCATGTCGGCCCAGGGCGTGGTGTCTGCGCTGGCTCAGGTCGGACTTGAGGTGTCCGCCATGACGCTCGCGTTGATGACGGCGATGATCGTCGGCGCCGGCACGGACTACGCCGTCTTCTTGATCAGCCGATACCACGAGTACATCCGGTCGGGGGCGGACTCCGACCTGGCTGTGCGGCAGGCACTGAGCTCCATCGGCAAGGTCATCGCGGCGTCGGCGGCCACCGTCGTCGTCACCTTCCTTGGCATGGTCTTTACCCGTCTACCCGCGTTCACGACTGTGGGCCCGGCGCTTGCGGTTTCGATTGGGATCGCGTTTCTTGCCGCCGTAACCCTGTTGCCCGCCATCCTGGTGCTCGCGGGTCGACGCGGATGGGTGACGCCGCGACGGGGGCTCACCGGCCGGCTGTGGCGGCGATCAGCCGTCCAAATCGTTCGCCGACCCAAAGCACATCTGGTGATCAGTTTGTCGGTGTTGATCGCGCTGGCCGGCTGCGCGGCCTTCCTGAACCCCACCTTCAACGACCGTTTGCAATTGCCGCAATCAGCGCCGAGCAACGTCGGGTTTTCGGCGATGGAGAGCCACTTTTCGACGAGTACGCTGCTGCCGCAATACATCTACGTGCACTCGCCCCGCGACCTGCGGACATCGCGGTCCCTGGCCGACCTGGAACAGATGGCGCAACGCGTGGCTCAGCTACCCAACATCGCCGCGGTGCGTGGCATCACGCGACCTACCGGCCAGCCGCTCGATCAGACCAAGCTCAGCTTTCAAGCCGGAGAGGTCGGTACCAACCTCGCCAACGTCTCGACACGGATCACCGACCGAACCAGCGACCTCAACGCTCTGACCGGTGGCGCCGACCAACTCGCAGCAAGCCTGGCCAAGGTTCGCGACCAAATCCGGAGCGCCAGCGGGTCCATGACCGAGCTCACCACAACGCTGAACCAGGGGCAGCAGCAGCTCGCGACGGCGGCCCAACTGCTGGACACCATCCGCGGACTCGCGAACACCAACGGGTCCGTTCTGACGCTCGACACCAGTGTCGTCGACTCGGCGGGCCCGATGATCGACGCTTTGAACAACAGTCCGCAGTGCAGCGCCGACCCGGCGTGCAGCGCCGGCCGCTCCCACCTCGAACAGCTTGTCCAGGCGCGAAACAACGGTACGTTGGACGCCGCGCAGAGAGCGGCGGCGCAGAACGTGCAGTCGACAGTGCAGCGTCTGAGTGCCCTGTTGGCAACGACAGGCGGCAGTCTGCGGGCAGCGGGCATCAATAGTCCCGCCGGTGTGCCGCAGAGGATTGCCCAAATGCAGGAAGGCGCCGACGCATTGGCCGACGGCAGCCAGCGGCTGGACCAGGGTGTCCGGGCACTCGTCGATCAGACCAAGCAGATGGGTCTGGGAATGAACCAGGCAGCCGACCTGCTGCTGTCGATGAAGCGTGACGCCTCACAACC
>NZ_JAVRPS010000345.1:0-3452 GCF_032162105.1 Mycobacterium sp. | reverse complement strand
TGATTCTGCAGGTCGGCGCGCAGACCCTCGAGCGTGTCGACGACGCCGCTATTCAACTCGACCACGCACCGTTGCAGCTCGGCCACATAGCTATCGGACAACTCGGCAAGCAATTCCGGTGCGCGAGCAGTCAGGCGCCTGGACTTGAGGTCGACGAGATGAAATTCCTCCTCGACGCCCATCGTCCGCAGCGTTACGCCTGGCATTTCAACACGCTAATTGACGCCCAATACATCGATGTTAAGGGAGGCCCGGCGCGATTCCTTCGGGCGCGGATGCTCGCCATGAGCCAGATGTGGGTCGGATCCATCGACACATGTCGACGCCGTCAACACCGCGCGGTGTTCGTTCGCTTCGCTAAGCCGAAGCAACCATCGTCGTGAGCAAGCCACGGAGCCGATCCTCACTGTGTTCGAGCACCTCTAGATTTACGTCCGCTGCACCGGGCTTACCATCGTGGTACTCGAACGGGTTATCGAGGTCCCGAATCAACGCCAGCGCGTAGAAGAGTAGGAAGCTGATCACCCCGACCACCAGTACTGTCGGGGTTATCTCGCCGATCTGGGTGATCAGCAACAACACGAGGATCACCAAGGCTGTGATCTCGGCGATGAGGTAGCCCGCCGACACGTACGACGTCCGGCGCATCGTGTCCATCCGGATCACCAGCCTGCGCATGGTCGCCTGCTCGGACTTCAACCGAGTCGTGAAACCCGCCTGGATCTTCGGCGCGAACACCGTGAACAGCGGGTTCAGCGCCCGCAGGTTGGCCATAACCTCGTCCAAGTCCTCGTTCTGCAGCAGCCACCGATGCGCCGAGTTCCCGATCTCGACAAGCTGCGCCACACATTGCCGCGCCTCGGGCAGCTTGAGCTCGGCATCGATGATCAAGCACTCATCCGCGACCGTCTCAAGGCTGGCAGCCAGCTCACCGGGAAGGCGTTCGGCCTCCTTGAAGTCGCCCGTTGTACCGGCAAGCATGAACCCCACGATGAACACCTCGGCCGCGATGACTCCGGTCAGCAGTGGACTGAGTTCCAGGTGCCTGGCCGAGCTCTCGTCGTACAGCCATTTCAGGAGGATCACCCCGAACGCGACCGGCAGCGCCTGAAAGAGAAGGCGCGGGTTGCCGCGGAAGAATTTGGTCATAGCACGTGCATGTGGTTGGCGAAGGTGATCATGTGCGCTCCACGACGCGGCCTGGGTCTGGATGTCAGCATGACACCTGACCTCGACTGAGGAGCAGTGAAATGACGAAGTTGCTGTCGATACAGTCGGGCGTTCGGGACCATCCCGACGTTGAGGCGAAGGCGTCGAGGGAGGGCGACGTCTGACGGCGACGCAGTCGCTACACGGCAAGAACCGAGCGGACCGGAACTGACCATCGACCAACGAGGCGTGTGCTGCGGAATCGAACCGGACGGCATGAGTGTTCCAGCGGAGCGGCACGTCACCGCTGAGGTGATCAGCTACGGCAAGTTACCGCCCCTAGCTGCGTGGATTCTGGTGGAGCTAAGTGGAATCGACTGCCCTGCAGGACCTGCCGAAATGTCATCTGAACTGAGTCGATTGTGCGTTCGCGTTGTTGCGCGACATCTTCGTGGCATGCGGATACGCATCCTTGTGCTCGTGACCGAACTTCATGCCACACTGCTAGGACTGTCGGACGCGGGTGGGGAGCTTTCGTATGGCGCGGGGAGAACGGCTTGACGTCTTCACGTAGGTGTATTGCAGCGGGCGCGTGGTTGCTTGCGGCCTACCTATTGGTGAGTGCCGGTGGCGCGACCGCGTTCGCCGATGCCGGATCCGACGCCACCAAAGACACCGACAGTTCTTCTGCCGCAAAGGGTTATGCCGCTAGCAGTGGAAGTGGCACTGAGCACGGCGCCGCGACCGGAGGCGAAGTGCATTCAGCGCATGACAACGCGGCGATCACGCTCGGATTGAGCCAACAACCTGCCCCCCGCTCAAGCACCGACCACGGCGACCCGGTCTCCAAACCGGCAACGCAGATCATCCGGAGTGCGACAAGGACAGTCGGCGCCCGTCAGGTCTCTGCCGATGCCGCGGCGACCACCGAATCTCCCTCGGAGACCGACGCGGCGGCGACCAACGACGATGGGGCGCCGGCCAGCGACCCGACACCTCCGACCGACGCCGCACCAACTGGCGAAGTGGCGTCACCGCCTACGACCAACGAGCTGCAGCCGTCCCCGACAGACACCCCGCCGACCGACGACCTTCCACCTACGTCCGACGCCTCCGCCGCGGTCACAACCGACAACGCGTTGCCCGTGATGCCGTCCAACGACGCGGCGGCATCGGGTTCCGACCAGGTCCCGTCGACGTCGGACACGGCGTCATCGGACACGACCGCTGCGTCCATCGCACCCAATCTCTTGGAGCAGGATACGAGCCTAGGTGTGTCGAGCTCGAGTGACACCGCGTCGATCCCGGATCCGGCGGCGCCGATCCCCGAGGTCACCAGCGTGCTGGAAGAAGAGCTCATCTCGACCACCGACGCTGTTGCTCCGCTCACACAGCTTCCCGCCGACTTGGCGCCCCTGCTGGGTATCACCGTCACCGAGGATCAACTCGTAACCGACGGCGTGAGCACCCGAAACCGATCGTCCGCCCGTGGCGGGCCCGCATTGTCGCCGATGCAGATCTTGCAACTACTGACGCAAACTTCCGGCTCGTCATTCGCCGGCAAGGCAACCGAGATCCCGTCGCTGTTGGACGGCACGAACCAAATGCGTTCGGACAGCGCGGCATCCGCATTCGGCACGACCGGCGCGCTGGCGGACACGTCGTCGACGTCCGAGGCCGCGCGGTTCGAACCCGACGCGGCCCTGCCAGAAGGGTTGCAGACGTTCCTGCATTCCTACGGCCAGGTCATCGTCGCGGTCTCGTTGTCGGCCATGTTCGCGGCTGCCCTACCCGGCCTCGTCGGACTCGTCATACCTGTCGTGGCAGGGATGCACATCGGATATCGCCAGGCCAAAGCCGGTCGGGCCCTGCGCATGTCGGGCATCGCGCACTTGGCGGCCTCTGGGCCGATCGGTGTGGTTCGGTCGGGCTCACTGGTTGCCCTGCGGCCGCCGAGATGGCGCGTCGCACCGCCGAACATTGGAGACGGTTCTCAAGCCGTCGCCTAATGGGAACCGATCAGCGTGTCCTTAACAGGGATCTTGGTTCTTGAGCGGGAGGCTGATCACCGAGCCACCAGCCGGTGAGCATTGTTGTCGCCTGGAGTGAAGGTCGATTCCTAGTGTTAGATCGTTGCCCCGGCCGGTTGGTGAGGTCATCTGTAGCGCTCATGGGATGTCGTGCCGTTTCGAGCACTGATCCATTAGGTCGCCGCCGGATGTCCTTAGGCTCGAACAGGTTCCATCGGTTCTGAACCAAGGGAGGTCAATCGATGCTGTTCGTCGGCGACGACTGGGCAGAAG
>NZ_JAVRPS010000344.1:0-7681 GCF_032162105.1 Mycobacterium sp. | reverse complement strand
CGCGGGCTGGCGCGACAAGAAGGCCGCCTGGATCAACGTGGCCGGCTTCGTCGCGATGGTGTTCAACCTGTTCTTCATCAACCTGGTGACCACCGGGTTGCACTCCTACGCCGGGGTGGGCTGAACTTGAGCAAGGGGCCGGGCCAGCATTCGGCGGCCGACCAGCCGTCCGGATTCCGATCACAGCAGCGCTTCAGCGACCCCGCGGAGACGGTGCCACCGGAGTGGACCGCACCGACCCCGCCACACGGCCTGCCCGTCGCGGAGATCGCCGCCGAGCAGCCGACTGCGACGCCGATAGCGGATACCGACCCGGCCGTGCCGCCGCCGCACTTCGATCTGTCGACGGTGGCGCTGCTCGGTCAACCGAAGCGCAAGCCGTCGGAGGGCTGGCGGCGCTGGCTGTACCTGGCGTCGGGCACGCTGATCAACCTCGGTGAGGGCTCCAAGGCCATCCACCGCAAGAGCCTGACCGCCCAGGTCGACCGGCCGCTGCGGGGTTGCTACCGGATCGCGTTGTTGTCGCTGAAGGGCGGGGTCGGCAAGACCACCATCACCGCGACGCTCGGTGCCACGTTCGCCTCGATCCGCGGCGACCGGGTGATCGCCGTCGACGCCAATCCGGACCGCGGCACGCTGAGCCAGAAGGTGCCGCTGGAGACGCCGTCGACGGTGCGGCACCTATTGCGCGACGCCGAGGGCATCGACAGCTACAGCGACGTCCGCAGCTACACCTCGCAGGGCCCCAGCCGTCTGGAGGTGCTGGCGTCGGAGAGCGACCCGGCGGTGTCGGAGGCGTTCAGCTCGGACGACTACGCGCGGACGCTCGAAGTGCTGGAGCGCTTCTACAGCCTGGTGCTCACCGACTGCGGCACGGGCATGTTGCACTCGGCCATGTCGGCGGTGCTGAGCAAGGCCGACGTGCTGATCGTGATCAGCTCCGGTTCGGTGGATGGGGCCCGCAGCGCCTCGGCCACGTTGGACTGGCTGGATGCCCACGGCTACCAGCAGTTGGTGCAGAACTCGATCGCGGTGATCAACGCCGTGCGTCCACGCTCGGGCAAGGTCGACATGGGCAAGGTCGAGGACCATTTCTCGCGGCGTTGCCGTGCGGTGCAGCGGGTGCCGTTCGATTCACATCTGGAGGAGGGCGCCGAGATCAGCCTCGACCGGCTCAAGCCCGAGACCCGCGACGCGCTGATCGAACTCGCGGCGATGGTGGCAAACGGATTTCCGGGGTCCCGCTAGTCCGCGTCAGCGAACGTCGGGGTCCCCGTGGCCGAGCCGACTGAGGAAGTCCGGGTCATCGTCGGGCCCGATCGTCCGGCTTTTCGGACGGTTCGCCATGACCCGCACCAGCCGCCAGGTCGTGTAGGCCAGACCCGCAAGGATGACCATGAGGAACAGATACTGCACGCAGAAAACCTCCTTGATCTGAATATACGCGCCGTGGGTAGGCTCAGGCCCGTGTCTGAGGCGGACGGCAGGAGCGAAGCGACCGGGGATTTGGGCGCGGAGGGTAGGAACGAAGCGGACCGGGGATCGGTGACTCGTCCCGGCGCGCGCATGCTGATGGACGTGGCGGCCTACGCGCTGGCCCGCCTGCTGTTGGTGGCGGTGCTGACGGCGGTGATCTTCGGCGTGGCGCATTTGGTCGGGATATCCGAATTCCCCCTCGTGGTGGCGCTGCTGTTCGCCATCGTGCTGGCTTTGCCGTTGGGCATCTGGGTGTTCGCCCCGCTTCGCCGGCGGGCCACGGCCAGCATCGCCGTGTTCGACGAACGGCGCCGCAGCGACCGTGAGCAGCTCCGCGCCCGATTGCGTGGCGAAGAGTCTGCGTCCGAATGAACGCCGCGCCGCGGCATGCGTTCGGTGCGGAGTTCGCCGGTGCCGAGGGATTCCTCAACTCGCCGACCTACGGGCTGCCGCCCACTTTCCTGGTCGACGCGCTTCACGATCACATCGCCGCGTGGCAGGCCGGCACCATGGACGTCCCCGGCTTCGACGAACCGGTCCGCCGTGGCCGCGCGGCCTATGCCGCGCTGGCCGGCGTGCCGGTGGAGTCGGTGGTGATGGGTGGCAGCGTGTCGGCCCTGCTGGGTCTGGTCGCGGCAGCGATTCCCGACGGGGCCCGGGTGGCGACGTTGTCCGGTGAATTCACCAGCACCACGTTCCCGTTCGCCGCGCAGGCAGGTCGCGGTGTCGTGCTCACCGAGCTGACGCCCGACGCCCTGGTCGCGACGGGCGGTGATTACGACGTGGTGCTCGCGAGCCTGGTGCAGTCCGCGAACGGGGTGGTGCTCGACATCGATGCGTTGCGGGCAGGGCTGGCGGGCGCCGACCCGTTGACCGTCATCGACGTGACCCAGGCGGTCGGGTGGAAGCGGCTGGATCTCGGCTGGGTCGACGTCACCGCCGCCGCGGTGTACAAATGGCTGCTCGCGCCGCGCGGCACCGCGTGGATGTCGTTGAGCGACAGGATGTCTGGCCTGATGACACCGCATGCGGCCAACTGGTATGCCGGCGAGGAGCCGTGGTCGACGATCTACGGTCTGCCGCTGCGGTTGGCTCCGGATGCGCGTCGCTTCGACACCTCGCCGGCGTGGTTCGGCGCGCTGGGGTCGGGGCTGACCCTGCCGTGGCTGGCATCGTTGGACCGCGACGCCGTCGAGTCGCACTGCATCGGTCTGGCGAATCGCCTGCGCGCCGAACTCGATCTACCGCCCAGTGATTCGGCGATCGTCTCGCTGCCGATCACGGATGCGGCGGACAAGCTGGCGCGCGCAGGCATCCGCGCATCCGTTCGTGCCGGCGCGGTGCGGGTCGGCTTTCACCTGTACAACACCGACGACGACCTCGACGGGTTGGTCGACGCGCTTAGCTGACGAACCTGGTCGGGCACTACCTCGTCAGGTCTGCCCCATGTGCCTGCCGAGTTCGGCGCGGGAGTGGATGTCGAGCGTGCGGTCGATGCGGGAGAGGTTGGCCTCCACCGTCTTTGGGCTGATGAATAGTTCGGCCGCGACGTCGCGATTGGTCATCCCCGAAGCGGCGAGCTCGGCGACCCGCAGCTCGGACGGAGTCAGCCCGGCGGTTCCGCCCACACGGACTCGTCGACCCCGCTGAACAGATCGGCCAACGAGGCATGGGCCAGTACCGACTCTGCGGCCGCTGAACGCGCCGACAACACCCGGAACCCGCGTTCCCGTGCCTGCTTGACCCCGTGCAACCACAGCGTGGTCTTGCCGATGCCCGGCTCGCCTTCCACCACCAGGGCCGAGGGCTCGATCGCCGCGGCCGTCAGGAAGTCGGCAATGGCCCGGGTGTCGCCCGGACGGCTCGCGACAGGCGCGGGCACCGTTGAAGTATCTCAAGGCTTTGCTGGTCACGCGGGGCTATGCGCATCCGGGCGATAGAACGTCAACCAACCAGCGCATTCAATTCGCTGACGACGGCGTTAGTTTGGGGATTAGGCTTCGGCGGCGGCCTGGAACGACGGGAACAGGCCACCCCACCCGGCACTGTTCGCCTCGCGGAAGGTTTGCGCGTCCGCACCGAGCCGCTCCCAACCGGTTTGGGCGATGTCCAGTCGGCTGGCTCCGTCGCCGAGGTCGACGAACACGAGCAAGACGTCTGTCGCCTGTGTGGCGTCTCTGCCGATGTGCCACGTATAGCCGAGACGACGAGGCGGATCCCACTGCGTGATTACACCCCAGTCGATCTCGGTGCCGTCGGTCAGGCGCTCGAAGATACGGCCGCCCTCGCGGGGCTCGAGGACCACGGATGCGCCGGGGTCGCCGGACGTCGAGTGCCCCTTTGGCCACCAGCCCGCGATGCGTGTCGTCCACACGTCGAACGCGTGGTCGGCTGGGCAAGACAACTCATAGCTGAGCCGCAGCGGCTCGATCACGGGTGGTCCGCCCGTCTCGGAGTCGTGTTCTCGGCCATGAGCTTGAAGCGTCCCACGGCGTCTCCCCAGACCTGGGTCAGGTAGGCCTGGACCGCAGCGACTCCCTCGTCGTGCAGTCGGTAGATGCGGCGCGTTCCATGCGGTTCCTCCACCACCAGCCCCGCTTCCTTCAGCAGCCGCAGATGGCGCGACACCGCCGGCCGGCTGATCGGGAGTGCGTCGGCCAGCTCGCCGACCGACCGCCCCCCCGCTCCGAGCATCTCCACGATGGCTCGGCGGTTCGGATCGCCAAGCGCCTCAAAGGGATCGCCGGCCTGCGCACTCGAGGTCACGTCGGGACGGCTCGCATGCGGTTGTTTCGAGCGTTGTGCTCGACCTCGGCAAGTCCCAACCGCTCCAGCACCGGCGGTATGTACGTACCGAATCGCCCCCGTAGGCCCTTCTTCAGCCCGTACCACCCGCCGACCGGGTTGGCATCAGACCGGCCCCACGCTTCGACCGACCCCTCGGGTGCGGGCTTCTGCTCGTCGGCGTTGCCCAACGGCACCCAGTCGCCGCGCTGGACCAACATCGCGTGCAAGTCGTCGATGCAACGCAGTCGGTACCGCAGCTCGGTCTTGCCCACCCGTACGACGAGTGCCGCCGGGTCGAGGTCCTCGTCCCGGTGCACTGCGAACTCCGAGCTGCCGCTCGGGGTCGTCAGAACCCAGGGATCCTCCTTGGTCCCGGTGCCACCACTCATGATCGGGGCACCGGGGTACCGGCGACGTACGCGCCGATCTTGTTGGCGTCCAAGGCAAGTGGTGGCTCAGCGCATCGGTCGGCGATGCCCTGCAGGAATGTCCGGAAAGCCGGCGTGGTGGTGAGCGGATTGCTGCCGTCCCCGGTGTCGATCGAGGCGACGTGGACGAAGCTGACGCCGTCGGCCAACCGGTACGTCTCGTAGGTCAGCCCGGCCGGCGCGGACTTGGCCAGCTCGGCGAAGACGGCTTCGACCAGTGCTTGGTTCTCCTCCGCGTGTTCCGGCTTGGTCTTGTACCGAACGACGGTCGTGCCCATGGCTCGCCCCCTTTAGTAACCTAAAGGTTACCGTAACTGAGAGGTTACCGAAGCGCAACCGGCCCTTGCCTCACCGTGCGGATTGCCGGAACGCGTGGTTCATGCGTCGCTTGAAGGAGTCGTCGAAGCGGTGGTAGCTGCTTCGCAGCGTCGCTGCGGGCCAGTCCGCGGGGATGAGCGCGGCGGGGAGCAGTGGGTCCAGTTGCAGATGGCGCACCACGGCGATGGACAGCGCGAACTGATCTGTGAGAGCGGCGATCTCGTCGTCGTCGTCGTTCCGTGCCGCGTCAAGCTCCTCGTCCATCGCGAGGATGAGGCGTCTGGCGTCGTCCGACCAACTGCCCAGAGCGAATAGGGACCTGGCGGCGTCGACGGTGATGTCGGAGTCGGCGCCGTGAAAGTGAACGCACTGCGCGTCGAGCACCGCCCGTGACGTCGGCAGGCGCTGCGGATCGAGGTTGTCCGGGCGGATCCAGACGCCCTCTCTGATCTCGGCGAGGTGCAACGCCATGGCTGCCGTCCTGAGCTCGAGACGGTCGGAGGCGGGCCGGCGTTCCAGTGACACGACCGCGAGCTCCCATGTCCCGTTCCATCGGCCCGTGTACTCGTGGTGGGCGGCGTCGTCGACGCGGTGACGTCGTTCGAGCAGGCGGCCTGCGAGTGCGTAACTCCCGTTGTCGCTGGTGAGTTCGCCGTTGGCCACCATTCGCCATAGGCAGGTGCGCGCGGCGCCCGCGCTAATTCCGAACAGTGACGCCGCGGCGATCAGCCCCGCAACCGGGAGGACGGGCTCGTCGGCGCCCAGCAGCGCGGACGCGAGGACGGAACGCGCGGTGAGTGGGCGGTTGCCGATCACATCGCGGGGACGGGCACTCATATCACAGATATCTTGACATATGACGGCTACAGCGTGATGCTCATGTGGTGAGTGCGTCAACGCAGACGTCGCTTGCGAGCGATGTCGAGATCGTTCACCGCATCCTCGCGCATATCGACGCGGGCACGACCGATGAGGGCGACGCCTGGCGCGAACCGGTCGAGGCCTATCTCGACCCCGCCCGGTTCGCCGACGAACTCAGGCTGCTCCGTTCCATGCCAAGCGTGTACGTTCCGTCCGCGGCGATCCCGAACCCGGGCGACCACGTCGAACGCGTCGCATTCGGGGTTCCGCTGTTCGCCGTCCGCGACACCGATCGTCGTGTCCGGGTGTTCCGCAACGCATGTCGGCACCGGGGAATGGCCCTCGTCGACGGCCAAGGCTGCTCCCATGCGCTGGTGTGCCGTTACCACGGCTGGACCTATCGCCTGGATGGTTCACTCGCACACGTCCCGCACGCCGAAGGATTCCCGGACCTCGACATGTCGTCGCGCGGGCTCGTCGAAGTCGCCAGCCACGAGGTCGGCGGCCTGGTCGTCGTCGATTCACTGGACACCCACGAGCCGGCAACCGACGGGCTCATCGACGGGAGTCCGTGGCGTGACAAGCTGTTGCCCGCCGAGCGCCTGTTCTACACGCAGTCAACGGTCCGGGCGATGAACTGGAAGGTACTCGTCGAGCAGTTCCTCGAGGGCTATCACATCCGCTCGACGCATCGTGACACGTTCTACCCGCTGCAGTACGACAATCTCAACGTCGTCGAGACGTTTGGGCCGAACACCCGGATCACGTTCCCGTACCGCAACATTGAGCGCCTCCGTGACCGGCCGGAGTCGACGTGGACAGTCGGCGCGCGCGTGACGTTCGTCTACCACCTGTTCCCGAACGTGATGCTGGCGACGTTCCCGGACCAGGTCCTCGCGGTCGTGGTCGACCCGATCGACATCGACCACACCACGGTTACCACCTATGGCATGGCAGGCCCGGGTGTCGTCGCAGAGAGGGGACCGACGGGAGCAGGGCGCAGTGTGCTCGCCGAGGGTGCGCTCGAAGACAACGCCATGTCAGCCGGCGTGCAACAGGGGTTGCACGCCGACGCCAACACGTTCGTGGAGTTCGGCAGGTACGAAAGCGCCATCGGGCACTTCCACGCCACGCTCGACGCTCGACTGGCCGGCTTGGCCCGCTAGCGCTGGCCCGCTACCGCGGGCACAACATGCCGTCCGGGATCAATCCAGGTGCTGGGTTCGAGATGCAGAGTGGTGCCGGTGCATTGGCCGGCTTGCGCGCCGCCTCGGCCGAGTTGTCGCTGGCCGCCTGTGACCGGATGCCCGGGGTTTTGAACTGTTGCATGTCGAGTGTGTTTGAGTGTTCGCTAGTGCGTTCTTGTTGGTGTTGCGAATTTGGCGGGTTGGGCGAAGTCGGTTGGGGTGAATCGGCATGCTGCTTATCGCTGGTTTCGGGAGGGCACGTTGCCGGTGCCCGCAGAGCGGGTGGTTCGGCTAATTCTGGTATGGACCGCCGCGGCTGCTGATTGGACCGCTGGCGTGGTGTGTGTGCGGGTGTCCTCGCATGATCAGTGCTGGGATCTGGATCGTGCGGTGGCGCGGCTGACCGGGTGGGCCACCGAGCAGGGCCTTGGGGTGGGGCAGGTGGTGTGCGAGGTTGGGTCCGTGCTGAACGGCAAACGGCCCAAGCTGGCCGGGGTGTTGATGCTCCTATCTATGTCAAGCCGCTTCGAGCCAGTTTCTGTAGGTTTCTGCGAATTCGTCGTCGCGTTGGAGTCCGCGTTCGATGCGGGAGATGACGGTGGGCCAGAGGCCGAAATGGTTGGC
>NZ_JAVRPS010000343.1:0-25038 GCF_032162105.1 Mycobacterium sp. | reverse complement strand
CAGGGCGCGCCGGTATCGCCAGCACGGTCGAACCCGCCAACGGCGAGAACCCCGAAGGCGAGAACCTCGACCCGCTGTTCGACGTGCTGCTCGAGCACATCCCGCCGCCGCAGGGCGATCCCGAGGCCCCGTTGCAGGCGCTGGTGACCAACCTCGACGCCTCGGCCTTCCTCGGCAGGCTCGGGCTGGTCCGCATCTACAAGGGCCGGCTTCGCAAGGGCCAGCAGGTCGCGTGGATGCGCGAGGTCGACGGCCATCCGGTCGTCACGAACGCCAAGATCACCGAACTGCTGACCACCGAGGGCGTGGACCGCCGCCCCACCGATGAGGCGATTGCCGGTGACATCGTGGCGGTCGCGGGCATCCCCGAGATCATGATCGGCGACACCCTGGCCGATCTCGATCACGCCCACGCGCTGCCGCGGATCCACGTGGACGAGCCGGCCATCTCGGTCACGATCGGTACCAATACCTCGCCGCTCGCCGGCAAGGTGTCCGGTCACAAGCTGACCGCGCGCATGGTCAAGTCCCGGCTGGACAGCGAACTCGTCGGCAACGTGTCGATCAAGGTCGTCGACATCGACCGCCCCGACGCGTGGGAGGTACAGGGCCGCGGCGAGCTGGCGCTTGCCGTCCTCGTCGAGCAGATGCGCCGCGAGGGTTTCGAGCTGACCGTCGGCAAGCCGCAGGTGGTCACCAGGACCATCGACGGCAAGCTGCACGAGCCGTTCGAAGCCATGACCATCGACTGTCCCGACGAGTTCGTCGGCGCCATCACGCAGCTGATGGCCGGTCGCAAGGGCCGGATGGAGGAGATGGCCAACCATGCGGCCGGCTGGGTCCGGATGGATTTCATCGTCCCCAGCCGCGGGCTCATCGGCTTCCGTACCGATTTCCTGACCCTGACCCGCGGCACCGGCATCGCCAACGCCGTGTTCGACGGCTACCGCCCCTGGGCGGGCGAGATCCGGGCCCGCCACACCGGGTCACTGGTCTCCGACCGGACCGGCACCGTCACGCCGTTCGCGATGATCCAGCTGTCGGATCGCGGCCAGTTCTTCGTCGAGCCGGGCCAGGACACCTATGAGGGCCAGGTAGTCGGGATCAATCCTCGCGCCGAGGACCTCGACGTCAACGTGACCCGCGAGAAGAAACTGACGAACATGCGGTCTTCGACTGCCGATGTGTTCGTGACGTTGGACAGGCCGCTCGAGTTCGACCTCGAACAGGCCATGGAGTTCTGCGCCAACGACGAGTGTGTCGAGGTGACTCCCGAATTCGTGCGGGTTCGCAAGGCCGAGCTGAACGCGACCACTCGGGCGCGCACCAAGGCTCGCGAAAAGGCCCGCAACTGAAGCGCGGAGCCGCCGACCGAGCGTCGGAGCGCAGGCCGATAACCTGAACAGCGTGCCGACGACTTCGCGACGCCTCTCCTGCGTCGCCGGCGCGTTGACTTCGACGTTGCTGCTGGTCACGGCCTGTACCGTCAGCCCACCGCCTGCGCCGCAGAGCACCGAGACCTCGCAGAGCACGCCCCCGCCGCCGGCGAAGGCGACGCAGATCATCGTGGCGATCGATTCGGTCGGCCCAGGGTTCAACTCCCACCTGCTGTCCGACCAGTCGCCGGTGAACGCCGCGATCTCGTCGCTGGTGCTGCCCAGCTCGTTTCGCCCCGTGCCCGATCCGACGTCGCCGACGGGCTCGCGGTGGCAACTCGACCCCACGTTGCTGGTGTCGGCGGACGTGACGAACGACAACCCGTTCACCGTGACCTACAAGATCCGGCCCGAGGCGCAATGGACGGACAACGCGCCGATCGCCGCCGACGACTACTGGTACCTGTGGCGGCAGATGGTCAGCGAGCCCGGTGTCGTCGACCCCGCGGGCTACGACCTGATCACCGGCGTGCAGTCGGTCGAGGGTGGCAAGACGGCGGTGGTGACGTTCTCGCAGCCGTATCCGGCGTGGCGGGAACTGTTCAACGACATCCTGCCCGCGCACATCGTCAAGGACGTACCGGGTGGGTTCGCCGCGGGTTTGGTGAAGGCGCTGCCGGTGACGGGTGGGCAGTTCCGGGTGGAGAGCATCGACCCGCAGCGCGACGAGATCCTGCTTGCGCGCAACGACCGCTACTGGGGTGTGCCCGCCAAGCCGGATCTCATCCTGTTCCGCCGCGGCGGAGCCACCGCGGCGCTCGCCGATTCGATCCGCAACGGCGACACCCAGGTGGCGCAGGTGCATGGCGGTCAGGCCGCCTTCGCCCAGTTGAGCGCGATCCCGGACGTGCGCACGGCCCGCATCGTGACGCCGCGGGTGATGCAGCTGACGTTGCGGGCGCAGCAGCCCGCGCTCGCGGATGCCCAAGTGCGCCAAGCGATTCTGGGGCTGCTCGACGTCGACTTGTTGGCGTCGGTCGGGGCGGGCAGCGACAACACCGTGACCCTGGCGCAGGCGCAGGTGCGTTCGCCGTCGGATCCCGGGTACGTTCCCACCGCGCCGCCCGCGCTCACCAAGGAGGCGGCGCTGGCACTGCTCGCCGGGTCCGGCTACCAGGTGCAGCCCGTGGAGACGCCGCCGCCGACGACGCCGGGCACCCCGGTTCCTGACACCAATCGCGGCCGCATCACCAAGGACGGCCAGCCGCTGAGGTTGGTGCTTGGCGTCGCCGCCAACGATGGGACGTCCGTCGCGGTGGCCAACACCGCGGCCGACCAACTGCGCAGCGTCGGCATCACGGCCTCGGTCCTCGCGCTCGACCCCCCGGTGCTCTACGGGGAAGCGTTGGATGCCAACCGGTTCGACGCGATCGTCGGCTGGCATCAAGCGGGCGGGGACCTCGCCACCGTGCTCGCGTCCCGCTACGGCTGTCCGGCGCTGGAGGCCACCGCGGTTCCGACGACGACGACGACGGGCGCGGGCACACCGTCGGCCACCACGTCGTCGCCGCGGTCCACGACGTCCGCACCGCCACCGTCCGCTCCGCCACCCACGACCGTCACCAGCCCGAGCCCCGCGCCGGGGTCCGGCCAGCTGGTCCAGGCGCCGAGCAACCTGACCGGCATCTGCGACCGCAGTATCCAGCCGAAGATCGACGCCGCACTCGACGGCAGCGAGGACATCGGCGAGGTACTCAACGCCGTCGAGCCGCGGCTGTGGAACATGTCGACGGTGCTGCCGATCCTGCAGGACACCACGATCGTGGCGTCCGGACCGAGCGTGCAGAACGTGGGCCTGTCGGGGGCGGTGCCCGTCGGCATCGTCGGCGACGCAGGCAACTGGGTCAAGGCTCCGCAGTAGCGACGGACAGCAATTGGCCCCCTCCGCTTGGAGGGGTCAGCTTACCGTGCTGGGCCGTTACTCGGCGGCGTGCTTGGCGCCGTATGAGTAGTTCGAGCCCTTGCTGTCGGATCCGGACTTGCTCCGGCGGCCACGGGATCGGCAAGCCGGCACGTGGCCCCTCGACCGATCAGGCTTTGCTTAAGTAACGACATCTCGTCGCTCGGGCCAATGCTGCTCGCGGAGCAGCCGGAGACCGTGCGCGGCGAAGGCGGCGATCAGGAAGACGATCAGCAGCCAGTAGGGCGGCCGGGCGAGCTCCCAGACGAACAGCGCGGCGAACGCCGGTGCGCGCTGGGTGATGGCCAGGACGCCCGCCGCGCACGTCAACGACAAAGCGGAGACCTGGACGTCGGTCCCTGCCAGGTGGTTGAGGGCGAGGGCGGCCACCGATCCCGCGGCGGCGCCGGTCGCCATCGCAGGCGTGATCATGCCGCCGACGGCGCCGGTGCGCAGGAACAGCGCGGTCAGGAGCGGCTTGAGGATGAGGATGATCGCCGCTCCACCGAGCGTCAGGCTGGCGTTCACGCTGACCGTCAGGATGCTGCGGCCGTTCCCCGGCAGCTCCGGCCACCAGATCGAGCAGATGCCAGTGGCCAACCCCGCGAACGCGATGGCGGGAATCAAGGTCCACGACCGGATCTGCGGCTTCGGTCGGGCCAGTGACATCACCTTGTCGAACGCCAGTCCGACCGCGGCGGCCAGCGGGGCGATCGCGAGCGCCAGGATGACGAACAGATAGGACAGCTGAGGGTCGGGCCACGTCAACGCGTGCTCGAGGTGGGTGACGGGGGAGGCCACCGCGACCGCGAGACTCGACGTGATCAGCGCCGTGCCCAGCACCCGCGGATGCCAGCTGCCCAGCAGGATGCGTGCGGCGAAGAACGCGCCACCCAGCGGCACGCTGTACACCGCGCCAAGACCGGCGCCCGCCGCGCAGGCCAGCAGGATCTCGCGGTCACGCGCCGTGAGCGATAGTCGCGACGTCCCGAGATCGCCGAACACCGCCGCGAGCTGACGGGGCGCGCCCTCGCGTCCCAGCGATGCGCCGGAGCCGACCAGCAGCACCTGCAGCCCGGCGTCGATGGACATCCGCAGCCGTTGGATCGGCCGGTGCTCGGCGATCGTCGCCGACAGCCCTGGCACGTCCCCCTTGCGGCGCAGAACCCACCAGCCGAAGCCCGCCAGTGCGCCTCCAACCATGGGACCGACCGCGCGCCGCACTGGGCTGCTGCTGCCGACGCCCGTCAGCAGGGTGCCGAAGTCGTAGTGATAGGTGAGGTGTTCGATCGCGTGCAACACCAAAGTGGTGGCGGCACCCGCAACACCGGCGAGCAGTCCCATGATCAGCACGGCGCACGCGTAGTCAAGGGTGCGCCGCGCCACCGGGTGAATCTATCTTGTGCGGATGGAGCTTCCACGATTTCTCTTCGTCCATGCCCACCCCGACGACGAAACGTTGACTACCGGCGCCACGATCGCGCACTACGCCTCGCTCGGAGCCGACGTGCGAGTCGTGACGTGCACGCTGGGTGAGGAGGGCGAGGTGATCGGCGAACGGTGGGCCCGGCTCGCCGTCGACGATGCCGACCAACTCGGCGGCTACCGGATCGGCGAATTGTCCGCCGCCCTACGCGAATTGGGGGTGGACGCACCGATGTACCTTGGCGGTGCGGGCCGCTGGCGCGATTCGGGTATGGCGGGCACGCCGACGCGCGGAGCGCAGCGATTCGTCGACGCCGATCCCAGCGACGCCGTCGGCGCGCTGGTCGCGATCATCCGGGAGCTGCGCCCCCACGTCGTCGTCAGCTACGACCCGAACGGCGGCTACGGCCATCCGGACCACATCCACGCCTACGAGGTGACCACCGCCGCCGTCGCCGCGGCGGGAGGAGCGGACTACCCGGGCGATCCATGGCCGGTGCCGAAGTTCTACTGGACCGTGGTGGCTAGTAGTGCAATGGCGGCCGGTCTCCGCGAGCTGTCCGAGATGGACCTCCCGGCGGACTGGATCGTGCCCGCTGAGATTCCGTTCGGGTTCAGCGACGACAAGATCGACGCCGTCGTCGACGCACCCGAGAGCCGGGCCGCCAAGGTGGCCGCTCTTCGGGCGCACGCGACGCAGGTCAGCGTGGAGCCGACCGGGCGGGCATTCGCGCTGTCGAACTTCGTCGCATTGCCCATCGTCGCGACCGAACACTATGTACTTGCCGGGGGAGTGGCCGGCGAACGCGACGACCGCGGCTGGGAGACCGATCTTCTCGCCGGACTGAATCTGGGTTAGCGCGACCATGACGCGGTAGGCTGCGATCGACGAGCGGCGCGACGGAGGGATGGCGATGGACCCGGACCTGGATCCCAACCTGCAGCACCAGCAGGACCGCCTGGACAACTTCCAGTGGGTCGTCGGCTCGCTCGTAGCGCTCCTCGACAGCATGCCGACCTGACTCCCCGCGTTCCCGACTGGGCGCGCGCCGTCATCCTGGCGGTTCTCGCGTTCGACGGTGTGCTGTCTGCGGTGATGGGGGCCCTACTCCTTCCGCTCTACGTCGGCTCGATCCCCGTCCCCATCAGTGCCCTGATCAGCGGCCTGGTCAACGCTGCCCTGGTGTGGGCGGCGCTGCAATGGACTGCGGCGCCCAGGGTGGCAGCGGTGCCGCTGTGGACCTGGCTGGTGGCGGTGGCCGCGCTGACGTTGGGCGGGCCGGGCGGTGACATCGTGTTCGGCGGCGCAGGGATCATGCAGTTCGCGCCGCTGATCTTCGTCGCGCTGGGGGCGGCGCCGCCGGTGTTCTTGCTGTGGCGCCACGTCCACCCGCGCGCTTAGCCCTTCTTCCCGCGCTGGGTTCGACTCTGCGCTGAGGGCGTCGGCCACTCGAACTTTCACGCCCCGTGCGCAGAGCCAACGCTCTTGGTGGCGTCCCCGGTCTTGTCGGCGTCCCCAGTCTTGGTGGCCTCCCCGGTCTTGGTGGCGCTCGGCGCGGCGTCCTCGTCAGCCTTGGCGTCGTCCTTCGAGGCTTCGGGCTTCTTCTCCGGCTCAACCTCCGGTTTCGGGGTGACGGGCTCAGCGGCCGCTTCGGTCGCCTCGCCCTTGGGACTCTCCGCGGTCTTCAGGGTCGTCGTCCGCGCTGCGTCCAACGGAAAGGGCCGAAGCGGCGGCAGGAAGCTCAGGGCCCAGTTGATCTCGGCGTTGACGAACCCGATGCCCGCGTTGATCGAATCGTTGATCACGTTGGACACCCCCTCTGGGACCAGTCCGACATTGCCGCCGATGAAGTAGGCCAGGTTGAATACGGCGCTCGTCACGATGGGCCGGATCAGGTCGTAGTAGAAGATGCCGATCTGCGGCGCGAAGAAGCTTGCGACGGGAATCCACCCGACGGCGTACGGGGCGAGGTTCACGCCGTAGTCCACCCAGGGAATGACCAGGTTGTAGCCGTTGATGATGGCGTCCTGGAGGCCAGGGAAGCCCGCCAGTGTGGCCTGTGGTGCCGGCGCCGCTGCAGTCACCGCCGCCGTCGGCGACCCTTGCGTTGCCGCTCTGCTCACCGCGGCCGCCTGCTGCCGCGGCACCACCACGAAGGCCACGGGCGGCTCGACCGGCGCGGTGATCGGCCGGGTCGCCGCGGTGAGCGCGACCCGCGCCTGGTGCACGGGTGCCCGGGGGCGGCGCCGGTGGT
Organism: Mycobacterium sp.; assembly: GCF_032162105.1. Classification (GTDB taxonomy): domain Bacteria; phylum Actinomycetota; class Actinomycetes; order Mycobacteriales; family Mycobacteriaceae; genus Mycobacterium. Next base: position 18,022 of record NZ_JAVRPS010000343.1, on the reverse strand, counting down.
GCGACGGAGGTCGGTATGGCGATCACCCCCGCTGCCAGGGCGGCGACCCCGGCCGGGACGTACGAACGGGCGGAAACGTTCATCTCAGACTCCCTCTCGTGGCGCGAGCTACCCGGAGCCCGACGCCGAGGAACTTATGCGGGTGTCAGCACGTCGGTGGGAGATGGCGTCCACCGTGTCGCCGCCCTCGGACTACTGTGACCCGTATGTCAGGGGCTGTGGTTTCAGATTGTGGGACGCGCGGATGATTCTCGACGATGCCGGGGTTACAGGGGAGTGGCTCTGAACCTCCAGCGCGGCTCCGATCTGCCCAACCCTGTGGTCCCACCCAAGCCCGGTGCGTCAAGCTCGGCGGCGTTGCGTCGGGTGTTGCGGCGGGCCCGCGACGGGGTTGCGCTCAATGTCGAGGAGGCCGCGATCGCGTTGACCGCCCGCGGCGACGACCTCGCCGATCTGTGTGCCAGCGCTGCGCGGGTGCGCGACGCCGGACTCGAGTCGGCCGGCCGACGCGGGCCCAACGGTCGTCTGCCGGTCAGCTACTCGCGCAAGGTGTTCATCCCGGTGACGCACCTGTGCCGCGATACCTGCCATTACTGCACCTTCGTCACCGTGCCCGGCAAGCTCCGCGCCCAGGGGATGGGCATGTACATGGAGCCCGACGAGATACTCGAGGTCGCCCGCAAAGGTGCCGAACTGGGTTGCAAGGAAGCGCTTTTCACCCTCGGTGATCGGCCGGAGGAGCGGTGGGCCGAGGCCCGCCAGTGGCTCGACGAACGCGGGTATGACTCGACGCTGGACTACGTGCGGGCGATGGCCATCGGGGTGCTGGAGGAAACGGGGCTGCTGCCGCACCTGAATCCGGGCGTGATGAGCTGGTCGGAGCTCTCCCGGCTCAAGCCGGTCGCGCCGTCGATGGGCATGATGTTGGAGACCACGTCGCGGCGACTGTTCGAGACCAAGGGTCTGGCCCATTACGGTAGCCCCGACAAGGATCCGGCGGTGCGGCTGCGCACGCTGGACGACGCGGGCCGGTTGTCGGTCCCGTTCACCACGGGCCTGCTGGTCGGCATCGGTGAGACGCTGGTCGAGCGGGCCGAGACCGTGCATGCGATCCGTCGCTCGCACAAGGAGTTCGGGCACGTTCAGGAAGTCATCGTGCAGAACTTCCGGGCCAAGGAGCACACCGCGATGGCCGCGGTGCCCGACATCGGCATCGACGACTTCGTGGCGACCATCGCGGTCACCCGATTGGTGATGGGGCCGAAGGTTCGGATTCAGGCGCCGCCCAACCTGGTGTCGCGGCAGGAATGCCTAGCCCTGATCGGCGCCGGTGTCGACGACTGGGGTGGCGTATCCCCGCTGACCCCGGATCACGTCAACCCGGAACGGCCGTGGCCCGCGCTGGAGGAGTTGGCTGCCGTCACCGCCGAGGCGGGCTATGACCTGGTGCAACGGTTGACGGCTCAGCCGCAGTACGTGCAGGCCGGCGCGGCGTGGATCGACCCGCGCGTGCGCGGTCACGTCGCCGCCCTGGCCGACCCGGACACCGGTCTGGCGCGCGACGTCAACCCGGTCGGGCGGCCCTGGCAGGAGCCCGACGAGGCCACCGAGTCGTTGGGCCGGACCGATCTGCACACCGCCATCGACTCCGAGGGTCGGCGCACCGAGACCCGCAGCGATCTGGGCAGCGCGTTCGGCGACTGGGAGTCCATTCGGGAGAAGGTGCACGAGCTGGCCGCCCGCGCGCCCGAGCGCGTCGATACCGACGTGCTGGCCGCGCTGCGGTCGGCCGAGCGCGACCCGGCATCCTGCAGCGACGACGAGTACCTGGCGTTGGCGACCGCTGACGGTCCGGCACTGGAGGCCGTTACCGCGCTGGCTGATTCGCTGCGCCGCGACGTCGTCGGCGATGAGGTGACGTTCGTGGTCAACCGCAACATCAACTTCACCAACATTTGCTACACCGGTTGCCGGTTCTGCGCGTTCGCCCAGCGCAAGGGCGACGCGGACGCCTACTCGCTGTCGACCGACGACGTCGCCGACCGGGCCTGGGAGGCTCACGTCGCCGGTGCCACCGAGGTCTGCATGCAGGGTGGCATCGATCCCGAACTTCCGGTGACCGGCTATGCCGACCTGGTGCGCGCGGTCAAGGCGCGGGTGCCGTCGATGCACGTGCACGCGTTCAGTCCGATGGAGATCTCCAACGGGGTGACCCGCAGCGGGATCTCGACGCGCGAGTGGTTGATCAGCTTGCGTGAGGCCGGTCTTGGTTCCATTCCCGGCACCGCCGCCGAGATCCTCGACGACGAGGTGCGCTGGGTGCTCACCAAGGGCAAGCTGCCGACCTCGGCGTGGATCGAGGTCGTCACCACCGCGCACGAGGTGGGGCTGCGGTCGAGTTCGACGATGATGTACGGCCACGTCGACACCCCCAAGCACTGGGTCGGGCACCTCAACGTGCTGCGCGGCATCCAGGATCAAACGGGTGGGTTCACCGAGTTCGTCCCGTTGCCGTTCGTGCATCAGTCCAGCCCGCTGTATCTGGCCGGTGGTGCCCGTCCCGGTCCGACGCATCGGGACAACCGCGCGGTGCACGCGTTGGCGCGGATCATGTTGCACGGCAGGATCGATCACATTCAGACCAGCTGGGTCAAGCTGGGCGTCGAGCGCACCCAGGTGATGCTCAACGGCGGCGCCAACGACCTCGGCGGCACCCTGATGGAGGAGACCATCTCGCGGATGGCCGGTTCGGAGAACGGGTCGGCCAAGACCGCCGCGGAACTCGTCGCCATCGCCGAGGGCATCGGCAGACCGGCCCGGCAACGCACCACCACCTACGCACCCATGGCCGCCTGACCCCTTCCCGCGCGCGACGGCGATCTCGTTGACAGCGCTAAGCCTGGCGCCGTCTCGAACCGGATGCCAGGCTCGGCACGTATACAGGGAGACGACCGTGATCAGTCGTCCGCCGAGCCGAGGAGCGAGTCTTTGACCACGATTGCCGGGCTGCCCGCCCACGCCCTGCTCGTCCACGCCATCGTCGTGCTGGCGCCGCTGACCGCGCTGCTGGAGATCCTCTGCGGGTTCTGGCCCGCCGCCCGCCGCCGGTTGGTGTGGTTGGTCCTGGCGTTCGCCGTGGTGACGACGGTGCTCACGCCGATCACCACCGATGCGGGCGAGTGGCTGAAGGATCGGCGGGCCAGAGTCAGTCCGATCCTTCAGGAGCACGCCGAGCGCGGGGACTGGATGATCTACTTCTCCGTCGCACTGCTCGTCGTCGCGGTGGCACTGGCGGTGCTGCACGTGCTCGAGGGCCGATCCGACAAGAGCAGGACGGTGGCGAGCGTCGTGGTCGCGATCGTCGCCCTTCTGGTCGGGGTGTCGTCGATCGTCACGGTCTACCGGATCGGCGACTCCGGCGCGCAATCGGTCTGGGGCGGCCAGGGCTGATCTGACGCGCCGCGACTGGTGGGCCAATTCAGCACAGGCGTGCTAGTCAGAACTGTGACTTCAGCCCAGACGCACACCACTGACGGACGACCACGTGCCAGGGGACTCGGGATCCCGCTGCCCGGCGAGCCGGGACCGCTCAACGCGATCACCGACGTCGCAGGCATCGAGGTCGGCACGGTTACCCTGATCGACGGTGACGGCCCGCTTCGGGTCGGGCGAGGACCGGTACGCACCGGCGTCACCGCGATCCTGCCTCGTGGACGCGACGGGGTGGGGCGCGCGTGCGCTGCGGGCTGGTACTCGCTCAACGGCAACGGCGAGATGACCGGCACCACGTGGATCGAAGAAGCCGGAACATTCAATCTGCCCATCGTGCTGTCGAATACGCACGCCGTGGGTGCCTGTCACAGCGGGGTGGTGAGCTGGGTGAACCGGGTGCACCCGGTGCTGGCCCGACAATGGTTGTTGCCGGTGTGCGCCGAGACGTGGGACGGCTACCTGAACGACATCAACGGCGCTCACGTGCGGCCCGAACACGCGGAGGCCGCGCTCGACGCCGCGGTGCCGGGTCCGGTGGCCGAGGGATCGGTCGGAGGCGGTACCGGGATGAACTGCTACGAGTACAAGGGCGGAAACGGGAACGCATCGCGGATGGTGGGGTACGGCTCCCACGCCTTCACCGTTGCGGCGTTCGTGCAGGCGAACTTCGGCTCGCGAGGCGAACTGACCGTGGCGGGCCGACACGTCGGTGCGTTGCTCGCCGACGACAACCCGATCGACGGCGACTGGTTCGCGGAGGACCTCGGCCTGCGCCCGCCTCCGGGTGCCGGTTCGGTGATCGCCATCGTCGCGACCGATGCGCCGCTTCTGCCAGGACAGTGCAAGGCGCTGGCCCGCCGGGTGCCGCTCGGCCTGGCCAGGACCGGCACCGCGGGCAGCCACTTCTCCGGCGACATCTTTCTCGCGTTCTCCACCGCCAACGCCTCTGGCTTGGAGAGCGGATTCCCGCTCGGACCGCCCGCTGACGACGAGTTCGGCGCGATGACCTTCATGCCGTGGGGACGGATGGACGCGTTCTACACCGGCGTCGTTCACGCCGTCGAGGAGGCCGTGCTCAACGCGCTCGTGGTCAACGACGACATGGTCGGCCGGGACGGTCACCGCTCGCCCCGGCTGCCCGTCGATCGCCTGACAGCACTGCTCGCCGGCACCGCGAAATAGAATCGGACCGCAGTCCGGAACAAATTCGGACCATGGTCCGTTTAGGCTTGGTGAGGTGCCGGAACGGCCGGCGCCCGCAGCCAAGGAGACACTGACATGACCGCAGCAGTAGCCACCGACCTGAGCACCGGCACCTGGGCCATCGACCCGGTCCACTCGTCGATCGGCTTTTCAGTGCGTCACCTGGTGGTGAGCAAGATTCGCGGCACCTTCGAGACGTTCAGCGGCGCGATCGTGGTCGCCGAGGACGGCACCCCGTCCGTCACCGCCGAGATCGCGGTCGATTCGCTCCACACCGGCAGCGAGCAGCGTGACGGACACGTGAAGTCCGCCGACTTCTTCGACGTCGAGAAGTACCCCACCGCGACCTTCGTCTCCACCGGCGTGCGCGCCGACGGAGACACCTACGTGCTCGACGGTGACTTCACCCTCAAGGGCATCACCAAGCCCATTCAGCTGACGCTGGAGTTCAACGGCGTGAACCCGGGCATGGGCCACGGCGCGGTCGCCGGCTTCGACGCGTCGGTCGTGTTGAACCGCAAGGACTTCGGCATCGACATCGACATGCCGCTGGAGACCGGTGGCGCCGTGGTCGGCGACAAGGTGACCATCACGCTGGCGGTCGAGGCGCTCAAGCAGGCCTAAGCGCACTCTCACTCCTGCGCGAGCGTGCGTAGACCGCTGCAGTTTTACGGCGTGTCGACCCGCAGACTGGGGTACCCCGCTTGCGGGGAGCACGCTCGCGCAAGGAGGGGAGGGGCTACAGGCGGGCGGCCAGCTCCGTGCCCTGGCGGATCGCGCGCTTGGCGTCGACCTCCGCGGCGACGTCGGCGCCGCCGATGACGTGGGGCTCGATGCCGCTGCGCCGCAGTCCGTCCTCGAGATCGCGCACCGACTCCTGTCCCGCGCAGATGATCACGTTGTCGACGGCGAGGACGCGTCTGCCGGAGCGGTCGGACCCGAAGCTGATGTGCAGACCCGCGTCGTCGATGCGCTCGTAGTTCACCCCCGAGAGTTGTTGCACGCCCTTGGCCTTCAGCGATGCGCGGTGCACCCAGCCCGACGTCTTGCCGAGGCCCCGGCCCTGGGGACCCTTGGTCCGCTGCAGCAGGTAGACCTCGCGGGCAGGCGGCAGCGGGATGGGTGTCGTGAGCCCGCCGCGCGCCTCCTGCGGATCGGCAACGCCCCACTCCGCCTTCCACTCCTTGAGGTTCAGCGTCGGAGACTCGTTCGTCACCAAAAACTCGCTGACGTCGAAGCCAATGCCTCCCGCGCCGACGACGGCCACCGTCTTGCCGATCGGCCTGCCCAGGATGGCCTCGGTGTAGGACAGCACCATCGGGTGCTCGATCCCTGGGATGTCGGGCAGGCGCGGCGCGACGCCGGTGGCGAGCACCACGTCGTCGAAACCGGACAGTTCGTCCACCGTGGCCCTGGTCTGCAGTCGCACCTCGACGTCGTGCTTGTCGAGCATCCGGGTGTAGTAGCGGATGGTCTCGGCGAACTCCTCCTTGCCGGGAATCCTTCGTGCCAGGTCGAATTGGCCGCCGATCGCGCTTCCTGCCTCGAACAGCGTGACGCGGTGACCACGCTCGGCCGCCGTCACCGCGGCGGACAGCCCCGCGGGTCCGGCGCCGACCACGGCCACCTGCTTGGTCCGCCGCGTCGGCCCTAGCACGAGCGTGGTCTCGTTGCCGGCCCGCGGATTGAGCAGGCAGGACACGGTCTTGTGCACGAACGCGTGGTCGAGGCACGCCTGGTTGCACGCGATGCAAGTGTTGATCTCGTCGGCCGCGTCAGCAGCGGCCTTGAGAACCCAGTCCGGATCGGACAACAGCGGACGCGCCATCGAGATCAACTGAACGTGCCCGTCGGCGAGGATCTGCTCGGCGGTCTGCGGCATGTTGATTCGGTTCGACGCCACCACGGGGATCCCGACGTGCTCGGCCACCGCGTTGCTGATGTCGACGAACGCGCTGTTGGGCACCGACGTCACGATGGTGGGCACGCGGGCCTCGTGCCAGCCGAAGCCCGAGTTGATCATGGTGGCTCCGGCCGCCTCGACTTCGGTTGCCAGCGAGATGATCTCGTCCCAGCTCTGGCCGTCCTCGACGTAGTCCGCCATCGACATGCGGTAGCAGATGATGAAGTCCTCGCCGACCGCGGCACGGGTGCGGCGTACGATCTCGACGGGCATCCGGCGCCGCTTCTCCGGGGAACCACCCCAGCCGTCGGTCCGCTTGTTCGTCCGTAGCGCCAGGAACTGGTTGAGCAGATAGCCCTCGCTACCCATGATCTCGACGCCGTCGTAGCCGGCCTCGCGGGCGAGCAGCGCGCAGCGGGCGAAGTCACCGATGGTGTCCTGCACGCCGCGCGAGGACAGCTTGCGTGGCCGGAACGGATTGATCGGCGCCTTGATCGACGACGCGCTGACCGAGAGTGGGTGGTAGGCATAACGTCCCGCGTGCAGCACCTGAAGCAGGATCTTGCCGCCCTCATCGTGCACAGCCGCCGTGATGCGGCGATGCCGCCGCGCCTCCGACGACGACACCATCTGTGCGGCGAACGGCAGCAGCCAACCGGTCCGGTTCGGGGCGTAGCCGCCGGTGATGATGAGCCCGACGCCGCCCCTGGCGCGCTCGGCGAAATACGCTGCCAGCCGGTCGATGTCGCCGGCGCGGTCCTCCAGCCCGGTGTGCATCGAGCCCATGATCACCCGATTGCGCAGCGTGGTGAAGCCGAGGTCCAACGGCGACAACAGGTTCGGATACGGATCGGTCACCGAGCCCCCCTCAAGGCAATGGTTACTTCGTCGAGCCAGTCGATGGCGCCTTCCTCGGCGCGGATGCCGCCCCGCAGCACCAGGTACTGATGTAGTGCGGTACCGGTGAGCGCGCCGGGGTCGGGGAACTGGCGCTTCTCGAATTCGCGGTAGGCGTCGAGCAGTTCGGCGCGTTCGCCGCGCAGCGCGGCGGCCTGAGCGCGCACGTCGCGGACGTCGCCGTATGCGGCGCCGCGGACCTTCACGGCCAGATCGCGGGTGCGGTTGTCGGCCACCGAGCTGCCGCGGCCCGACAGCGGCTCGGCGATCCAGCGGGCCAGCTCGGCTCGGCCATCGTCGGAGACGGTGTACACCTTCTTGTCCGGCCTGCCCTGCTGGACGACGGGCGTGACGTGCACCCAGCCGTCATCCTCCATCGCACGCAGCGTGCGGTAGATCTGCTGGTGAGTGGCGGCCCAGAAGTAACCGATGGACCGGTCGAACCGGCCGGCCAGCTCATAGCCCGAGCCGGACTGCTCGCACAGCGACACCAGGATCGCGTGGGGGAGGGCCACGGCGGCAGCTTAGGGCCGTGCGTCGCCCCTATGCAACTTGTTGCACTGCATCAACACGCATAGGGGTGGCCGGAATGGTCGGCGACAACCAACGGACCATCCGACCACCCCTCACGTGGGCGCTCAACGAGCCAGGGTCAGCACCAGCGCACATTCACATTGGTGCCCTGGTGGTTGACGCTCACCGAGCAGTCAACCTGCTGATAGGTCGCGTTCTGCTGATCGGTGACGTAGACGGCGTCATAGTTCGGGCTGACGTTGCGCGGTGCCGCCATGGCGGGGCTCGCCAACCCGATGGTCATCGCGGCGAGGGTGCTGGCGGTGGCTATGCCGAGAGCTAACTTCTTCATTTCGACTCCTCGATTGAGCTTAGCTGAGCTAAGCGATTGTTATGAAATGGATAACGGACGTTGACGGGGCCGTGTTCCCCGCGGCCGAGGTTTTCGCCGGAATCGCACGCGATCACACCGCGGTCGACGGCGTGGGCCAGCTCACACTGACGCCCATTTGCTCGGGCTTGAAGCTGCCGAGCCACGCAGGGGCGGGCCACTAGGCGACCTGTATCTGCAACGTCTAGTATCAGTAACCACGCGCCACCCCTAACGGGAGGCGCGTGAAGTTAGGGCACACTGAGACAGTCGTACAGGTATGGCGACCCCATACCTGCGGCGGCTTCTCAACGAGCCCAGCCAGAATGACCGACCCGCAGCCCCTATGAGGAGTCGAGGAGACCTTCGTGACGTACACGATCGCCGAACCTTGCGTCGATATCAAAGACAAGGCGTGCATCGAAGAATGCCCCGTCGATTGCATCTACGAGGGCGCGCGGATGCTGTACATCCACCCCGACGAGTGCGTGGACTGCGGTGCCTGCGAGCCGGTCTGCCCGGTCGAGGCCATCTACTACGAGGATGACGTTCCCGATCAGTGGAGCGGATACACCCAGATCAACGCCGACTTCTTCAGCGAGCTCGGGTCACCGGGCGGCGCGTCCAAGGTCGGCCAGACCGACAACGACCCGCAGGCCGTGAAGGACCTGCCGCCGCAGGGCGAGGACTGACGACGGCCAGGTCTGTTTCGGGGTCACTGCCGGTCTTCCCCTGGGACACCCTGGCCGAGGTCACCGCCCAGGCCAGGGCGCACCCCGACGGCATCGTCGACCTATCGGTCGGCACGCCGGTGGATCCGGTCGCCCCGCTGATCCGCGCCGCGCTCGCTGACGCGAGCGGCGAGCCCGGCTACCCGACCACTGCGGGCACTCCCGCCCTGCGCGCATCGGCGACGTCGGCACTGCGGCGTCGATACGGCATCACCGACGTCGCCGACGACGCCGTGCTGCCGGTCATCGGCACCAAGGAACTCATCGCCTGGTTGCCCACGCTGCTGGGTCTTGGCCCCGATGACCTCGTGGTGGTGCCCGAACTGGCCTACCCGACCTACGACGTCGGCGCCCGACTCGCACGCGCGCAGGTGCTGCGCGCCGACTCGCTCACCCAACTCGGTCCGCAAGTGCCGAAGCTGGTGTACCTGAACTCGCCGAGCAACCCCACCGGCGCGGTGCTCGGCGTCGAGCACCTCCGCAAGGTCGTCGGCTGGGCGCGTGAGCGCGGCGTAATGATCGCCTCCGACGAGTGCTATCTCGGCCTGGGCTGGGACGCCGAGCCGGTCTCGGTGCTGCACCCGTCGGTCTGCGACGGCGACCACACCGGCCTGCTCGCGGTGCACTCGCTGTCGAAGACGTCGTCGCTGGCCGGTTACCGCGCCGGCTTCGTGGCCGGCGACCCCGCCGTCGTCGCCGAGCTGCTGGCCGTACGCAAGCATGCCGGGATGATGGTCCCGACCCCGGTGCAGGCCGCGATGGTGGCAGCGCTCGACGACGACGCACACGAGAAGGAACAGAGGGAGCGCTACGCCCGCCGCCGGGTCACCCTGTTGCGCGCGGTGCGTGACGCCGGCATCACGGTCGACGACTCGGACGCGGGCCTCTATCTGTGGGCGACGCGCGGGGAGCCCTGCCGCGACACCGTCGCGTGGCTGGCGCAGCGCGGCATCCTGGTCGCCCCCGGTGAGTTCTACGGACCGCGCGGTGCCGACTACGTGCGGATCGCGCTGACCGCAACCGATGAGCGCATCGACGCCGCGGTGCACCGCCTGAGTGCCTGACGTGCGCGACGGAACCATCGCCGGTCCGCACGGCTCGATCTACTACCGGATCGTGGGTGAATCGGATGCGTTGCCGCTGCTGGTGATTCACGGCGGACCCGGAATGCCGCACGATTACCTGCGCGACCTCGACGCGTTGGCGGACGAACGGCCGGTGGTCTACTACGACCAGATCGGCTGCGGCCGGTCCGACCGGTCAGACGACTCCAGCCTCTGGACTCTCGCCACCTTCGCCGACGAAGTCGACACCGTACGTGGCGCGTTGGGACTCGATCGGATACATCTGCTCGGCCAGTCCGCGGGCGGCTGGATCGCCCTCGAGTACGCGTTGCGCGCCCCCGCCGGGCTGGTCAGCCTGCACCTGGCCAACACCTGCGCCAGCATCCCGCTCCTCGAGCGCGAGACGGCGCACCTGAAGGACACGCTGCCCGACGGTGCTGGCGCAGTCATCGACGTCCATGAATCTGATGGCACGACAACCGAGCCCGAGTACCTGGCAGCCGTTGGGCTGTTCAATCGGTTGTACTTCACGGGCGTCGACGACGTCCCGGACCATGTACGGGCCGCCCTGCCGGGGATGAACCATGCGATCTTCGCCGCCATGGTCGGCGCGCAATGGGACGTCACCGGCACGCTGGCCGGTTGGGACGTCACGGATCGACTCCCCGAACTCGACCTGCCGGTACTGGCGACCTCAGGACGATTCGACGAGATGACGCCGGAGTTGGTGCGCCCCATGGTCGATGCGATCCCCGGCGCCCGCTGGCGACTCTTCGAGGAGTCCGCCCACCTGCCCATGGTCACCGAGAAGGACACGTTCATTCGGGCGACGCGGGAGTTCCTGGCCTCGGTGCGCGCCACCGGCCCCGATCCGCGACGACCGGACGACTGAACTCCGTGTCAGCCGAACGGTTGACACCGCTACGGTGTGCGCTCCGTGGCACGCAAGCTCAGCGACAGCAGGAGTCGAACGTCGGGATCGGCCAACGACGAGCCCAACACCTCCTCGATTCGCCGCACCCGGTAGCGGACGGTGTTGGGGTGTACGTGCAGCCACTGGGCCGCGGTGCCGACGTCGCCGAAGCTGTCCAGGTACGCCCGCAGCGTGTCGGCCAGGACGGCGTCCTGCTCGCGCAACTCGCGGACCCGCGGGTCGATGAGGCGCTCGTCGGCGGCGATCATGGTGACGATCTCGTCCAGCACCACCGTGGTGCGTGCCTCCGCGAGTGAGGTGACCTGACCGATGGCGCCCGGGTGACGCTCCGCGCTGTCGAGGACCCGGTCCACCTCGGCGCGAGCGGCGGCGACCGCGCTCAGTCCCGTTGCCGGGGTGGCGATCACGGCCCGCAGCTCGAGGCCCAACTCGGTGCGCAGAGCGCCTATCGTGCCGCGGATCCACGACGTCACCGACGCGGCCTTCCCGGTGTGCGGGAACAGCACGTACACCCGCGACCCGCGCGCGGCCACCTGCGCGTCCGGGCGAAAGGCGCTGGCGCTCAACGCCAGCACGTCGGCCAGTCGCGACGGCACGTCGGTCACGCAGTCGACGCCGACGACGACGGCGCGCCCGTCGGCGACGATGCCGAGTTCGCGTGCCAGTTCCGCGAATTGAGTTTCGTCGCCCTGTCCCTCGCGCAGTCCCAGCAGTTCCTGGACCAGTACCGCGTGCGTCGACGGCGTCGCGGCCAGCCGCGACATGATGCGGGCCGCGAGGACGGCCGCTCCGCGCAGCACGTCGTCCGCGTCGTCGGCCAGCGGCCGTGCCCCCTGCTGCACCCAGATGGTGCCTGCGAACGCGGGTGCCCGCCGCGGGTCGCGGCCCGGCTGGTGGATTCCGATCGCCCGCCGCGGCTGCAGGCCCAGTTCGGGGCGTTCGGCGACGCGGACGACGTCGTCGCGGGCGCGCAGCGCGTCGAAGATGCCCCACTGGCCGATCCAGGCGAGGTGCTCGGGCGGGCCTGCGCGCCCCAGGATCGACAGGCGCCGCAGTTCGTCGGCCTCTTCGTTGGAGGCGGAGTAGGCCAGCACGTGCGACTGTGCGTCCTCGATGCTCACCATGCCGTGCGTCCGGTCGGCGATCGACTGGGCGAGGCCGAACAGGTCGGTGCCCGAGTCGTACAGCGGGTCGGCGTGGTCGCCGTGATGTTCGAAGACGTGGTCGACCAGACGGTAGAGGCGTTCCCATCGGGCCCGCGGTTCGACGGCCACCACCGCCGTCCCCGCGGCGACTGCTTGGGTCACGACGGCGTCGGCGGGTTCCTTGAGGAAGATGGCCGCGGGGACACGCCGGTGGGCCTGCTGATCGAGCCAGGCGATCGCGTCGTCGTCGCCGATGCCGAGCAGGAAGAACACGTCGGCCGATCCCGAACCCGCGGCCAGGCCGAGCCGGACGTCGTCGGAATCGATCAGGGCGGCCGAGGCCACGGGCAGGTCCAGCCCGCGTGGTGCGTCGACCAACGTGACCATGGTCGCGTCCAGCGCCAGGATCAGTTGACCGAGGCTGACCCCCGACTTCGTCATGTTGTGTGATCTTACTGGCGTTGGTGCTTCGACTTGTCCGATCGGCCAAAGGTTTGATCGCGTGCGTGCGAGATCGTTAGGCACATGAACGCCTCCCAAGGGATTGCCGCGATCACCGACGTCCCGGCGCCGGTCAACGAACCGGTCCATGAATATGCCCCGGGTAGCCCCGAACGCGCCCGCCTGATCACCGCGCTGGACGCGTTGGTCGGCGACGTCATCGACCTTCCCCACGTCATCGGCGGTGCGCACACCATGGGCGCCGGTGAGCGCATCGACGTGGTGCAACCGCACCGCCACAGTGCGGTGCTGGGCACCCTGACCAACGCCGGGCACGCCGAGGCCGCCGCCGCCGTGGACGCCGCCGTCGCGGCGAAGGACGCATGGGCGGCGACGCCGTTCGACGAGCGCGCCGCGGTGTTCCTCCGCGCGGCCGATCTCCTGGCCGGTCCGTGGCGGGAGAAGATCGCCGCCGCCACCATGCTCGGCCAGTCCAAGAGCGCCTACCAGGCCGAGATCGACGCGTCCTGCGAGCTCGTCGACTTCTGGCGCTTCAACGTGGCGTTCGCCCGCCAGATCATGGCGGAGCAACCGATCAGCGCCCACGGGATCTGGAACCGCACCGACTACCGCCCGCTCGAGGGATTCGTCTACGCCGTCACGCCGTTCAACTTCACCGCCATCGCGGGCAACCTTCCGACCGCGCCGGCCCTGATGGGCAACACCGTGGTGTGGAAACCGTCGGTCACGCAGACGTTCTCGGCGTACCTGACCATGCAGCTGCTCGAGGCCGCGGGTCTGCCACCAGGGGTGATCAACCTGGTCACCGGCGACGGCTACGCGGTGTCCGACGTGGTCCTCGCCGATCCGCGGCTGGCGGGCATCCACTTCACCGGATCGACTGCGACGTTCCAGCACCTGTGGCGCGAGGTCGGCGCCAACATCGACCGCTTCCACACCTATCCACGACTGGTCGGCGAGACCGGCGGCAAGGACTTCGTGGTCGCGCACGCCTCGGCGCGGCCGGACGTGTTGAGCACCGCACTGATTCGCGGGGCCTTCGACTACCAGGGCCAGAAGTGCTCGGCGGCATCGCGGGCGTTCATCCCTCGCTCGGTGTGGCAGAAGATGGGTGACGACTTCCTCGGCGACACCGCGGCGCTGAGCTACGGCGACGTCACCGACCTGAGCAACTACGGCGGTGCGCTGATCGACGAGCGGTCCTTCGCCAAGAACGTCGCCGCCATCGAGCGGGCCAAGGGTGCGCCGGGTGTCACCGTTGCCGTCGGCGGCGAATACGACGACGGCGAAGGCTATTTCGTCCGGCCCACCGTGCTGCTCTCCGACGACCCGACCGACGAGGCGTTCAGCAACGAGTACTTCGGCCCGATCCTCGCCGTGCACGTGTATGACGACGACCGCTGGGACGACGTGCTCGGTGTCGTCGACGCCGGATCCAAGTACGGTCTCACCGGTGCGGTGATCGCCGACGACCGGTCGGCGGTCCTCGCGGCACAGAACCGGTTGCGTTACGCCGCAGGCAACTTCTACGTCAACGACAAGCCCACCGGCGCCGTGGTCGGCCAGCAGCCGTTCGGCGGGTCACGCGCCTCGGGCACCAACGACAAGGCCGGTTCGCCGCTGAACCTGCTGCGCTGGACGTCGGCCCGCTCCATCAAGGAGACGTTCGTTCCACCGACCGACCACACCTACCCACACATGGGGGTGTGACGATGGGCCTCTTCCAACAGGTCGCGCGGCCCGCCATCCTGGCCGCTGCCCGGTCCGACGGGCTGCGCCGCACGGCTGAGCGCATGCCGGTCACCCGTGAGGTGGTGCACCGCTTCGTGCCGGGCGAGACGGTTCCTGACGCGCTGACGTCGGTTGGCGAGCTGCGGGATTCGCGGCGGTTCGTGTCGGTCGACTACCTCGGTGAGGACGTCACCGACACCGACGCCGCCGAGGCCACGATGCGCGCGTACCTGGAGCTGCTCGACGCACTCGGCCACCGCGCGGAGAACGCCGACGGCCCAAGGCCGTTGGAGGTCTCGCTGAAGCTCTCCGCACTCGGTCAGGCGCTGCCGCGCGACGGTGAGAAGATCGCCTACGAGAACGCGCACACCATCTGCGAGAAGGCCCGCGACGTCGGCGCCTGGGTCACGGTGGACGCCGAGGACCACACCACCACCGACTCGACGTTGTCGATCGTGCGCGACCTGCGGACCGACTTCGACTGGCTGGGCACGGTGCTACAGGCCTACCTGAAGCGGACCCATGCCGACTGCGAGGAGTTCGCGGCCTCCGGTGCGCGGATCCGGTTGTGCAAGGGCGCCTACGACGAACCCGCATCGGTGGCCTTCCGCGATGGCGACGACGTCACCGATTCCTATCTGCGTTGCCTGCGCGTGCTGATGGCCGGCTCGGGTTATCCGATGATCGCCTCGCACGACCCGGCGATCATCGAGGCGGTACCCGCGTTGACCCGCGAATTCAACCGCGGTGTCGATGACTTCGAATATCAGATGCTGTACGGCATCCGGGACACGGAGCAACGCAGGCTTGCCGAGGACGGGAACCACGTGCGGGTGTACGTGCCGTTCGGCACGCAGTGGTACGGCTACTTCGTGCGCCGCCTCGCCGAGCGACCCGCCAACCTGACGTTCTTCCTGCGGGCGCTGGCCGAGCGGCGCCACTGACCCTCTGGGTCAGGCCATCGGGAACGAATGATGTTCGTGCGTAACGACCCAGCCGTCGTCGCGCTTGCGCAGACCAATGGTCACCCGCAACCGGTTGTCCGGGCTGGCGTCGAACTCGGCGGGCGTGCCGCACCGGAGCAACGCGTACGCGAACGCCACGTCGGCCCCCGCCACGACGTCGAGATCGACGAGCTCGAACACGGCGCCCTGGCGGAGCCACTCGAAGAACGGTCCCCACGACTCGCGGTACTCGTCGATGCCGCGGACCCCGCGGTACGGCGGCGGCACGTCGAACATCACGATGTCGGGATCGTGCCGCGCCAGTACCGCGTCGAGGTCGCGGTCACGCACGCCGTCGATCCAACCGACGACCAGGTCGCGGATCTCGCCGTCGTCGCTCACACCTCGAACCTAATGGCGCCTGCTGCGGTCAGTCCATCGACGGGCACGACACGTCGATGAAGACGGTGGTGTTCTCCTTTTCCGCGCGAGTGGCCGCGTCATCGAGCCTCGGATGGGTGCCCGTCACCGAGCACTCTGACAACGGGGCCGAGACGCTGCCGTTGAACGCCACGCGGTAACCCTCGGCCGCCAGGCTGGCCGCGGTGTCGGCTGCCGTCCCGCCTTGGGGGAACGCCGCAGCCGTACCCGCCAGACCCAACGTCGCCGCCGCGAGGGCGCCGAAAGCCGCTGTTGTGATGATGAATTTGCTCATGGAGAGAATGGTGCCGTTCCGCGGGACGCGGGTCTTGGAGGTTGTGAGGAGATCCGCTGGAGATTGCTGGTAGACAGCGAGGGCTCCGACTGGAATACATGAACCATGACCGAATCGACGACCGGCGACACCCGGGTCTGGCTCATCACCGGCGCCAACTCCGGCTTCGGCAGGGCCATCGCGGAGGCGGCGCTGGCGGCCGGCGACACGGTGGTGGCAGCCGCGCGCCGCCCCGACACGCTCGCCGACCTGACGGCCGTCGCGCCCGATCGGGTGACCCCACTGCGACTCGACATCACCGACCACGACCGCATCGCCGCCGCTGTCGACGAGGTGCTGGCCGGCCACGGTCGGGTCGACGTGCTGGTGAACAACGCGGGGCGCGGCGCGATCGGAGCCGCCGAGGAGACCTCCGACGGAGAACTACGCGATCTGATGGACCTGCACTTCTTCGGGCCTGCCGCGTTGACTCGGGCGCTGCTGCCGCAGATGCGTGAGCGGCGTTCCGGCGCGATCGTGCAGATGAGCAGCATGGGCGGCCGGTTCACCTTCCCGGGTGTCGGCGCCTACTCGGCGACCAAGTTCGCGCTCGAGGGCTGGTCGGAGGCGTTGGCCAAGGAAGTCGGTGGCTTCGGCATCCAAGTGCTCATCGTCGAACCCGGCGCTTTCCGCACGTCGTTCAACGGGCCGGCCGCGCTGCTGGTAGCCACCCCGATCGCCGCCTACGACGACCAGATCGAACAGCTGCGCACCGGGATGCCCGACGACGACGGCAAGCAGCCCGGCGATCCCGCCAAGGCCGCCACGGCCATCCTGACCGCATTGAACTCCGACGATCCGCCGCTTCGGCTGGCGTTGGGCAACGACGCCGTCGACGCCCTTGGCGCAGTGCTCGACGACGCCAAGGCCGAGTTGGCGGCCTGGGAGAAAGTCGGCCGGACAACGAGTTTTGACGTCTAGCGAGTGCGCTCGGCGAGCCGAAGCAGCGTCCACGCCGCGAGGGTCTGCGCGTCGGTGATGACGCCGTCGACGATCATCCGCTCGACCTCGTCCCCGGTGAACCACTCGCTGTGCATGTCCTGCTCCTCGGGCTCACGGTCGTGGTCTCCCTCCGTGATCCCGGTGGCCAGGAACACCCAGCCCCGCTGGCTGCTCATGCCGGGCGCGACGTCGAGCTGACCGAGTATCTCCATCGACGCAGCGCGCAGACCCGTCTCCTCGCGCAGCTCGCGCGCAGCGAGGTCGGCGGGTGGCGGTTCGTTGCCGTCCAGCGTGCCAGGGGCCGTGCCCTGCGGAAACTCCCAGCGGCGCAGCCCGATCGGATACCGGAACTGTTCGACGAGCCGGAAGCGGTCGCCATCCCTGGCGATCACCAGCGCATACGTCGGCTTGTCGATGACGCCGTAGATGCCGGGGCTACCGTCCTGTCGGCGGACGTCGTCCTCCCTGACGATCATCCAGGGGTTCCGGTACACCTCACGGGAGGCGATGCGCTCGATGGGATCCACTGATCAAGTATCCCCGAACGTCGCCGGACGGATGCGGCCGCTGCGTTGGCTGTCGAGATGCACAGGCCGAGATCATCCGCTGCAGGTGGCCACCATGGCCCGTGGGTGTGGTCCTTGATCGCATTGGCACGTAACGCAGATCGCATCCCCCGGCAGGCATGTCTTGTCAATCTTCGTTGCATCCAGACATCTGTCACCACACCCACTGTGCTGATGGCTGCTTGTAGTGCGGGACGAATAACGGAGTGGTCGGTTTGGTCAGCTTGCAACAGCTGGGGTGGGTTACGACCTCACGGATGCAGGTTCCACTGGCCGACATCTTGAGCCAGGGCGTCGCTGACGTCGACTTCGAGTCCGCCAACCACCGGGCCTGGATTCGACGCGGTGCTCACCACACGCTGGTAGAGAAC
>NZ_JAVRPS010000342.1:0-4820 GCF_032162105.1 Mycobacterium sp. | reverse complement strand
ATTGAGTAACGCGGGCTTCCGGCGGCCCGCGAGTCTTCCGGGACAAACGTCCTGCTTGCACGTGGTTACGGTCGAGTAGCAACAACAGCGCAGATCAAAGCAGTACTGTTACCGAATCGTTATGTACTGATCTTCGGTTACCGGCGGTAGCGTGGGCGCCTCGAGAAAAGCGACAACATCGACCAATGTGTCTACCCAACGGGCCGACGAGAGCCCAATTGTTTGCTGACCGGACTTACCGGTCAGTAGGCACTAGTCCCATTGCCCGAATCGGGGCTTGAGGACGTGATTGATGTCGACGCCGACACCACCAACACTCTGCTTGTCGATCTCGACCTGGTGCAGGTGCGCGGCCGGATGTGTGAACCCCTTGGGCGATCCCCAGTTGTGTTGCCAGAAGTACGTGCCGATGCCGTCCTGGAGTGCCCAGTCGATCGTCTTCGAGTTGGCGTAGACGCCGACACGCTGGCGTCCGAGGACCGACTCCCACGCTTTCAGGTACGGCACGACCTGCTGCTTGTACTGGTCATATGACGGGTCGTCGTCGATCGACGCGTAGATCGGCGCCCCGTAGGACCCACCCGCAGCCACGTGCAACTGCCAGCCCCGCTTGGCGTGCTGCACGCCGGCGTTCTGGCCGCCGAGCCAGTCGGCGGTGTCCTGCTTGCCGTACTGGTAGCAGGACACGATCTTGAGGCCACTCTGGTACAGGTCGCGGGCCTCAGGCAGCTGGATGGGCTTGCCGAGCATCCACTGGCCACCCGGGCGACGGTCGGAGACGTACCTGATGGCACCCGCTGCTCCCGCTGTGCGAATGTCGGTTGCCCTGATCACCCCTGCCGCGTAGTCGAGCAGGATGCCGAGGGGCGCCGCAGACGCCGACGGCGCGGAGATTGCCGCCAACGTGCCGCCCAGGCCGAGAACGGCAGGCGCAGCGGCGGCATACCTCAGTACGTCGCGCCGGGAAATCGACATGTACCTCAGGGTATGACAAACACCTCAATATTCTCATCAGCGCCACTGGTCACATCTGTATCAACATTCTGGACCTTCGCCCCGAGGTAGCCGACGGACGGAAACAGTCGGCGAAACACCCGCTCCATTCGAAATCCGCACTTTGGGCTGCAGTTCGACCGACCGATCCATACGATTCTCGCCATGCCTGCTGGGCCGGATTCCGGGACCACCGCCGCGCCATCCGCTAGCGCGACGGCCCAGGGCGAAGTCCAGATCGAGTTGATCGGCGTGCGCAAGGTGTTCCACGAACGCGGCGCCAACGGCGTCGTCGCGGTCGACGGTGCCGACCTCACCGTCGAGGACGGCGAACTGTTCGCCATCCTCGGACCCTCCGGGTCGGGCAAGACCACCGTGCTGCGGATGATCGCCGGCTTCGAACAGCCCACCGCCGGCATCATCCGGCTCGGCGGGGAGGACGTCACCTCCTGGCCGGCCCGCAGGCGCGACGTCAACACCGTGTTCCAGGAGTACGCGCTGTTCCCTCACATGACGGTGGCTCAGAACGTCGAGTACGGGATGAAGGTGCGCGGCGTGCCGAAGGCCGAGCGGCGGCGCCGCACCGGCGACGCACTCGACATGGTCCGGCTCACCGCTCACGCCCCGCGCCGCCCTGCCCAGCTGTCGGGCGGCCAACGTCAACGCGTCGCGCTGGCCAGGGCCCTGGTCGGGCGGCCGCGCGTGCTGCTGCTCGACGAGCCCCTCGGCGCGCTCGACCTCAAGCTGCGCGAGCAGATGCAGGTGGAGCTGAAGGCGATCCAGCGCGAAGTCGGCATCACGTTCGTCATCGTCACCCACGACCAGGACGAGGCGCTCACCCTGTGCGACCGGCTCGCCGTGTTCAACGATGGCCGCATCGAACAGGTGGGCCGGGCCAGGGAGGTCTACGAAAACCCGGCCAATCGCTTCGTCGCGGACTTCGTCGGGACGGCGAACGTGCTCGACGGTGCCGCGGCCGAAGCGCTCGTCGGCAGGCCAGGCACGTTCGCCATACGACCCGAGCGCATCGCCGTGTTCGCACCGGGGACCGACCCCGTGCCCGGCGTGCGCACGGTCGAGGCAACGGTGGCCGAGGTCATCTACGCCGGACCAACGACCCGGGTCGTCGCGACCGCCCCGCCCGGCGTCACCCTGACCGCCACGGTTCTCACCGCGAGCACATGGCTCCCCCCGAATGTCGATCACGGCGCGCCAATCACATTGGCGTGGAAGGAAAGTGCCGTCCACGACCTGGACGGCTGATCAAACTGACAGGAGCACCAACCATGAAACCCACTGTCGTGCGACTCGGTCTCGCCCTCGCCGCATGCGCCCTGGTGGCCGCGTGTTCGAGCTCGGATACCTCCGGCGGGACCGGCCAGACTCCGCCGAAGATGGAACCGCTCAGCGCCGTGGGCAACGGCGAGGGCGAACTGAACATCATCGCGTGGGCCGGTTACGCCGAGAACGGCTCCAACGACCCTGCGGTCGACTGGGTCACCCCGTTCGAGAAGGAGTCTGGCTGCAAGGTCAACGTCAAGCTCGGCAACACGTCCGACGAGATGGTGCAGTTGATGCGCAGCGGCCAGTACGACGGCGTTTCGGCGTCGGGCGACGCCACGCTGCGGCTGATCTACGCCGGTGACGTCGCGCCGGTCAACACCGCGCTGGTGCCCAACTACGCGTCGATTTCGTCGTTCCTCAAGGACAAGCCGTGGAACTCGGTCGACGGCCAGATGTACGGGGTTCCGCACGGCTGGGGCGCCAACCTGTTGATGTACAACATCGACGTCGTACGCGACGCCCCGAACTCGTGGGGCTCGGTGTTCGACGGGGCGAGCAAGTACAAGGGCAAGGTGACGGCATACGACTCGCCGATCTACATCGCCGACGC
This sequence comes from Mycobacterium sp., assembly GCF_032162105.1. GTDB lineage: Bacteria > Actinomycetota > Actinomycetes > Mycobacteriales > Mycobacteriaceae > Mycobacterium. The sequence goes on along the minus strand of NZ_JAVRPS010000342.1, from coordinate 1,933 downwards.
CGCGCTCTACCTCTCGAAGACGAAGCCGGAGTTGGGCATCAAGGACCCGTACTCACTGACGAGCGAACAACTCGACGCCGCGGTCGAGCTGCTCAAGGCGCAGCGGGAGAACATCAGCGAGTACTGGTCGGACTACACCAAGGAGGTCCAGGCGTTCGAGTCCGGCACCTCGGTGATCGGCACCACGTGGCAGGTCATCGCCAACACGATCGGGACCGAGAACAAGGTTCAGGTGAACACGGTGCTGCCGAAGGAGGGCTCCACCGGCTGGTCGGACACCTGGATGGTCGCGGCGAAGGCCGCCCACCCCAACTGCATGTACAAGTGGATGGACTGGATCACCTCACCGAAGGTGAACGCCCAGGTGGCCGAGTACTTCGGTGAGGCGCCGGCCCAGACGAAGGCGTGCGAGTTCACCACCGAGAAGGACTTCTGCGACATCTACCACGCGACCGATGCGAAGTACGCCGACCAGATCCACTACTGGACCACGCCCCAGAAGCAGTGCGTGGACGGCAGCGGGGACAACTGCACGGCCTACGACGAGTGGGTCGACAAGTGGCAGCAAATCAAGGGGTGACGGGTGCCGCTCCTGACGAACTGACCGCCAAGGAGGGGTCGGCGTCGTCGCCGGGGCGGCTGCGGCGGCTCGGCCTGGCGCTCCTCCTGGTACCGCCACTGACCTGGCTTGCTGTCGCGTACCTGGGTTCGCTTGTCGTACTGCTGATTTCGGCGTTCTGGACCACCAACTCGTTCACCGGCGCGGTGGTGCGCACCGTCACGACCGACAACATCACCAGGGTGTTGACCGACGAGGTGTTCCGCACGGTGACGCTCCGCACCGTCGGCGTGGCATTGGTGGTCACGGTCCTGTGCGCGGTGCTGGCGGTGCCGTTGGCACTGTACATGGCCAAGGTCGCGTCGCCGCGCGTACGCCTGGCGCTGGTGGTGGCGGTGACGACCCCGCTGTGGGCCAGCTACCTGGTCAAGGCGTACGCGTGGCGAATGTTGTTCTCCCCGGAGGGGCCGCTGGCCTGGGCCACCGGGTACAGCCCTGGCTACGGCCTGACCGCCACCGTCGTCACGCTGACCTATCTGTGGTTGCCGTACATGATCATCCCGGTGTTCGCGGCGTTCGAGCGCGTCCCCGGCTCGCTCATCGACGCCAGCTCCGACCTCGGCGCGTCCGACGTGTCGACGCTTCGAATGGTGGTCGCGCCGTTGGTGTTTCCCGGCATCGCCGCCGGGTCCATCTTCACCTTCTCACTGTCGCTCGGTGACTACATCGCGGTCACCATCGTCGGCGGCAAGACACAGCTGCTCGGCAACATCATCTACGGCCAGCTCGTCACCGCGAACAACCAACCGTTGGCCGCCGCACTGTCGATCATCCCGTTGGCGGCGATCGTGCTGTACCTGCTCGCGATGCGGCGCACGGGCGCGCTGGAGAACGTCTGATGCTGTCCACCGGCGTTCGCCGCGTGACTCTGGCCTGGACCGTGCTGGTGCTGGTGTTCCTCTACGCGCCAATGCTTCTCGTCGTCGTCAACGCCTTCAACGCCTCACGGACGTTCGCCTTCCCCCCGACCGGTTTCACCCTGGCCTGGTGGGCGGACGCCGCGGGCAGCACCGGGATGTGGAAGTCCCTGGGGAACTCCGCGGTGGTCGGGCTTGGCGCCACCGCGATCGCGCTGGTGTTGGGCACCATGGCTGCCTTCGCGGTGCAACGGTATGAGTTCTTCGGCCGCAACGCCATCAGCTTCCTGGTCGTGCTGCCGATCACGTTGCCCGGCATCGTCACCGGCATCGCGCTCAACGCGACGTTCACCTCGGCGCTCGGCATCACGCTCGGGCTGGCGACCGTGATCATCGGACACGCCACGTTCTGCATCGTCATCGTCTTCAACAACACCCAGGCCCGACTGCGCAGGCT
>NZ_JAVRPS010000341.1:0-4174 GCF_032162105.1 Mycobacterium sp. | reverse complement strand
CCGTCGTCCCCGCCGTGGGCAGGAACAGCAGGAACGCGACGCCCATGCCCATGACGCCGTAGGCGAACTTGCGTGGCGTGGTGGGTGCCCGGTTCCCCAGCTTGGTCCACATCGCCGCGAACAGGGGGGACAGCAGGATGATCCACACCGGCTCGACGGAACCGATCCAGCTCGACGGCGCCGTCCACCCGAAGATCGACCAGTTCATCCGTTCGTCGGAGTACACCGCCAGCACGGTGAAGATCTGCTGGAACAGCGACCAGAACACGGCGTTGGCGATGAACAAGGGGATGAACGCCCGGACCCTGGTCTTTTCCACCGCCTGAACCTTGGAGCTGGTCAGCATCACCGCGAAGTAGGCGACCGATGCGGCCACGATGACGCCGGTCGTCACCTTGGACAGATTCGCCAGTGTCACCAGGCCGGTCGCCAGCACCACCGCCACCACTGCGACGGCGGTAAGAAGAATCCCGACGTAGACGGTGATACGGTTGTGCGGCAACGGATTCGGGACGTGGCGACCATGTTCGCCGAGGTTTCGCCGGAACGCCACGTACTGGCCGAGGCCGAGCGCCATGCCGACGGCTGCGGCACCGAACCCGTAGTGGAAGCCGACGTGCGTCTGCAGCAGGCCGGTGATCAGCGGCCCGACGAACGCGCCAAGGTTGATGCCGAGGTAGAACAACGTGAACCCGCCGTCGGCTCTGGCGTCACCCTTGTCGTACAGCGTGCCAAGCAGTGACGACGCGTTCGCCTTGAGCGCACCGGAGCCGAGCGCGACCAGCACGAGTCCGACGGCGACCCCGGCCAGGCCCGGTACGACGGCCAGGGCGATGTGGCCGGCCATCACAACGACACCGCCGTAGAAGACGGTGCGCTCCATGCCGAGTAGCCGGTCGGCGATCCAGCCGCCGAGCACCGTCGACAGGTATACCAACCCGCCGTAGGCGCCGACGAGCCCGGTTGCGGTGCTCTGCGGCAATGCCAGCCCGCCGTCGGTCACCGAGTAATACAGGTAGTAGGCGAGGATCGTGAGCATCCCGTAGAACGAGAATCGTTCCCACATTTCGACGCCGAAGAGGTTCACCAGGCCGATCGGATGCCCGAAGATGGTGCGTTCGATTGGCCGGTCGCTGGTCGGAGCTGCCGTCATGACGGCCACCCTGCCACTTCCGCTGCGCCGTCACTGCCGGTTGGCTCAGGCCCGGCGAGCCCAACGGCGGATCGCCGGGTAGTGTCACCCCGAAAGGTGGATCCTCACCACATCGCGCTGGCGCCGCCTGGATTCGATCCGGTGTTCGCGCTGCCACGTGGCGGGGCCACTTCTCGGTCCGAAGGGATACATGTGGACGCGGTGCTGGGGTTGTCGATGACTCCGACGTCCGTTGGCCTGGTTCTCGTCGAGGGGCAGGACGCCGACGGCGTCACGATGGACCGCGATGCGTTCGACGTGCACGAAGGCTCGATCCAGACCTCGGGACAGGCCACCGCCGCCGTGCTCCGCACCGAAGCCCTCGCCGCCAACCGTGGTGTGCGGCTGAACTCGATCGGGGTGACCTGGAGCGAGGACGCCGACGCCGAGGCATCGGCGCTGATGAAGTCGCTGTCGGAGTCGGGATTCGACAATGTGGTGGCGATCCGGCTGCCGGAGGCCACCGAGGCATTGGCCCGCGGGATGGCTTCTGTCATCGGCTACCAGACCACCGCGGTCTGCGTCATCGAGCCAGACGCCGTGATCAGTCTGGTCGTCAACACGTCCGACGGTGCGGTGCAGACCGCGTTCAACCACTCCATCGACTCCGACGAGAGTCTGATCAGCTGGTTGAGCACGGTGTTCACCAAGGCGGACTGGCAGCCCGAGGCGCTGGTGGTGGTCGGCTCGGCCGGCGGATTCGAGTCGATCCTGCCGAAGCTCGAGGACGCGCTCTCGGTGCCGGTGTTCGCACCTGCTGAGGCCGAGCTCGCCCTCGCAAGGGGCGCGGCGCTGGCCTCGGCACAAACCATCGAGCTGCCGCGTGTCGATTTCGGCAGCGAGTACGCCCACGAATACCACTACGACCGGAACGGGTCGTCCGGTCGGCACCGCGCCGAGGAACTCCGCGCACCGCGGGGCGGCGCGCCGCTGGGCCACGTCGGCGCCGTGACCATGTTGGTCGCCGGTGTGCTGACCTTCGTCGTCTCGGTGTCCATCGCGGTCAGCCTCGAGTTCGCGCCGCACCGCGACACCCGATCGGGTAACCCGGTGCCGGCCGCCGTGAACGCGCCGGAGACCCCGGCGGCCGTGAAGGCGATCCCGCCCGCCATGCCGCCGCCGGTGTCGATTCCTGCGCCGCAGGCCGTTGAGCCGGTGGCGCCGCCGCCGGAGGCTCCGGTCGTCGACGCCGCACCGCCAGAGGCGTCCGTCCCGGCCGAGGCGCCGGTCATCGACCAGGCGCCGATCGCCGACCCCGCCAACCCCGAGGCCCCGCCTGCCGACCTGCCGGTGGTGGACCCGGCGCTGGCGCCGCCGCCACCGGACGCACTCGCACCGCCGCCGGACGCCGTGCCGCCGATCGAGTCGACCGTGCCGACGAAGAAGCCGGGCATTTGGACGCGCATCAAGGATCGACTGACGCCAGGGAACGACAACCCGCCGGTCGTGCTCGCTCCGCCGCCGGCGGAGGTCGTGCCGCCGCCGGTTCCGTAGCGGATCGGTGCCCGTTCCCTTGGGACGCTTGACTATTCAAGGCTTGACTATTCGAAGCGGAAACCTTCGCTTCTTCCTCCGCGTGTCGCTCGTACTTGCCGTGCTGCTGGCGCTCGTCTTCGTCGAACTGTCGTCGCGGTCCGGCGTGCTGTGGCGGCTGGTGACCTTCACCTATCAGGCCAACGTACTGGCGGCGGCCTACTACGCGTGGACTCTGGTGTCGCCGCGCGCCGATGCCCGCACCGGATTGCGCGGCGCGGTCGTGCTCTACGTGATGGTCGCCGGCGTGATCTGGAATCTGTTCCTGACCGAGCGCAGCATGGGGTACACCCCGGCCAACGTGCTTCTGCACGTCGTCGTGCCGTTGCTCGCCATCACCGACTGGCTCCTGATCGGCAGGGGAGAGGGGGTGGTTCGCTGGTGGCAGCCCTTCGCGTGGCTGGTCTACCCGGCCGCCTACGCCGGTCTGGCCCTGGCCGTGCTCAACCACGCGGGCCGACGCGCGCCCTATTACTTCCTCGATCCCGGCAGCGTGGGGATCGCCGCGGTCGTGGTCAACACCAGCATTCTCGGGCTCGGGTTCCTCGTGCTCGGATATCTGCTGCTGGCGATGGCGCGCGGCCGTCGGCTAACGCGTAGCTAGCGCTGAGCGAACTAGCATGTAGGCAAGAGGCTGCCGTGAATCGGAGGATGGAACTTGAGTAGTGCGCTGCGGTACATGCTGACGGTGACGGGAGTGTCGACGCTTTTGCTGACCGGCGCGGTAGGCAACGGGGTGGCTGCCGTGCCGCCGCAGCTGGCCGTTGCCAACATCGCCCCCGCGGCAGGCGACATGGTCGGGGTGGCGATGCCAGTCACCGTCACGTTCGCCGGGCCGGTCGCGAACCGGGCGGCCGCGGAGCGGGCCATCAGCTTCTCCTCGCCGAAGACCCCTGCGGGCACGTTCACCTGGCTCGCGGACGATGCCGTGCAGTTCACGCCGACCGGGTTGTGGCCGGCCCACTCAACGATCTCGGTTACCGCACTCGGCTTCAAGACGACCTTCGGGACGGCCGCCGCGGTGGTCGGCGTGGCCGACATCGACGCGCACACGTTCACCGTGAGCATCGACGACCAGGTGGTGCGCACGATGCCCGCATCGATGGGCAAGCCGAGGCACCCAACGCCCATCGGCTCGTTCACCGCGCTGGAGAAACAGTCCCCGGTCATCATGGACTCGCGCACCATCGGCATTCCGCTCAGTGACCCCGAGGGGTACAAGCTCACCGTCTACGACGCCGTCCGCGTCACGTGGGGCGGCGTCTACGTACACGGGGCGCCGTGGTCGACGGGATCGCAGGGCAACGCGAACGTCAGCCACGGTTGCATCAACCTGAGCACCGACAACGCCGCCTGGTACTACGACACCGTCAACATCGGCGACCCGATCATCGTGCAGGCGTAGGCGCGTGGAGGTTCTTGGCCGTCGGTGACGTGGCGACGGTCGCG
>NZ_JAVRPS010000340.1:0-14430 GCF_032162105.1 Mycobacterium sp. | reverse complement strand
GCGGGATCCAGGCCGGAGGTCGGCTCGTCGAGGATCAGCAACGACGGCCCGGTCAGCAGTTCGAGTGCCACCGACGCGCGCTTGCGCTGCCCGCCGGACAGCTTGTCCACCCGCGTCTCGAGGTGCTGGGTCATCTCGAGCTCTTCGAGCACCTGCATCACGACCTGCTCGCGGTCGGCCTTCGTCGTGTCCGGCGGCAGCCGCAGCTCCGCGGCGTACATCAGGGCCTGCCTGACGGTCAGCTGGCCGTGCACCACGTCGTCCTGCGGGACCATGCCGATTCTGCTTCGCAGGGAGGCGTATTCGGCGTGGATGTTGTGGCCTTCGAAGCTGACCGTGCCGCTCGTCGGGTGGGTGTAACCGGCCACCAGTCGCGCGAACGTCGACTTACCGGCACCCGACGGTCCGATGACGGCCGTCAACGTGCCCGGCCGCGCGGTCAGCGAGATGTTGTCGAGCAGCGTCTTGTTGTTCTCGATCGTCCAGGTGACGCCGTGCACTTCGAGGCCACCGGTGCGCGTCGCCGCCTCGGTCTCGCTCCGGCGGGCCAGCGTGCCCCCGGCGAAGACGAGGTCAACGTTGCCGATCGTGACCACGTCGCCGTCGCGCAGCATGGCCGATTCGATCCGGGCGCCGTTGACGAACGTGCCGTTGATGCTGCGGTTGTCCACGATCTCGGTGCCGCTTGGCGTCGGCACCAGGGTCGCGTGGTGGCGTGAGGCCAGCACGTCGGGGATGACGATGTCGTTGTCGGTGGCGCGGCCGATCTTGATGGACCCCGCTGGCGTATCCGCAGCTTTGCCCGGCCGCAGGATCTTGAGCATGCTGGTGGCGAGGTTGCCCTCGCTCTGCTGGCGCGGCTGCGCCGTCGGCCCCATCGTGGTGGCGGCCGGATAGCTCGCGGACTGTTGCGACGGGGGTGGCGTCGGGTAGCTCTGTGGGGGCGCGCCCGGGTATGACTGCGTCGCACCGGGATAGGACGGCTGCGGGCTGCTGGGATACGACGGCGTCGGGCCCGACGGATAGCGCGGCTGCTGACCCGGCGGGTACACCGATTGTGAGCGCGACGCACCCGGCGACGGCATGGATGGTCGCCCGGCCGCCGGCGGCTGGGCGGGCCAGGAACTGCTCGCCCGGTTGGCCACCGGCACCGAGGTGGTCTGCGGTGGTGTCCCCACCGCTCCCTGGTGGCGACCCACCTCGAAGGTCAGCTGGGGACCGTCGGGATTGCCGATGTTGATGCTGAGTCCGTCGGTGATGTCGACCACCGGAACCCGGTGGCCGTTGACGAACAGTCCGTTGAGGCTGCCGTTGTCGATCGCAATCCAGCGGCCCGCCTCGAAGCGCAGGATTATGTGCGCGCGTGAGATCAGGGGATGGGCAACGCGGACGTCGGCGCGCAAGTCACGGCCGATCACCACGTCGTTGCCTGCCGCAAAGGTGCGTGACGACCCGTCGTACCTAACGGTCAGCGCGGGTGGGGCTGGTCGCGTCATCGGATGCAACTCTATCGGTACCCGTGCCGGGTGTGATGGCGGTCCGTGCGCTTACTGCGTCGGTGTGATGCTCCAGCGGGCGGTGTCGGTGATCTGTTGCAGCGCAGCGATGCGATCGCCACGGGTGGTGATGACGTGGGCGAATGCCGCGTCGACCGCGGAGTTGCCGTCGCGTGCGGGCCCGCGATAGCGGCCGATGACCACGACGCGGTGCTCATCGATCTCGAGGTAATCGGTTGGTTCGACGCGCATGTCGTAGAGCCCGTCGATCGTGCCCCACACGCCGAGCATCTCGTTCGGACCGTGGTGCACGCCGCCGACCCCGTGCGGCATGCCGGCGCTGACGGTGCCTTCGAAGTCGTCGGACAGCAGCGTCAGCAGGGCTGTTGGGTCGGTTTCGGCGAGTGCGTCGTAGAGCCGGTGGGCGACTGAGTTGGCTGTGGGCATGTCGCTGCCTCCTTTTTAGAGATACCTCTCTATTATTACCTGGTGGCCAGACCCGCGCGCTACTCTGCCGACGAACTGCTCGACGCCGCCGCTGCTCTGCTGGCTGGCGGCGGCCCTGCCGCGGTCACGATGTCGGCGGTGGCGAGAGCGGTCGGTGCGCCGAGCGGCTCGGTGTACCACCGCTTTCCGACGCGGGCGGCGTTGTGCGGCGAGCTGTGGATGCGTACCGAGGAACGGTTCCAGGGCGGGTTCGCCGACGCCCTCGCCTCGCCGGGTGACCCGACCGCGCGGTGCGTGGCGGCCGCGCGGTTCGCGGTCCAATGGTGCCGTGACCATCCGGTCGAGGCGCAGGTGTTGCTCGTCGGGGCCGACGCGCTGGACCGCTCGGCATGGCCGGAATCCGTCACGGCGCGGCGCAATCGTCTGCATCGCACCCTGAATCGACTTCTGGCCGGACTGGACGCCGACCCGGACCGACTGAGCGCGGCGCTCGTCGACGTACCCTACGCCGTCGTGCGTCGGCACCTCGTTGCGGGGCAAAGGATTCCGGAGACGGCGGACGCGATCGTGGAAGATTGCGTGCGGGCCTTGATCTCGGGCGGCTAACGATTCGGTACTTGTACGGCCGAGATCCATCGGTATTCAGGCAATACATGGTCTCGTAGTGGCATGGCGAGGATGACCGGCGAGGCGCAACGACGCCGCTGCGGGCTGCGCGGAATGGTTGCGGCACTGATCTTCGGGTGCGTGTCATGCGCCATCATGGCTACGGGTGCTACTTTGCCGTCCGCCGCCGCAAAGCCCCTCGCCGACGCCGATGCCCGAGGCTTCGTGAACTCCCCGGCGCGCTGCGACCCGCAGCAGACGGCCGTCGTGATCGGCCGCACGAAGCTGTCGTTGATCGCGATCTGCGCCGATGGGCGGGGAGGCTACGAGTACCGGGGCGTGCGCCTGTCCGACCAGGCGATGCTGAGGCTGCCGGCCACGGCACAGGCCAACGGTTGCTTCGGCGCGCGCACCGAACAGGTCATCTACACCGTGTCCGAGCGCAAGCTCCTTCTCACGTCGGGCATCCGGATCATTCGCGACGAGGCGATGGTCGAGTTCAAGGACTACCGCACCCCCAGCGTGGCCGCCGTGTCGCAGCAGATACCAGGCCGGTAGTTCAGTTCGGCGAGCCGGTCAACACGCAGTGGGTATGGCTGTAGATGGTGACCATGCAGTCATTGGTGTGCGTGCAGACCGACGCCACGGTGTGCGCGTCGCCGTCCGCCTCGATGCGGTTCAACAGATCGGGTTCGGCGAGTAGCGCGCGGCCCATCGCGATGAAGTCGAATCCCTCGGCCATCGCGAGGTCCATGGTCTCGCGATTGGTGATGCCGCCCAACAGGATCAGCGGCATCGTGAGTTCGGCACGGAACAGGCGGGCATCGCTCAGCAGGTATGCGTCGTAGTACGGGTATTCGCGCACGACCTTGGCAAGGGCGGGGACATCCTTGCCCGGCGCGCCGCCTCGGAACGTGTACATCGGGTTCACCAACGAACTTCCCGCGGTGAGTTCGATCGCGTCCAGGCAGCCATCGTCCTGCAGCCACCTCGCCGTCTGAAGTGACTCCTCGACGGTGATCCCGCCGTCCACTCCGTCGGCCATGTTGAGCTTCGCGGTCACCGCGATCTTGCCCGCTCCGGCGTCGTCGACGGCGCGGCGCACCGCTTCGACCACGCTGCGTGCCACCTTGGCGCGGTTCTGCAACGAGCCACCGAACTCGTCGTCGCGCTTGTTGATCAGCGGGCTCAGGAAGGAGCTGACGAAGTAGCCATGGCCGAGGTGGATCTCGACGGCGTCGAACCCCGCATCGATCGCGAAGCGGGCCGCGGTGGCATGCGCCGCAACGACGTCGGCGATGTCGTCGCGATTGGCAGCCCTCGCGTACTTGCTCGTCATCGGCGCCAGCGCTTCTGCGTTGTTGGACCGGGCATCGGCGACTGGACCGGCATGTGCGATCTGTGCGCTGACGGCCGCGCCCTCCGCATGGATGGCTTCGGTCAGGGTGCACAGCCCGGGGATGGCCTCGGGGCGCCACCAGATCACGGGGCCCTGCGTGCGGCCGCCAGGGGTCACCGCCAGGTAGGCGACCGTGGTCATGCCCACCCCGCCCGCAGCGGGCAGGCGGTGGAACTCGATCAGATCCTCGGTGACCAGCGAGTTCGGGCTGGCCGCCTCGAACGTGGCGGACTTGATGATGCGGTTGCGCAGCGTCACCGGGCCGAGCTTGGCCGGGGTGAACACATTGGGCGGAGTGTTCATATCGGTGAGCCTGCCACAATGGCTGCCGTGGGAGCGATCACTCTGGACGGCAAGGCCACGCGCGACGAGATCTTCGTCGACCTCAAGGAGCGAGTCGCGGCACTGAGCGCGGCAGGCCGGACGCCCGGCCTTGGCACGGTGCTGGTCGGCGACGATCCGGGTTCCCAGGCATACGTGCGGGGCAAGCACGCCGACTGCGCGAAGGTCGGCATCAACTCGATCCGCCGCGACCTGCCCGCCGACATCGACCAGGCCACGCTCGACGCGACGATCGACGAGCTGAACGCCAACCCGGAATGCACCGGCTACATCGTGCAGTTGCCGCTGCCCAGGCATCTCGACGAGAACGCCGCGCTGGAACGCATCGACCCGGCCAAGGACGCCGACGGCCTGCACCCGACCAACCTCGGCAGGCTGGTGCTCAACGAGCCCGCACCCTTGCCGTGTACGCCGCGCGGCATCGTGCACCTGCTGCGCCGGTTCGAGGTGCCCATCGCCGGTGCGCACGTCGTGGTGATCGGGCGCGGCGTGACGGTCGGGCGGCCGATGGGCCTGCTGCTCACCCGCCGCTCCGAGAACGCCACGGTGACGTTGTGCCACACCGGGACTCGCGATCTGGCGGCCCTCACCCGGCAGGCCGACATCATCATCGCCGCGGCAGGCGTGCCGCACATCGTGACGGCGGAGATGGTCAAGCCCGGTGCGGCGGTGGTGGACGTCGGGGTGAGCCGCGACGACGCGGGCAAGTTGGTCGGTGACGTGCATCCGGACGTCTGGGACGTCGCGGGCCACGTGTCACCGAACCCGGGAGGCGTCGGGCCGTTGACCCGCGCCTTCCTGCTGACGAACGTCGTCGAGCTGGATGAGGCGAAAGTCGGTTGACACCAAGGGATTTCGCGCGCAAGGTGTTCGCGGGCCAGTGGCCGATCCTGACGGTTGGGCTGTTTCTCCTGGCGGCGTTCGGGCTGGTGGTCGCCGGCTACTGGCGCCGCGGGGCGCTGGTGCTGGCGATCGGCGTCGGAGTCGCGGCCGTGATGCGGCTGACGCTCTCCGAGGACCGGGCCGGGCTGCTGGTGGTGCGTAGCAGGGCCATCGACTTCGCGACCACCGCCGCGGTCAGTGCGGCCATGTTCTACATCGCGTGGACCATCGACCCGCTGGGCACCAGCTAGTTCTTCTCACCCCGCGAACGGACGGTTGTTGCACGCGAAACGCGAGTGACCCCGCAAACAACCGCACCGTCGGCGCTCAGAAAATCCCCAGAAAACTGCCCACCGAGTAATCTTGCCTACTATGCAAGAATTGCCCTATGGTGGAAACATGACCGGACTACGCGAGCGGAAGAAGGTCGACACGCGCAGAGCGCTCAGCGACGCGGCAATGCAGCTCGCCTTCGAGCGCGGGCTGGAGAACGTCACCCGCGACGAGATCGCCGCGCGCGCCGACGTATCGCTGCGCACGTTCAACAACTACTTCGGCAACAAGTACGAGGCCGTGGCCTACCGCCAGATCCAGCGGATGGAGCGCAGCCTCTCGGCTTTTCGCGAGCGACCCGCCGACGAGCCGCTGTGGACGGCCATCACCGAGGCAATCCTCGAGCCGTTGGCAGCCGAGGGCGCCGTCGGAGTTCTGCCGACCCACGGGCAACTCGCCGAGATCCGCAAGGTGGTGCTGGCACCGGAGATGCGGGTCACCATCTCCAAGAAGCTGTTCGCGGACTGGGTGGCGGCGATCGCCGAGCGCACCGGTACCGACCCGGAACGAGACATGTACCCGCGCTTGGTGGCCGGGGTGATGCGTGCTGTCGGCGAGGCCGCGATCGACGCCTATACCGTGGCCGATCCGCCGCGGCCCGTGACCACCTTTCTGAAGGACGGCTTCGCCGCCGTGGTCGTCGGCCTGCCCGAACCGACAGCCCGAGCCGCGAGGAAGATCCATGGATGAAATCGACGTCGTCATCGCAGGAGCCGGACCGAACGGACTGATGCTGGCCTGCGAGCTGGCGCTGGCCGGGGTCCGGCCCGTCGTCCTCGACAGGCTACCCGGGCCGAGCGACGAGCCGAAGGCCAACGGCCTTGTCGGACAGGTGATCCGGCAATTGGACATGCGCGGCCTCTACCAGCGGTTCAGCGGTGCCGATGGCCCGCCGCAGCCGATGTACGAATGGATGTTCGCCGGCCTGTCGGTGAACCTCGTTGGCCTCGAGGACAACCCGATGCGTGCGCTGTTCATCCAACAGCCCCGGTTCGTGCGGCTGCTGGAGAAACGTGCCCGCGATCTGGGGGTCGACGTCCGGTGGGGTCACGAACTCACCGGCCTGGTGTCGACGCCGGGTCGCGTTGCCGTCGCGGTGGCCTCGCCCGAACGCAGCTACGACCTCGACGCCACGTATCTGGTCGGCGCCGATGGCGGACGCAGCCTGGTCCGCAAGTCCGTCGGAATCGACTTCCCGGGAAGCACCTCGGACACGGTCGCCCGAATCGCGCACGTACACATGCCCGACGAACTGCGCACCGAGGACGGCGGTTACGCGGTTCCCGGTTTCGGCCCGTTGCGGTTCGGACATACCAGGCTGGAGCGTGGCGGCTTCATCTTTGTCCCGTTCCAGCCCGACCGACAGATGCTCGGGACCATCGAGTTCGGGCGCCAGCCGGGCCTGGACGAGACACCGGTGACCCTCGACGAAGTGCGGGAGAGCGCCAGCCGCGTGCTGGGTGTGGACGTTCCGGTGGAGGCCCCGCGCGGGCCGGGCCCGCATGCGCTGCGCCGGGTCGATGGGCAGAACAGCAGGCAGGCCGAGAGCTACCGGGCGGGCAACGTCCTGCTGCTCGGCGACGCGGCGCACGTCCACTCGGCGATGGGTGGGCCTGGTCTCAATCTCGGCATGCAGGACGCCGTCAACCTGGGCTGGAAGCTGGCAGCTCAGGTGAACGGGTCGGCGCCAGACGGACTGCTCGACACCTACGATTCCGAGCGTAGGCCGGTGGGGGAGCGGGTGATGATGCAATCGCTGTCGCAGACCGCTCTGATGGCGCCGGGTCCCGAAGTCGGGGCTCTGAGAACGCTTTTCGGTGAACTGATGACGCAGCCAGGTGTCGCGGCGCACATGGCCCACCTGCTGGCCGGCTCCGACGTGCGCTATGAGGTCGGCGACGGACACCCGCTGTCCGGCCTGCTGGTGCCCGATCTCGAATTGGACGACGGTCGCCGCGTCGCCGAATTGCTGTACGCGGCGCGACCCGTGCTTCTCGACCTGTCCGGAGGTGCGCTCACACCGACGGGCGCCGGCTGGGCCGACCGTGTCGATCTGGTCACCGGTGCGATGGCCGACGAGCGGTACGGCGGCATGCTCATTCGGCCCGACGGCTACGTGGCATGGGCGGCGGACGCCGTCGAGGCGGCCGACGTGCAACGCCTGCGTTCGGCGCTGGAGCGGTGGTTCGGACCGGCCGCTTGATGCGATCTCAGCGGTGCCTGTTCTGAGCGATCGGCGAGTACGGCGTCGGGTCGATGTCCGGTCGGCGCTCGTCGATCAGGTCGGCAAGGATGCGTGCCGAGCCGCAGGCCATGGTCCATCCGACGTGACCGTGCCCGGTGTTGAAGTACAGGTTGTCGTGCCGGCCGAGCCCGATCAATGGCGGTCCGTCCGGCGTCATCGGACGAAGGCCGGTGCGGTATCTCGCCGTGTCCCAGTCGATGGCACCGGGGAACAATTGGTTGCCCGCTTCGATGATGCCCGCGTAGTCGGCCGGAGTGCTGCTGCGGTCGTACCCGACGAATTCGGCGGTCGCCGACATCCTGAGCTCGCCGCCGAATCGCGACCATGCGACCAGCGTGCGCTCGTCGATGCCGCCGACTCGTGGTGCACGATCTGGATCCTTGATCGTCGCGGTGAGGGTGTAGCCCTTCGCCGGGTACACCGGTATGCGAAGGCCCATCGTGCGGGTGAGTAGCGGACTTGCCGCACCCGCGGCCAGCACGACGGCGTCGGCCCCAATGATGCCCTCGGAGCTAGTGATCCGCGTGATCGACGAGCCGTCGGTGTCGAGCCGGGTGACTGACGTTCCGAGATGGAACGTCACCCCGAGCCTGCGGCATACGGCCGATAGGCCGACGGCGAACCGTTGCGGGTCGCCGGTGCCGTCGGACGTGTCGTGAATCGCGCCGGCGAACCGGATACGGCTGTGGCCCAGTGCGGGCTCGAGTGCGACGGTCGCGTCGTGGTCGAGAACGTGCTGACGCCGGCCGTGGTCCTGCAGTAACCGTGAATTGTGCTCGGCGACTCGGAGATCCGCCTCGTCGTGGAACAGGTACAGCACCCCACTGTGGGTCTGCCAGTACTGCAGGTCTTCACGGGCGGCGAGCACGTCCATCAACTGCTGGCTGTAGCGGGCGAGCCGCAGTTTCGCCAACGTGTTGGTCCGCGACCTCGACGGTGTGCACTCCCGGATGAACCGAAGTCCCCACCGCACCAGGTCGGCGTCGGCTCGAGGGCGAACCCGGATGGACGTCGCCTCACCAAGCAACGACTTCACCAGCATCGCAGGCGCTTTCGGTGACGCCCACGCGTACGAATGTCCTGGGGCGATCAGGCCGGCCGTGCTGGCACTGGTGCCGGACGCGACGTCGCTTCTGCGGTCGTAGACGTGTACCTCGTGGCCCCGTTCGGCCAGGGCGTGCGCCGAGGCGACGCCGACGATTCCGGCACCGAGGACGGCGATCCTCACGCCGGCACCTCGAGGCCACGTGCGGGTCGGGTGACCGCACTGGATTCGGTCAGCAGCTTGCCCTTGGTCTCGGGTGCCATCGTCACCGTCACCAGCCAGCCGAGGCCGCAGACGCCCGCGCCGACGAGCATGGCCAGCTGCACCGAGTAGTCGAGTAGATGCGGCGCGCCGTAGACGCCGATCGCTGCGCCGATTCTGCTTGCCCCGGTGGCGAATCCGTTGGCGGTGGCGCGAACGCCGGTGGGGAACAGCTCGGAGGGGTAGATCGCTTCGAGGCACTGGCCCGAGTACATCGCGACGCCGAACACGGCGAACAACAGGAGCACGAGCCAGATCGGCGGTTGTGCCAGCACGGCGAGTCCGAGCAACGGCAGTGCGGAGATGGCGAAGCTCCAGAGCAGCAGCTTGCGTCGTCCCCGGTTGATGAACAGGATGCCCGACAGCGATCCGACGACGTAGAAGATCTGGATCAGCACGGCGCCGAGGTAGGCGCTGCTGCCTTCGGCCAGCCCGAAGGACTCGAGAATAGTGGGCTCGTAGGTGGCGATCGCGTAGATCGGCAACAGCTGGCATGCCCAGAACAGTGCGATGAAGATCGTCCGCCTGCGGTAGTCGCCCTGGAAGATCGTCCGGTATCCCGTTGGGGTGTCTTCGGGTTCGGCGATGTCGGCGATCGACGCGTCAGGTCCGAACATCTTCTTCAGCACGGCGTCCGCTTCGTCGGCCCGCCCCTTGCTCAACAGCCAGCGCGGCGATTCAGGCGTACCGAAGCGCATGAACAGGATGATGATCGCCGGGATCGCACTGCTGGCGAGCATCCAGCGCCAGGCGTCGGGTCCGAAGCGCAGCATCCACCATCCGACCGCGTAGGCGACGGCGGCTCCGACCGAGAACATCGTGACGAGCATGACCAGTAGCAGGCCGCGGGATTTCTGCGGCGCGAACTCCGAGGCGATGGTGGCCGCGATCGCGAAGTCGGCGCCGATCGCGACGCCCATCAAAGTGCGCAGCACGATCAGCTGCCACGGCTCGGTGGCGAAGAATTGCAGCGCCGACAAGAGGACGAAGCACGCGAGGTCGGCCAGGTAGATCTTCTGGCGGCCGAACTTGTCGGTCACTGCGCCGAAGATCATGCCGCCGAAGAACATGCCGACCAACGAGGCCGCACCGAGGAGGCCTGCGCCGACGGGGCTCAGTGAGAAGGACACGGTCAGCAGGGGGAGCGCGACGCCGATGATGCTGAGGATGTAGCCGTCGCAGAACTCGCCGCCACCCGCGTAGAGGGTGATCAACCACTGGGTCCGCGACGCCGGGGCGTGCTCCAGGGACGATGCTTTCGTTTCTGTCATGCGGCATAACCATAGTAACGAGTGTGCCGTAGGTCACTGTATGTTCAGTATGAATATACACAAGAAGCAATGCCATAAACTAGATGAAGCGTACTAGAGTAATCGCATGGATCAACCCGTACTCACGCCTGAACTTGCGGGTGAGATCGCGGACGAGACGACTCGCATCCTCGGCCACAACGTCCTGATCACCGACGAGAACGCGAGGGTGATCGGGAGCGGTGACGTCTCTCGGGTCGGCTCGATCCACGAGGCGTCGGTGTCCGTTCTACAGAGCGGGGACGCCGCGAGCCACAACACCGAGGAGGCGGCCGCCCTCAGCGGCGTGCTGCCCGGCATCACGATGCCGATCGTGCTCGACGGTGCCGTGATCGGAACGGTCGGCATCACGGGATCACCCGTGCGGGTCGTCCGGCTTGGCAGGCTCGTCCAACGACAGACCGAGATTCTGTTGCGCGAGTCGCTGTTTCAGCGGACCCGGTTGCTGCGCGAGAACCGGCTGACGCAGCTAGTCCGGGACATCACCCTTTTCGATCCGGGACTCGTCGACGAGCAGATCATCCGCGCGAGTGGTGTGGAACTCGGCTATGACTTGACTCAACCGCGCGTCGCGCTCCTCTTCGAGGTGCAGCCCGGCCCCCACAGCCAACCGTCGTCGGTGCGCCTCCTCGGCGAGATCTTCGGTGCACGCACCGATGTCGTCGCCGAGCTCGCGGCCGGACGATACGTTGTGCTGCACCATCTTTCACCCGACGACGCAGAACACGTGCGGGAGCGCGCACGTCGCGCCGCCGAACTTCTGCGGGACCGCCACGGAATCGTCGCGCACGTCGGCATCGGCGAAACGGGCTCTGACGTCGCTGCCCTGGCGGCCTCCTGCGCCGACGCCACGGCGGCGCTGCGGCTCGGCCCCGACGGTGGGGGAACGGGTATCGAAGTCCACGAGATCGCGAACTTGCGTGTGCGCCAACTGCTGAGCTCGGCGAGCGGTCGGGCGAGAGCGCGATTCACGTCGTCACAATTGGCACGGCTGTCCCGCGAGAACGACTTCGACGGCCTGTGTGACACCCTCGTCGCCTGGTGCGAAAGCGGTTTCAACCTCGTCGCGACCGCACAGCGACTCTCGATCCACCGCAACACCGTGATCTATCGCCTCGACAAGATCGCCAGAACGACGGCACGCGACGTGCGCGAACCCGGCGTGGCCATCGCGCTCTACCTCGCGTGCCTCATCGGTTAGGCGCCTGAAAGCGCGCACTCGGTACGGTCAGGCCAACGTGGCCCGGATGCCAACCGTCACGTACGGCAGCGCAAGGCCGGTGGTGTTGACCAGCGCGGGATGCGTGGCCAGCAGTTCGCGTACCTCGTCGAGCGTGCGGGTCCTTACCTCGGTCGGCGAGGTGATGCAGTAACTGCGCGACGCGACGAGGTCGATGAGCGCCTGCGGAGTCAGGTAGCTGGTCCACTCGAACTGCTGACGCTCGACGCCCGCGAATGGCTCGGGCAGCGTCACCTCGTGGTTGAACGGGTCATTCTCGTGGCCGACGATGCGACCGAGATCCTTGACCCAGCCGAGGCGCTCGTCGCGGGTGTTCCATATCAGCCCGAGCCGGCCACCCGGGCGAAGCACCCTGGCCACCTCCTTGACCGCACGCTCGAGATCGAACCAATGCCAGGCCTGCGCGACCAACACCGAGTCGACGCTGTTGTCCGGCAACGGAATGTCCTCGGCCGTGCCGAGCAGCGCCGGGGTA
The DNA here is from genome assembly GCF_032162105.1 of Mycobacterium sp. GTDB lineage: Bacteria > Actinomycetota > Actinomycetes > Mycobacteriales > Mycobacteriaceae > Mycobacterium. The sequence continues at coordinate 2,349 of NZ_JAVRPS010000340.1, read as the reverse complement.
TCGGGCAACGAGGCGCTGAGCAACTCGAGCATCTCGGGGATGGGGTCCACCGCCACCACGTCCAGCCCGCGTTCGACGAGCCGGATGGTCAGCTTCCCGGTGCCCGCGCCGAGGTCGAGCACGTCGCGCGCACCGCACGACAGCAGCCAGTCGATGGCTTCGGGCGGATACGACGGCCTGCCGCGTTCGTACGCCGCCGCTTCCAGGCCGAACGACAGGGAACGCCGCTGTCTGATCTGATCGGAGGTCACCGTGACGCCAGCTCCAGGGTCAGCCGGATGAGCTCGCCGACCGCGTCGGTCTCGATCAGGAACCCGTCGTGGCCGTAGATCGAATCGACCACGTTCAGGCCGGTACAGCCCGGCAGGAGTTCGGCCAGCTCCTTCTGCAGCCGCAGCGGGTAGAGCCGGTCGGACGTGATGCCGCCGACCACCACCGGCACTCGACAACTGCCAAGCGCCCCGGCCACTCCGCCGCGCCCGCGGCCCACGTCGTGGCTGCTCAAGGCGTCCGTCAACGCGACGTAGGTACCTGCGTCGAACCGCGCCGCCAGCTTGCCGCCCTGATGCTCCAGGTAGCTCTGCACCGCGTAGCGGCCGCCGTCCGTCGGGTTCTCGTCGCCCTGGGCGTCGTTGCCGAACCGGTCGTCGAGTTCGGTCTCGCCCCGGTAGGTCAGGTGCGCGAACCGCCTGGCGATCTCCATCCCCACGTGGGGCTCGCGCCCCGTGCCGTAGTAGTCGCCGTCCTGCCAGTCCGGGTCGGACTTGATCGCCGACACCTGAGAGCTCTGCGTGCCGATCTGGTCGGCGGTGGCGCGCGCACCGACCGCGAGCACCAGGGCAGCCCGCACGGTGTCGGGGCGTCCCACGGTCCACTCCAACGCGCGTGCGCCACCCATGGAGCCGCCGACCACGGCGGCGACCTGCGTGATGCCAAGCGCCGCAAGCGTCGCGATGTCGGCGTTGACCTGATCGCGCACGGTGATGGCTGGAAACCTTGAGCCCCAAGGCTTTCCGTCCGGTGCGGGCGAGCTCGGCCCGGTCGAGCCGCGACAGCCGCCCAACACGTTGGTGGCGATCGCGCACCAGCGGTCGGTGTCGATCGGTGCCCCAGGCCCGGCCACGCCGTCCCACCAGCCCGGGGTCGGGTGCTCCGGTCCGGCGGGCCCGGTGATGTGCGAGTCGCCGGTCAGTGCGTGCAGCACCACCACGACGTTGTCGCGGTTCGGCGACAGCTCGCCCCACCGCTGCACCGCGATGGACACGTCGTCGAGGACGGTGCCGTTCTCCAATGTCAGCGGCCCGATGTTCACCACGGTCAGCTGGCCTTCAGCGGGCAGCTGCGCGGCGAACTCGGGAGGGCTTTCCAACGTCGTCATACCGACACCGCGGTCTGCGGAACACCGGAGAACGGCTTGGCCGCGGCGAAGCCCCGCTCGAGGTCGGCGAGGATGTCGTCGATGCCCTCGATGCCGACCGCCAGCCGGACCAGGCCCGGCGTGACCCCGGTGGCCAGCTGCTCCTCCGGGCTGAGCTGCGCGTGCGTCGTCGAGGCCGGGTGAATCACCAGCGAACGCACGTCGCCGATGTTGGCGACATGGCTGTGCAGGGTGAGTGCGTTGACGAATGCCTTGCCCGCATCGATGCCGCCCGCCAGCTCGAACGCCAGTACGGCACCGGTGCCCTTGGGCGCGAGCTTCCGTCCCAACTCGTACCACGGCGAGGTGGGCAGGCCTGCGTAGTTGACCGACACCACGTCAGGGTGTCCTGCGAGGAATTCGGCGACGCGTTGCGCATTCTCGACGTGCCGCTCGACGCGCAGGCTCAGCGTCTCCAGCCCCTGGGCGATGAGGAAGGCGTTGAACGGCGCGGCGGCCGAGCCGTAGTCGCGCAGCAGCTGGACACGTGCCTTGAGCGCGAAGGCGGGCGGGCCGAGTTCGGCGAACACCACACCGTGATAGCTCGGGTCCGGGGTGGTGAAGCCGGGGAACTTGCCGTTGGCCCAGTCGAAGTTGCCGCCGTCGACGATCACGCCGGCGATCGCCGCGCCGTGCCCGCCGAGGTACTTGGTGGCCGAGTGCACCACGATGTCGGCGCCGAGTGCGATCGGCTGGATCAGGTACGGCGTCGCGATGGTGTTGTCGACGATCAGCGGCACGCCGTTCTCGTGGGCCACGGCCGATACGCCGGGGACGTCGAGGACGTCGATCTGCGGGTTGGAGATCGTCTCGGCGAAGAACGCCTTGGTGTTCGGCCGCACCGCCGCCCGCCACGAATCCAGGTCGTCGGGGTCCTCGACGAAGCTGACCTCGATCCCGAGCTTGGGCAGCGAGTAGTGGAACAGGTTGTA
>NZ_JAVRPS010000339.1:0-8884 GCF_032162105.1 Mycobacterium sp. | reverse complement strand
CGTTGATCGCACGCTTGACCCCGGACGCGATGACCGGCTTGCCCGCGAAGCGACCTCTGTCCTTGACCCCGACGTCGGTGGCGAAGATGACGGCGGCCGCGCCGGCGATGGTCTCGGCGGGCAGCGGAGTGCTGCCCGCCGAGCCCTGCGTCTCGACCTGCAGATCGACACCGGCCTTGTTGCCAGCGGCGACCAACGAATCGGCGGCCATGTAGGTGTGCGCGATGCCGGTGGGGCAGGCGGTGACGGCGACGATCGTCCGCTTCTGCTCCTGGGCCACCGGCGCCGCAACGGGCGCGGCAGGGGCGGGGTTGACCACACCTTCGACCAGGTCGACGATCTCGGCGGCCGACGATGCGTTGCGCAGCGACTCGACGAAGTCCTTGCGCACCAGCGCTCTGGCCAGGCTCGACAGCAGCTTCATGTGTTCGGCGCCACCGGATTCCGGCGCCGCGATGAGGAAGGCGAGGTCGGCGGGTCCGTCGGGTGCGCCGAAGTCGACCTTGGGTGACAGCCGGGCGAAGCCGATGGTGGCCTCGTCGACGTAGGGAGATCGGCAGTGCGGGATGGCCATCCCGCCGGGCAGTCCGGTGGCTGATTGAGCTTCGCGCGCCATCGCGGCGGCGATCAGCCCCGCGCTATCGGTGGCACGTCCGGCGGCGGCGAGTCGGCCGGCGAGCAGGCCGATGACGGCCTCCTTGTCGCCGCCGGCGTCGACGTCGAGGGCGACCAGGTCGGTGGTGATGATGGACATCTCGCTACTTTCTGGTGGGTTCGGGATGGGTGGACGCGGGCGTAATCGCATACACCCGAACGGCTTTGAGATCGATCTGGGAGGGAGACGGCAGTGCCGAGCCGGGAAGTGCGGCTGCTGCGCTGCCGTAGGCGACGGCCATCTGGAGCCGTTGTGGAGGGTCTGCCCCGCCGACTTCGGCGCGCAGGTATCCTGCCAGTGCGCTGTCGCCCGCACCGACGGTGCTGCGCGGCGTGATCGGCGGAGGTGTGGCCATCCAGCTCCCGGTCCGGTCGACGAGCACGGCGCCTGCCGCGCCGAGGGTGACCAGCACCGTGCGCGCGCCCCGGTCGATCAGTCGGCGCGCGGCCAGCACCACCGGGTCGGGATCGCCTGCGGCCGCCGCGCTTTCGAGTTCCGCAGGCGATGCGCCGACCAGCCAGGCGAGTTCCTCGGAGTTGGGCTTGATGACGTCGGGCGCGGCACGGCCGAACGCCGCGGCAAGGGCGTCGAGCGGACGCTCGGACGTGTCGACGGCGACCCGGCACGCGGCAGGCGCGAGCGTTGCGACGAGCTCGGCGTACCAGTCGTCGGGCATGCCCGGCGGCAGTGAGCCGGACAGCACCACCCACGATGCGCCTGCGGCGGCGGCGACCACGGCGCGGGTCAGGGCGTCACGTGCGGAGTCGTCGAGCGGCGCCCCCGGCTCGTTGAGTTTGGTCGTGGTGCCGTCGGATTCGGTGATCGCGAGGTTGGTTCGGACGGTGCCCGTCACTGGAACGCACCGGAACGGGACGCCGCTGGACTGCAGGGCCGCGACGATGGGGTCGGTGTCGGCGGCCGGCAGGACGGCGACGGCGTCCACTCCCGCCAAAGTGAGGGCGCGGGCCACGTTGACGCCCTTGCCGCCGGGTTCGGTGGTGGCGGAGGTGACCCGGTGCACCGCGCCACGGGTCAACGGCGCGCCGAGCGTGACCGTGCGGTCGATGCTCGGGTTGGGCGTGACGGTGACGATCACTCGGGGCCTCCCGCCATGACGACCTCGACGCCCTCGTCGGTGAGCATCGTGCGGTCGGCGTCGCTGATCTCGCTGTCGGTGATGAGCGTGTCCACGCTCGAGATCGGGGCGAAGCTGACGAAGTCCTCGCGGCCGACCTTGGTGGAGTCGGCGGCCACCACGACGTAGTTGGCGCAGCGAACCATCGCGCGCTTGACTGCGGCTTCCTCACTGTCGGGCGTGGACAACCCGTGCCGAGCGCTGATCGCGTTGGTGCCGATGAAGGCGATGTCGACCCGCATGGTGTCGAGCACCCGCAGCGCCTGCTCGCCGACCGCCGCCTGGGTGATGCCGCGTACCCGGCCGCCGAGTAGTTGCAGCGATACCGACGGGATGGCGGCCAGCCGGGCGGCGATGGGGACCGAGTTGGTGACGACGATGAGTTCCCGGTCGGTGGGCACCAGGGCCGCGATGCGTGCGGTGGTGGTGCCGGCGTCCAACAACACGCTCGCCCCGCTCAACGGGAAGAACTCGGTGGCCGCGGCGGCGATGGCGTCCTTGTAGTCGGCGCGGGTGGATTCCCGCTCGCCGACGCCCGGCTCGACGAGGTGCAGGGCGCGCACCGGAACCGCGCCGCCGTGCACTCGGCGCACGACGCCGGCCTTGTCGAGGGCGGCCAGGTCGCGACGGACGGTCTCGGTGGTGACGTCGTAGGCCTTGGCCAGTTCGGCGACCGAGGCACGGCCCCTGCTGATCACCATGGCGGCGATCGCGTCTTGGCGCTCTTCAGCGTACATGACCCTCCGCTTGTGTGGGATATCTGCGTTCTGAATGTTGATATGTTTGGTTTTACCCCTGACTGTGTTGACTTGTCAATCATTTCTTGTAACCTGGTTCACATGAGCACGCCATCTTCGACGACGTCACTTCGCGTACTGAAGGGGGTCCCGGCGGTCGGCGGGGTGCAGTACGCGCCGGTGATCCGGCCAGGCGCGCGCCCGCGGATCGACGGGGCACCGGTGGCCGAACTGGACGAAGCGGACCGCCCCGCAGAGGTGGCCCGATTCACTGCGGCCGCCGCTGCGGTAGCCGAAAGGTTGCGCGCGCGAGCCGGGCACGCGGCGGGGGTCGCCTCGGAGGTGCTCGCCACCACCGCGACGCTCGCGCAGGACCGGGCCTGGCTGGCGGACGCCGAGAAGCGGATCAACGGCGGCAGCCCAGCCGTGCAGGCGGTCGCGGCGGCGATCGACAAGATCGCGGCGATGTTCACCCAGCTCGGTGGGCTGATGGCCGAACGGGTCACCGACCTGCGCGACGTCCGCGATCGCGTCATCGCCGACCTCACCGGGCTGCCCGAACCCGGTGTGCCGGTACCCGACGTGCCGTCGATCCTGTGCGCCGAGGACCTGGCACCGGTCGACACCGCGGGTCTGGACGCCGCACTCGTCGTCGCACTGGCCACCACCCTCGGCGGCCCGACCAGTCACACCGCGATCATCGCCCGCCAGCTCGGCATCCCCTGCGTGGTGGCGGTCGCCGGACTCGATGCGGTGCCCGCAGGAACGATGGTGATGGTCGACGGCACGCTCGGCACGGTCACCGTCGAACCCGACGCCGATGCCGCAGCGCGCGCCGTCGAGGTGGCGCAGCGCGAGGCCGACCTCGCCAAGGGCTGGACCGGTCCTGGGGCCACCGCCGACGGACACGTCGTCGCGATCCTGGCCAACGTCCAGGACGGCGCAGCCGCCCGGTTGGCCCGTGAGACTCCGGCCGAGGGCGTCGGTCTGTTCCGCACCGAGCTGTGCTTCCTCAATCGCGACACCGAGCCCACCGTCGACGAGCAGGCACTGATCTACGGCGACGTGCTCGAGGCGTTCGACGGCCACAAGGTGGTCATCCGCACGCTCGACGCGGGATCGGACAAGCCGCTGAAGTTCGTCGGCCACCCGGAGGAGGCCAACCCCGCCATGGGTGTGCGCGGCATCCGCATCGCCGACGGCAACCCCGGCATCCTGACCCGGCAGCTGGAGGCGATCGCAGCGGCGGCACAGCGGACGGGCAGCTCGCCGTGGGTGATGGCGCCGATGATCGCGACGCCCGCCGAGGCGGAAGCCTTTGCCGCGCAGACCCGTTCGCACGGCCTGACGCCCGGCGTGATGATCGAGGTGCCCGCCGCAGCGCTGCTCGCCGACCGCATCCTCGCCCACGTCGACTTCCTGTCGATCGGCACCAACGACCTGACCCAGTACACGATGGCCGCCGACCGGATGTCGGCCGAGCTCGCGACCCTCACCGACCCCTGGCAGCCCGCGGTGTTGGCGCTGGTCGCCACGACGGCGAAAGCCGGTGCCGCGGTGAACAAGCCAGTCGGCGTCTGCGGCGAGGCCGCCGCCGATCCGCTGCTGGCCTGCGTACTGGTCGGCCTCGGGGTGTCGTCGCTGTCGGCGGCCGCCGCGGCGGTCACGGGCGTCGGCGCAAGACTCGCCCAGGTCACCCTCGCGCAATGCCGGGCGGCGGCCGATGCGGCGTTGGCGACGGCCAGTGCCGCAGACGCGCGTGCCGCGGCGATCGCAGCCCTGACCTAGGGGCCACTCCTAGGCGCTCGCCGAGGAACGGGTTGCGACTGCGGCGGAATTAATCGGACCGTAGTCCGGTTAACTTGGATACGTTCCGACCAAGGAGGTATCGATGCCAGCCATCACCGCCGACACGCTCACCCTGCCCCGGGTCGCCGGGCCCACGGCCTACGACACCGAACGCCCGGTGCGCTCCATCACCACCGGACCGCGGGGCTACGAGGGCGAGGGCTTCCCCGTCGTCCGCGCCTTCGCTGGCGTGAGTGCCACCGACCTCGATCCGTTCGTGCACATGGACCAGATGGGCGAGATCGAGTACCAACCCGGCGAGCCTCGTGGCACCGACTGGCATCCGCATCGCGGGTTCGAGACCGTCACCTACATGATCGATGGCCGTTTCGCCCACCAGGACTCGCACGGCGGCGGCGGTCTGATCACCGACGGCGCCACCCAGTGGATGACGGCAGGCTCGGGCATCCTGCACATCGAGACCCCGCCCGCCGAACTCGTCGAGAGCGGCGGCACCTTCCACGGCATCCAGTTGTGGGTGAACCTGCCCAAGAAGGACAAGTTCGCCACCCCCAGGTACCAGGCCATCGAAGGTGGCGAGGTCAGGCTGCTGTCGTCCGAGGACGGCGGCGCGCTGGTGCGCGTGATCGCAGGCGAGATCGGGGACGGTCAGCCAGGACCTGGTTCGACGTACACGCCCATCACGTTCGCGCACGCGACCATCGAGCCCGGAGCGCGGCTGAACATCCCGTGGAACCGCGACTTCAACGCGCTCGTCTACGTGCTGTCCGGCCGTGGCACGGCCGGCCCGGTGGCGCATCCGATCCAGCAGGGGCAACTCGCGGTGTTCGGTCCTGGCGACCGAATCTCGGTCGGCGCAGCGGAGGGCCAGGACTCGAACCGTCCCGCGATGGAGATTCTGATCCTGGGCGGCAAGCCGATTCGCGAGCCGGTCTTCCACTACGGCCCGTTCGTGATGAACTCCACGGCGGAGCTGGTCCAGGCCATGGAGGACTTCAACGCGGGCAAGTTCGGCGTCATCCCGCCGAACGCGCTGATGCCGCACACCACCGGTCGCTAGATGCGGCTGGCGACGGGCTCCACCGGTTCGGGGTAGAGCAACTCCAGCTCGCCAAGATTCGCCGCGACGGTGACCAGCGGGAGAGCGGCCGACACCGCCAGGGCGTCGCCACCCGACTCGGCGCGCAACGCCAGCACGAAGTCGTCGCTGATGGGTCCGAACTCGGCGCTGTTCGTGGCCCCGTCGAGGCGCTCGCAGATGGCGTCGGTATGGGACTCGAGTACCATTCGCACCCGCGGGTAGGCGGCGAGCGGCGGCGGCGCGACGTCGGCGATCAGCTCGGCCGCCGTACGCACCCGGATCGCACGGTTGGCGGCCCGGATCACCGGCGCGCGAAGGTCCGTCGACCCACCGCTCTCCGAAAGGTACTGGCGTACAGCGTCATCCAGCGTTCGAGAAGCCGTCATTGCATCGTGCCCGAGGGCGAAGACGCGGTCGTTGGCGGCCTCGGACGCGCCCCGGATGACGCGATGCACCGCTGCCCTCAGATACGTCGATCCGACCGCGCAGGCAGCGTCGATCGCGTTCGACACCGCCGCCGACGCGCCGCGCGGCCACACCAGTAGCGAGACCACGACGCCGACCAGGGCGCCGACCACCACGTCCTCCACGCGGATCAGCCCCACGCTCCAACCGGTCGGCACGATCACGTTGAAGATGATCAGCACCATCATGGTGAACATCGCCTGCCCCGCGATGAACGACGCCACCTCGGGCACGTACGCCGAACCAAACGCGACGATCGGCAGCATCGTCCACATCACTACGGGGTCGACGCCCATCAACTCGATGAACACCGCACCCAGCACGAAGCCGATCCCGGTGCCCGTGACGGCGCGCAGGACGCGGGTGCCGGTGGTGAGCGCGCTGCTGCGCAGCACCGACATGGCGCCCAGCACGACCCAGAAGCCGTGCTGGACGGGGAACACATGGGTGATCGCGACGGCGATTGCCAGGCCAAGCCCGGTGCGCAGGCTGTTGCGCACCACCACCGCGCGCGTGGCGACGAAGCCCGTGGTCAGGTACGCGATGGCCTGGGACTCCGACAACAACCGGTCGGACGCGCCGGACGCGGGGAGCCGGCGGCCCAGCACCCGGGCCCACACCGGCCGGGCATCGGCATCCGCGGCGATGCCGATGATGCGTCCGGTGGCGCCGACGCACGCCGAGATCGTCCGACGGGTCAACAACTTTCGTCCGACGCCGATCGCGGCGGCGTCGTTGTCCTCGTCGAGGATTTCGACGATGTCGTCGCGGTAGCGGCTCTGCGCGACCAACCGCTGGACGGCCAGCGCCAGCGCAAGGTCCCCGCGGACCTCGTCGCGTCCCTCGGCCTTTGGCGTGGTCAGCACGTTCGCCGAATCGCGCAGCACCCTCACCACGGAGTCCCGCATCTCGGCCAGCAGATCCCCTGAGGCGTCGGTGACGCGGTCGGAGAGCCACTGCAGGTCGTCGACCACCCGCACCAGCGCGCGACTGCCCGCGGTCAGTGCGACGGGCCGGAAGTCCGCACCGAGGAAGTTGGCCCGCAGTGCCCCCATCGCCGAGGACACGTCGTCAGCCGACGCGACGCCGTCCAGTCGGTCGGCCAGCGTCCGGCACACCGACGCGGCGTGCCTGCGCAGATCGTCGTGATGTCGCGGCGGCAGCAGGAACAGGGCGGCGGGCACGGCGAGCGCAAGCGCGATCAGCCACCCGAACAGCCGCTCGGGGATCGGCCCTGGTGGGGTGCAGACCGGCAGCACGAACGTCAACAGCGTCGACCGCTGCCCGGCCGCGACGATCTCGCTGAGTACGCCCGAGAACGTCACCGCGACCGCGAGCAGGAACATCGTGGTCACGGCCAGCCAGGGGATGGGTGCAACCAGCGAGCCCAGGGTGATGAGCACGGCGCCGTTGAAGCCGAGGCCGCCATAGGCCACCGCCCTGGCCGCGCGGTTGCCGGGAAAGTCCACCATGACCAGCAATGACACCGAACCGAAGATGGCGAACATGGGTGTCTGCGAACCACCGCCGACCGCGAACGCGACGGCCGCCACGATGGGCACCACGATCGCCGCCCGGACCGCACGGCGCAGCGCGTCGCGTTCGGGATCGCGTTCGTTGATCCGGTTCACCGCCCGGCGCCATAGGCCAGCCGGGTTCAGCATGCACCGGATGGTACCGGCGGGATGGGCGCCATCAGCCGTCGTTGGGGAGCGTGCCGAACCTGCCCGAATCCAATGCGTTGAGGAGTTGGTCGGCGATCCATTCGATGTCGCCTGGGGTCCGCGGCGGCAGCGCGGCCTGCTCGTAGCCGACCAGAAGGTAAAGCGCCCACGACGCGAACACCTGCGCCTGGTGCGCGTTTCGCAGGATCTCGAACGCCGATTCGACGAGGAAGTCGAAACGCTGCCGGTCGACGGCCGCCTGCACCGCGCGCACCTCGGCGTCGATGGCACTCCACACCCGGATCGCGCCCTCGGCGCTGTGCGGCAGGGCGAGCCCCTCCTTGATCAGCGAGCCGATGCGACGGCGCGGATTCGGTTCGGCCCGGATGACGTCGATGACGCTGACGGTGCGGGCCTGCCGCCAATGCGCGATGAGCGCCCGGGTGTATACCGACCAGCTGGTGAAGTAGTGATAGAAGGAACCGGTCGTGACGCCGAGCCGATTGCAGACCTCGGCGAGCTTCAGTCCGCCGTATCCGAGGTCGGACAGGACGTCGAGGCCGGCGTCGAAGTACGACTGTCGGGTTACGACGCTCGCCATGGCGTCACCATAGTTGTCGGATGGTGGAGCGCACCTTTTGTGGGTGCCCATCTGCGCCGGCAAATCGCCAGTCGGGATCCAAGGCACATGTGGCCGTCACAGACGAAGGTTTGCTGAGGGAAATACGTTCTACCCTTCCGCAACCATTTACCTCGGAGACACCGGTGACGTGTGGCACAATTTGACTGTGCCGTATACCGCGACCCGGGGTCCAGGACGTCCGCCTGCAGCTAAGGCGGCGGAGACCCGTGAGCGCATCGTCCGCGCGGCACGCGAGGTATTCAGCGAACTTGGTTACGACGCAGCGACATTCCAGGCAATCGCGATACGTGCAGACCTGACGCGACCTGCAATCAATCACTACTTCGCGAGCAAGCGTGTGCTGTACGGCGAGGTGGTGGACAAGACCAACGAGATGGTGGTCGCTGCCGGGATGGCGAAGGCCGAGGTGGAGACGTCGCTTCTGAAGCGGCTGTCGGCCTTCTTCTCGGCCGCGATGCAGGCCGAATCCCGCGATCGTTCGGCCGCCGCCTTCCTGGTCACCTCGGTACTGGAGTCGCAACGGCATCCCGAGCTCAGCCGCGACGAGCACAACTCCCTGAAGACGTCCCGTGCGTTCGTGACGTGGGCGGTCTCCGACGCGATCGAGCGCGGTGAGCTCACCACCGAGACCGACGTCGCGACGCTCGTCGAGATGCTGATCGCGGTGATGTGGGGGATGGGCTTCTACGCGGGCT
>NZ_JAVRPS010000338.1:0-4922 GCF_032162105.1 Mycobacterium sp. | reverse complement strand
CGGTGAGCTTGGTGTATCGCCCACCGAGCAACCATTCGGAGACATAGAGGTTGCCGTCGGCGTCCGCCGCTACCGAATGTGGCGAGTTGAACCGATCGTGCTGGGGGAGATGCGGTAGCGTCGCACGCCCGTCGTCGGCCAGATCATTGGGCCATCCTGGCCGGGTCGGCCACCCTCGTGCTGCTCCGAGATCCGGGTCGGCGCCGCCGATGAACCCGACGAGGCTGTCGTCGGAATCCAGAACGGCCAGGCGTTCGTAGACCTCCGCGACCACCAGCAGGTCGCCCCACTGCGCGAAATCGCTCGGACTGTTCAAGAAGGTCTCACCAAACGTGCGCAGGTACCGGCCCTCCAGGTCGTAGACGAGGACACGCACGTTGATGCGGTCGGCTATGTAGAGTTCCGGCACCTTGTCGTTTCGGCGGTCGATGAAGATCGCGTGAGGGCACAGAAGTCGTCCACTTCCCTCTTCGCCGGTCAGTGTCGACAGGTGTTTTCCGTCCCTGTCGAAGCGATGAACCAAGCCAGATCCGTATCCGTCGGCTACCCAAATGTCGCCCGTGCCGCCGAACCGCTCCTCGTCCACGACGCAGCCGCACGGGCAGTAGGGCCCCATCGGGCCGGCGGGGATCGCCGGATCCTGAGGCGGGTTCGGCAGCTCGGAACGGATCTGCCCATCGAGGGTCATCTTCACCACCCGGGGTGCCCGCGTCTCGCAGTGAACGCCCTTGCCGAACAGGGGAGTCCAGTTCGGGTCGCCTTCGTCGGCGCCGCAACTGAATACGAAACCGGGATCGCAAACCCACAGGTATTCGTCCTCGTCCTCGCGGACGACGGTGATGCCGTGACCTTCGGTGAGGTCCGTCTCGACCACCCGTAGCAGGCGCCCCTCGGTATCGAACGCGACGAGTTGCCCGGCGTGGAAACCGATGAGTTCGCCGTCGGCGGTGGCGACGACGGCGTTGTGCACCCAACAGGACGCCGCGCCGGGGACGGCGGACAGATCTGCCCAGTCGCCGGTCACATCGTAGGAGGGAAGGTTGGGCCTGCCGGAACCTGAGGACACGACGTGTGCCTTTCTGTCGGTGACGAAACCCTCTCGGGCTCTGCGCCGTTCGTTCTGGACCACACCTCTCCCTCCTCGTCCTCGAACCGGATACGCACCCGGGGAGAAGCGTTGAGTTCCAACTCGTACAGGGCAGAGGCATGTTGGTTTGGTCTGAGCCAGCGCGGGAAGTCCAGTGCCGTGTGGGCGGCGAGAACATCCGTCCGCTCGCCCAGGAATACCGATCCGCGAGCCGGTGATTCCGCGCCCGGGTCGATCAGTGGGCGATGATCTTCCGGCCACGGGCCAGTCCTCAGCTTGGCGAAGACATCGGCGATCGGCTGCCTCGAGCGTCTGCAAGCGTCGGGTAACTCGTTGCCGTCGGAGTCGACCGCGTCCACCGAGACCGTCAGACCGGTGGCTAAAGAGGCGCTGTGATTCATCACTGTCACGGCCCAGATCTGCGGGCCCAGCAGTGCCAAGGGCATCCTGTAGGTCGTCACCTGGCGTATCTGCGCGGTGCGTGCGAACCGTGCTGTCAGCGCGCTGAGGCTGGTGTCGTGCAGATCGGCGGTAATGGCACTTTGCAAGCGGCTCTCGAAGAGTGAATCTCCGCGACCAATGTAACGAGGGACGGTTCCCTCCTTCGCCAGCCGCTGTGCGACGCTGCTCAACCAGGCTTGGTCGTCCGCACTGAGGCTGTCCGACGGTGACTCGGCGATGAACCAGGCGAGCGCCAACTTGCCGGCGCGCTTTGCGCGCACCAAGCCGCCTATCGCTTCAACGGCATTTCGGTGCGTCGGGTCGATGACCGCGATCAATACGTCGTAGCGATCGACGATCGCAGCCAGCTTGCTCGCATGATCGAAACCCTCAGCGGCGGTACGGTGCTGCCCGCGCGAGGGCATGAGCACAATCTGGCGTCGCTCTGCGCTCGCGCTGTTCCACCAGTTCAGAGCGTGGTCGACAGCGGTGCGGAATCGACCGGTGTCGTCGGGCACCGCGACCGCCACCTCCACGACGTGAGCAGTGAACACCCGTCTCATCTCCTGATTGATCCGCCGAGACCTGTGCGGCCCATCGCTTGGTCACAACAGGTGCTGTCTAACTCTAACGATCCTTGCTTTATAAGCAAATATCGTCCTACTATGACGCACATGCCCTTGTTGCGGGCGCTGCCGTCCGCTGTGCGAGAGGCCCGCTTGCGTTCGCCAATGAACAGGAGAGACATTGTCGGCCGACGGAAGTGTCCTGGAGTTCGAGCCGTTCAAGCCCGGTCCGCATGACCAGTTGCCTGCGGTTTATGCGCAGTTGCGGGAGCGATTTCCTGTCTACCGGAGCGCTTCGAACATCTGGGTGATATCGCGATTCGAGGACGTGAAGGCCGTGCAGTCGAGTCCCGATGTGTTCTCGTCGCGCCCCAATCCCTACGAGGGAGATTCGACGCCGTCGGATGCCGAGATGAAACCGGAGGTCATCGAGCGACTCATGGCGCTGGCAGCGGGAATTCCAATCGATATGAACGAGATGGCTTCGGCCAAGACCATTGCCGCTGCTGACCCGCCTCAGCACACCCGGATGCGGAGAATCGTGAGCAGGGGATTCACGCCTCCGCGGATCAAGGAGATGGCCACCGCGATCAACGCCATCGTCGACCGCTGTCTGACCGGCATCGGCGACCTGCCCAGTTTCGATGTAGTGGAGCGGCTAGCCGTCCCGCTACCGGTCGAGATGATCTGCCACATCCTCGGCATCGATCAAAGCGAGTACGGTCGCGCCAAACGCTGGTCGGACGCGTTCGCCGCGGCCGCCGGCGCCGAATTCAGCAGTCCCGCCGAACGCAACGAGTTGATGCTGAGCACCATCAAGGAGTTCAGCACGTACTTCGTGCCGCTGATCGAGGCCCGGCGCACTGAGCCCAGGAATGATCTGGTCAGTGCGATGGTGGCGGCGATCGACAACGAGGCGCTGAGCAATGTCGAAACCTTGATGGTGGCGATCACGATCATGGTCGCCGGCAATGAGACGTCGACGAACCTCATCGGGAACACCGTGGTCGAACTGCTGTCAAACCCCGACCAGCTGAAGCTGTTGCTCGACGACACATCATTGCTGCCCAATGCGGTCGATGAGGCGAACCGGCTGACGGCGCCGATCCAGTTCGCGTTTCGTGAGGCGACCGAAGAGACCGAGGTTGCGGGTACGACGATCCCGAAGGGGGCCATCGTTGCGCTGCATATGGCCGCCGCCAACCGAGATCCCCGGCGCTTCGACGACCCCGACCGTTTTCTCATCACCCGCCCGGCCGCCAAGAATCTCTCGTTCGGCCACGGCATACATTTCTGTCTCGGTGCTCACCTGGCCGGTCAGGAAGTGCGAGCCGCGATCGGTCGATTGCTGCCTTACCTCGACCGCCTCGAATTGACCGACGCTCCGCTGGGGCGCAACCCGACGGCACTGCTGAACGGCTGGCAAAGGATCGAGCTCGCGTGGGTGTCGTAGTGCGCCCGATGTCGCCGTCTCCCGTGAGGTCCGGAATTGCACGCTCGCAGCCTGCGTAGGGCGTTCTCGTACTGAGGACTCTCGTGCGGTTCGTCGTTACACGCCTCCGACGAGCCCAGTTGCCGCCAAGACGAGCGTGAGCAAGAGGAGTCCCACGCGCGACTTCTGACGCAGGATCATGGGACGAACTCGACTTTCGACATCTTGAGTTGGCCGGCGTCGCGCGACACAGTCACGATTAGTCGCCAGGACCTGGGCTCCTCCTTGGCTCCGGCGGCGTTGGTGACCGTTGACGTCGTCGATACCAGCACGACTGCGGAGTCATCGGTCATGGATTCGACCGCGGTGGCGTTCACGGCGCCCGTGGTGACGATTTTGGACTGCTCGACCACCGAGGTGAAATCGACGGCGCGCCGCTCGAAATCGTCCTTGAAGCCCCCTGTCGTGCTGTCCAGGATGCGTCCGACGTCGTCTCGTGCCCTGGTGAAATCCAGTGACACCATGTTGAGCACACCCTGCCGCGCGGCCGCCGCGAACTCAACGGCACGGGCACGTTCCTGCGTGACCCCGTGGTGCAGCCACGCCAGATAACCGCTGACTGCAAGCAGTGCACAGATGATGGCCCCTGCACCCAAGACGACGAGGCGGCGCCTGAGGCGTGCCGACCAGCGACGGCGACTTCGGGCGGGCGCGGTGCCGCCGGCCTGAGGAGTCTCGTCACGATCGATGTGGGCCACTGCCAGTGACGATGCCGCCGTGTCGCTGCCCGTCGCCAAATCAGCGAGCCGGCGAAGGTGGATGGCCCGGGCCATGGCCTGCGCCGCAACCGCACACGCCTCAGCTTCAGCGGCAGCCGCTTCAGCCTCGGCAGCGGGGGAATCGGCGACCGCGTGAGCCGCCTCTCGAACGGTCTTCACGATTTCGTCATCGCCGTCGGAACGGCGATGTCAGTGTGCCGTGACGTTCTCGCCCAACGCCACGTTGCATACGGCTACCTCCCGGTCAGCGGGTGCGTTCTTCTGTGGTGAGGTCAATCGTCTACCGTTGGTACCATGACACTCTACTTTGACGCGCTATATATGGTGTTGCTGAGAGAACACGATACGTTACGGTGTCGAGGGTAGTCATCAGTGTCACTGAATGAGAACCGACGCTTGACTGCCAGTACCGGCGTGATCAAGAGGTAGGAGCATCGATGCCCCAGACGAACATCGTCGGTCTGTTTCAGGCGGTCGTCGGCCTGTTCGATGGTGGCCGTCACCGTTCTGGACGGACCGGGATCTGATGGGGTTTAGATCATCGGTGGACCGCTGGTCGCCGGGCCTTTCAGCGCCGCGCAGTCTCTCTGCGGGGATGCAGGCCGTCGGGGGGCTGT
>NZ_JAVRPS010000337.1:0-5204 GCF_032162105.1 Mycobacterium sp. | reverse complement strand
ATCAAGACGGTCACCGGTGAGGAAGTGACCATGGAGGAGTTGGGCGGCGCGCACACCCACATGGCCAAGTCGGGTACGGCGCACTACGTCGCCTCCGGCGAACAGGACGCGTTCGACTACGTCCGCGACCTGCTGGGCTATCTGCCACCCAACAGCGCCGCCGAGCCGCCGCGCTATCCGGCGCCGCCGCACCCGGGCGCAGTCGAGGACAACCTGACCGAAGAAGACCTCGAACTCGACACGCTGATCCCGGACTCCCCCAACCAGCCCTACGACATGCACGAGGTCATCACCCGGATCCTCGACGACGACGAGTTCCTCGAGGTGCAGTCCGGCTACGCGACCAACATCATCGTCGGGTTCGGTCGCGTCGACGGCCGCCCGGTGGGCATCGTGGCCAACCAGCCGACTCAATTCGCCGGCTGCCTGGATATCAACGCCTCGGAGAAGGCCGCCCGGTTCGTGCGGACCTGCGACTGCTTCAACATCCCGATCGTCATGCTGGTGGACGTGCCGGGCTTCCTGCCGGGCACCGACCAGGAGTACAACGGCATCATCCGCCGCGGCGCCAAGCTGCTCTACGCCTATGGCGAGGCCACGGTGGCCAAGATCACCGTGATCACCCGCAAGGCCTACGGCGGCGCCTACTGCGTGATGGGGTCCAAGGACATGGGCTGCGACGTCAACGTCGCCTGGCCGACGGCCCAGATCGCCGTGATGGGCGCCTCCGGCGCCGTCGGCTTCGTCTACCGCTCCCAACTCAAGGATGCCGCCAACAAGGGCGAGGACGTCGACTCACTGCGGCTGGAACTGCAGCAGGACTACGAGGACACCCTCGTCAACCCGTACATCGCGGCCGAACGAGGTTACGTCGACGCGGTGATCCCGCCCTCGCACACCCGGGGCTACGTCGCCGCCGCCCTGCGACTACTCGAGCGCAAGGTCGTCCAGCTGCCGCCCAAGAAGCACGGGAACATCCCGCTGTGAGCAAGCGAACGATGAGGCACCTGTGACCGAGGAGAGCAAAGGCCCCGTGACCGAAGAGGCCGTGAGCCAGGGCGCCGAGACACACGAACCCGTGATCAAGGTCATCAAGGGCAAGCCGACCGACGAAGAAGTGGCGGCGCTGGTGACCGTGCTGGCCGGCGCATCCGGCGGTGCACAGGTGGACCGCGGCCCGCAGGTGCGCGACCTGTGGGGCCATCCGGTCGACAAGCTGCGCTACGCGACCTTCAGTTGGGAGCGCGTGACCCAGGTGGAGCGCACACACGTCCGTCGATGACGCGCGTCGTGCTTGCCTCGGCCTCGCCCGGCCGGCGCCGGGTGCTGCGCCAGGCGGGCATCGACCCGCTGGTGATCGTGTCGGGCGTCGATGAGGACGTGGTCGTCGCGGGGCTTGACCCCGACGCCACACCCGGGCATGTGACCACGGCGTTGGCCGACGCCAAGGCCGACGCCGTCGCGCGCATCCTGGATCCAGCGGTCGCCGCCGATTGCGTTGTCATCGGCTGTGATTCGATGCTGTACCGCGACGGCGAGCTATTGGGCAAGCCAGCAGACGCCGACGCGGCCCGCGAAGGCTGGCGGCAGATGGCCGGCCGCTCCGGACAGCTCTACACCGGCCACTGCGTGATTCGCTTGCACGACAACACGATTACCTACCGCACCGCCGACGCGACGTGTACCACGGTCAACTTCGGAGTCCCGTCGTCAGCCGACCTGGACGCGTACATTGCCCACGGTGAACCGCTTGCAGTCGCGGGTGGTTTCACCCTTGACGGCCTCGGCGGCTGGTTCATCGACGGCGTCGACGGCGACCCGTCCGCCGTGATCGGCATCGGCCTGCCGCTGACCCGGCGGCTACTCGAGCACGCGGGCCTGTCGATTTCAGCCCTGTGGCAAGCGAACCCGGTCACCTGAGCGCCGAGCCACCACCTTCTGGAAGTCGTCATCAAATGTTGCGGCTCCCAGCCGGGTAGTGCTCCGTAGCGCGATCGCGTAGTCGCTACATCAGGTCGTTGGCCGGCACGTCGTCGCGGTGTTCGCGATACCACGCCACCGTCCGCTCGAGGCCGTCGTCTAGGCCGACGGCCGGCGACCACCCCAGCGCACGCATCTTGCCGATGTCGGCACAGCGCCGCGGGGTACCACCCGACTGAATCTCGCCCGGCCGGATGTCCAGGTCGACGCCGACGATCTTGCCGATGCGGGCAGCCAGGTCGCGGATCGAGATCTCCTCGTCGCTACCGATGTGGTAAACCTCGCGGTGGCCACCCTTTTCGTACATCGTCAGGATGCCCTCGACGATGTCGTCGACGTAGCAGAACGAGCGCGTCTCGGTGCCGTCGCCCTGGATCGGGAACGCGCCGTCGCCGGCGTCCTGGGCGGCCAGCGCCCGCATGATGAACTGGGGCTCCACGTGCTTCCAGCCCATGTTCGGCCCAAACACGTTGTGCGGCCGGAAGACCTGCACCTGACGGTAGTGATCCTGACCGTAGTTGAACGCGATCAGCTCGCTGACGATCTTGGAGCCACCATAGGAGTACCTGGGGTTGACGCTGTCGGGCAACATCAGCGGAATGGTCTCGGGAGTGGGGATGACCGACGGCGTTTGGTACACCTCGGCGGTGGATGCCACGACCAAGTCCGGGACGCCGACGGCGCGACCAGCGTTGACCACCGCGAGGGCGCCGCGCAACCCGACGTCGAGCACGAGTTCCGGTCGCTTGTAGAAGTTCTCGGTGCCGTTGATGGCCGCGAGGTGCATTACCACCTCGGCACCGGCGAACGCGCGCTCCAGTGCATCCTGATCCCGCACGTCGCAGGTGAACAGGTCGACGTCACCTGCGACCTCGGCGAACCGGCTGGCATCTCCGCGCACCATCGAGTCCACCACGGCGACGTCCCAACCGTCCCGTACCAGGCGCTTGACCAGGTAGGCGCCGATGAACCCGCCACCGCCGGTGACCACGACGCGCCTAGCCATGGGACGGCACCGATCCGCTCCGGCCGACGGCGAAGTAGGAGTCACCCAGTTCGGACGTGGGCAGGTGGCTGAAGTGGTTCCAGTAGTCGTACACGAAACCGTCGGGGCTCATGAACTCGTTGATGGTGCGCGGCGAGATCGTGCCAAGGGACGGATGGTTGTTGGCGATCACCACCACCGAGGCTCCACTGACCGCGTCACCGAAGCGGGCGAACCTCAGCTCGTCGGGAAACTCACTTACCAGAACGTCCTGTGGGGTGACCGGATCGTAGACACCGATCTCGGCGTTCGGGTGCGCCTTCTTCAACGCGTCAAGGACCTTGATCGACATCGAGCCACGCAGGTCGCTGGTCTCGGGCTGGCCCTTGAAGGCCATCCCGAGGATGCTGATCTTCAGCGGAGCCGAGAGCCCGCGTCGCTCGATCTCGCTGTTGATGAAGTCGACGGTCTCGTGTGGCTGGCGCTCGTTGACCAGCCGACCGGCGGAGGTGATCTCCAGCGAGATGCCTCGAGTGCGGGCACTCTCCATCAGGATGTGCGGGTCCTTCTCCAGACACGGCCCGCCGACCAGACCCGGCAAAGGGATGTTCGTCCGGTTGTAGCCGAGTTTGCCCGACGAGATCACCTCGTGGGCACTGACGCCGAACGCGTCGCACACGCGGGCAACCTCGTTGGCGAACGCGAACTGAACATCACGGAACGTGTTGCTCACCAGCTTGATGATTTCCGCGGTCTCGATACTGGTCACCTGAACGATCGAATTGGTCAGCTTCCGGAACACCCCGGCGGCACGATCTGCCACCGCAGGATCGTCGGCGCCGATGATCTGAGGCAATTCGCGCAGTTCCTGCAAGGCCTTGCCCTCGAGTGTGCGCTCGGGGCACATGGCAATGTCGAATTTCTTGCCGCTGGCGGCCAGGATCGGTGCCACCACGTCGCGAGTGGTGCCGATCTTGACCGTCGAACGGAGGATGACGAGCGCGTCGTCGCGCATGTTCGCGGCGATGTCACGTGCCGCAGCCTCGATCATGTCCACGCGCGCCACGCCGTCGGGTGACAGCGGAGTGCCGACCGTGATGATGTACGTGTCACAGGTGAAGCTGTCGTCGAACTGCTCGGCGGCGACGAGTTTCTGCGACCTCGTGATACCGGCGAGCGCGTCCGGCAGACCCGTCTCGGTGAAGTGCGGGACGCCCTCATTGGTCATCTCGACGAGATCTTTGCGCTTCTCGACACCGATGACTGAGTTCCCCGCCTCGGCAAGCACGGTGGCCAAGGTGAGGCCGACGTAGCCGAGCCCGACGATTCCCACATCGAATTTTGCTGGCAAACCCACTATTCCTCCAGTTCTAGCGCGGGAGACGTTGAATTTCTACTCCGCGGGTGGTTGCGGCTACTGAGTTTCGACCTTACGTTGCGCGGCGCTATTTCGTAGTGGGGGACACCGGGTGTGCCGCTCCGAGGGCCGGCATCACTTGCTCGTCATGGACCCGCAAGCGATCTCGACGGCCATCACGGTGAAACGGTCCGACAATGCGCAGATGACCCCGACTCGTGGTCACCTCAGCGTCGCAGGGTCGACTACGGGGTACAACGCAGGCTGGTGTCGAATGGTCCCGAGTCGCAGATTCGCCCATAATTCTTAACTTGACCCCGCCCGGAAGAGTCTCACCGTGTCTCAATACGGTGGAAGGTGAACTAGCGCAACACTGACCGTCAAGGCGGTCGCCAGTGCCGTGACGATCGAATAGCACTACCGACTAGCCACTCGCCTGCAGGTTCGCTGCACGAACAACGATGGTCGTCGCACCGAAATCGCCCGCAACGGGCTCGGTAACGGCTTGTCCAGCGGCATGGGACCACCGGTAGGCTCGATCCCGTGCCACTACCTGCAGATCCCAGCCCCGCGCTGACCGCCTACGCCCACCCGGAGCGGTTGGTCACGGCCGACTGGTTGGCGGGCAACCTCGGCCGCCCCGGCCTGGCCATCGTCGAGTCCAACGAGGACGTCCTGCTCTACGACACCGGCCACGTCCCCGGCGCGGTGAAGATCGACTGGCACACCGACCTCAACGACCCTCACGTCCGCGACTACATCAACGGCGCGCAGTTCGCCGCGTTGATGAACCGCAAGGGCATCAGCCGCGACGACACCGTCGTCATCTACGGCGACAAGAGCAATTGGTGGGCGGCGTACGCGCTCTGGGTGTTCACGCTG
>NZ_JAVRPS010000336.1:0-35736 GCF_032162105.1 Mycobacterium sp. | reverse complement strand
CCCGGCGCCGGCGGAGCTTCTGTAAGACCCCGCCCACGCGGGGCCCGAAGCGGCGAGGCCAAAACCCAAACCCCGCAAGGGGACGCCACATGAGCGTGCAACCAAAACACACTCAACGGCAACGGCTACGGTATCCGCGTGGCAAGGGTCTGCGTGGTGGGCAGCGTCAACCTCGACCAGTCGTTCACCGTGCGATCGCTGCCGCGGCCCGGCGAGACGGTGCTGGCCTCGTCGTCGTCGGCCGCACCGGGCGGCAAGGGCGGCAACCAGGCCGTCGCGGCCGCAAGGGCGGGTGCGTCGGTCGACATCGTCGCGGCGCTCGGCGACGATCCGGCGGCTGCCGTCCTGCGCGCACACCTGCGCGACAACGGAGTGGGGCTCGATGGCGTGGTCACCGTGCCGGGCCCCAGCGGAGCGGCGGCGATCGTGGTGGACTCCTATGCGGAGAACAGCATCGTCGTCGCGCCCGGCGCCAACGCCCATCTGAGCATGGCCTCGGCCGACGTCAGGTCCGTCGTGGCGGCGGCCGACGTGGTGCTGCTCCAGTTGGAGATTCCAGTGGAGACGGCGCTGGCGGCCGCACGGCTGGGGCGTGCCGGCGGCGCACTGGTCGTGGTCAACGCGTCACCGGCCGGTGCACCACCCGAGGCGCTCGCGGCGCTGGCTGGGGTGGCCGACGTCGTGGTGCTGAACGACGTCGAATGGCGGCACTGGCGTTGGCCGGTGCCTCATCTGGTGATCACGCGGGGTGCCGGCGGGGCGACGCACGTCGGTCCTGACGGCCGCCGCGACGTTGCCGCACCCGCGGTCGAAGCGATCGACACCACCGGCGCGGGCGACGTGTTCGCCGGAGTGCTGGCCGCCGGGTGGCTCACTGGCCCGGCCGACGCGCTGCGTCGGGCCTGCGCGGCGGGCGCTCTGGCGACGCTGACGCCGGGGGCGGGTGACTGTGCCCCGTCCGCCGAGGCCATCGACGACGTTCTGAACGACGGGTAACCGCAGCCAAGGAGGCACCCCGACCTGCAGACGGACGGCCGCCTTTAGTTTCGAGCTCTCAGGTGGAGGTCCGCCGCACGTCGTGTGCGATGGCCAGGCCGGCGCCCGACTCGAGCTCGATCGCCGGCTGACTCAGCACGACACGACTTCGGTTGGGCGACAACACCATCGACAGGAAGTGATGCGGTACACCGGCGGCAAAGGCCACCCGGTTGATCCGGATCAGTGGAGCGCCGATCGCCGTGCCCAACAGTGCCGCGGTGCGTGGGCCCGCGATCTCGGCCGTCAGCTCGTGCTCGAGGCGCTCGAGCTGCACGCCCCTTTCCGACAGCAGCCGATGCAGCGGCGCCCGGGTCAACTCCAGCTCGGTGAGCTTCCCGGCGAGTTCGACGGGCAGCCAGGCCTCGGTGATCATCAACGGCTCGCCGGTCCGGCGCTCACGGCGCAGCCGCAGCACGTGCAATCCGCGCTCGCCCGAGTCCAGCCGCTCGGCGATCGCACGTGGGATGGTGCGCTCGTCGACCTCGATGACGTCGACCTCGGTCTCGAAATCGACCTGCCGCAGTTCGTCCATGTACGAACCGCCGGCCTCGGGTTGGCGCAGCGGCGAATGTTCGATCACGAACGAGCCGATGCCGTGGCGGCGCTCGATGAGCCCCGCCTCGGCCAGATCGGCCAGCGCGCGACGGACGGTGATGCGGGAGACGCCGAACTGGTCGCATAGGGATTGCTCGGTCGGAAGCGCGTCGCCCACGGCCAACGCCCCGCGGCCGATCTCGTCGTGCAACACCAGGAAGAGCTGACGATGCAACGGCACGCCCGCGGCGACATTCACCAAATCGGCGCCCTGCTTTCCGTCCGGCACGATCAGTGACCTTTCCACATCCCCCGCTTGCCGGATCCCATTCCAGTTGTTATAACTATATAACAACTGGATTGGAGGATTTGATGGTGGCAAGTGATGCGGCTACCGATCCGCAAGGGCCGACGGGCAGGCTGGCGCACTGGGTCTGCGACCTCCGGTATGCCGACATCCCTCCGACAGTCGTCGAGAGGGCCAAGTACCTGCTGCTCGACGGGCTCGGATGCGCACTGATCGGCGCGCAGCTGCCGTGGTCGCGGGTGGCGACGGATGCCGTGCTCGCACTCGAGGGCGACGGGGACGCCGTGGTGGTCGGCACCGGACGGACGACCAGCGCACCGGCATCCGCGGTGCTCAACGGCACGTACATCCAGGGCTTCGAACTGGATGACTTCCACCCGCTGGCTCCCCTGCACAGTTGCTCGTTGCTGATCCCCGCGCTGCTGTCCACCGTGTCCGTCCGTTCCGCACCGACCACCGGCGCGGAGTTTCTGCTCGCGGCCATCGCGGGCTTCGAGGTGGGCCCGCGGGTCGGCTACACGCTGCACGGCGCCCAGATGCTGGACCGTGGCTGGCACTCTGGCCCGGTCTTCGGCACGCACAGTGCCGCAATGGCTTCCGGGAAGCTGCGCGGCCTGACACCGTCGAAACTGGAGGATGCGCTCGGCATGGCCGGAACGCAGTCGTCCGGGCTGATGGCCGCCCAGTACGAGGCGATGAGCAAGCGGATGCACCACGGGTTCGCGGCCCGCAACGGTTTCTACGCCGCCGGTCTGGCCGCCGCCGGATACACCGGCATCAAGAGGGTCTTCGAGCGCGAGTACGGCGGATTCCTGAGTGTCTTCGGCGAGGGACACGACCCGGACGCCACGATGCTGACCGGGGAGCTCGGCGAGCGCTGGGAGACCTCGATCATCATGGTGAAGTCCTACGCCGCCATGGGCGGGCTGCACGGCGCCATCGACGCGGCCCGCAGGCTGCGGTCTTCGATTGTCCCCGAGGACATCTCACGAGTCGACATCACGGTCGGCGAGACCGTCTACAAGCACGGGTGGTGGCAGCCGGAACGTCCACTGACGCCGATCGGCGCGCAGATGAACATCGGCTACGCCACCGCCGCGGCGCTGCTCGACGGCAACGTGCTGCCCGAGCAGTTCAACCCGAAACGGCTGGACTCCGACGACATCTGGGCGCTGATCGACGCGACCGACGTGCATCTCGACGAGTCGCTGACCGATGCTCCCATCACCGAGCGTTTCCGCACCGACGTGTCGGTCACCACCCGCGCCGGCCAAGTGCACCATGCCCGTATCGACCAACCGCACGGCGCGCCAAGCGATCCGATCACCAACGACGAGCTGGTCGCCAAATTCCACGCGCTCGCCGACCGGGTCACCAGCCGTGGGCGCGCGGAGGCGATCGAGCGGGCGGTGAACGGCCTCGTCGACCTCGATGACGTCGGCGAACTCATCGACCTGCTGGCCGAGCCCGTCGCCGGCGCACTGGACTAGAAGCCCGACATGCCTACTACTTCCGCGACCTCCGCACGGCGAGCGCTGCGTGAACTACTCGACCGGCGCGAGCTCATCGTCGCGCCCGGCGTCTTCGACGGTATCTCCGCGCAACTGGCCAAGCGCACCGGGCACGTCGCGGCCTATCTGACCGGCGCGGGGGTGGCGGCATCCGGGTTCGGGCTGCCGGACATCGGACTGGTCACCGCCAGCGAGATGGCCGAGCGGGCCCGCATGCTCGTCGACGTGCTCGGCGACGTTCCGCTGATCGCCGACGCCGATACGGGATACGGCGCTCCGCTGAACGTGGTGCGCACCGTCCGCCAGTACGACACCGCAGGCGTCGCCGCAATCCAGTTGGAGGACCAGGCATTCCCGAAGCGCTGCGGGCATCTGCCGGACAAGCACGTCGTCGACGCCGAGGTGTTCGAGCAGACGCTGGCCGCAGCGCTCGACGCCAGATCCGACGACGATCTGCTGATCATCGCCCGGACCGACGCCCGTGCCTGCTGCGGACTGGACGTCGCCATCGAGCGGGCGAACCGCTACGCCGCCGCTGGCGCCGACATCATCTTCGTGGAGGCACCGAAGGGCGCCGACGAGATCGAGCGCATCGCCCGCGAGGTCGACGCTCCCCTGCTGATCAACCTCGTACTGGGCGGGATGACGCCGATCGAGTCGGCTGCGCGGCTACAGGAGTTGGGCTACGCCATCGCCATTCACCCGAGTGACCCCCTTGGCCGCGCGACGTTCGCGATGCTCGAGGGCCTCTGCGCGCTCAACGGTAGTGACGTCGCCGCCTTCCTGCCCACCACACCCGCCGACTTCTTCAACCTGGTCGGCATGGCCGAGTGGTTCGCACTCGACACCAAACTCGCAGCCACGGAGGACAAATCATGGGCATGACGATCATCGAGAAGATCTTCGCCCGCAAGGCAGGCCTCGACTCGGTGTCGGCCGGTGACACCGTCGTCGTCGACGTCGACATGACGGTGCTGATCGACCTTCAATTCGCCACGATGTGGATGGAACCCAACCGGATTCACGACCCGGACAAATTGGCGATCGTGATGGACCACGCGGTCCCCGCCCCGACTCTCAAGGACGCCGCCGGTGGGCCGCGTGCCCGCAAGTTCGCCGCCGACTTCGGCATCGAACGCTTCTACGACGTCGGCAGGCACGGCATCTGTCACCAGGTCATCGCCGAGAACGGACTGGCCCGACCAGGAGAAGTGCTGGCGTGTACCGACTCTCACACTTGCGCCGCGGGGGCCTACAACAACGCGGCCCGCGGGCTCGGCCCTGCCGAGGTGTACTCCATCATGTGCACGGGCAGCACCTGGTTCCAGATCGCCCCGACCGTCCGCTACGAACTCGTCGGCACCTTGCCCGTTTCGGTCAGCGGCAAGGACGTCTTCCTGTACATCGCCGACGAATACGGCGACTCCGCCAACCTGAACCTGGAGTTCGGCGGGCCCGGGCTGGCGAGCGTGCCGATGCACGACCGGCGCACGATCGCCACCCAGGGCGCCGAGGTATCGGCCGACTTCAGCACGTTCGAACCCGACGAGCTACTGACGTCGTTCCTCGACGAACGCGGCGCCACCGGATATCGCTCCGCCTCTGCGGATCCCGACGCGACCTACGTCGACGTTCGACGGGTCGACTTGGGCACGCTGGAACCGTACGTCGCCCGTCCCGGCACCGTCAGCCACAACGGGCTGCCCGTCTCTCAGCTGGGCCGGCAGAAGGTCGATCAAGCCTTCATCGGATCGTGCGCCAACGGGCAACTCGAGGACCTCGAGATCGCCGCGAAGGTGTTGCGCGGCAGAACCGTTGCGCCGGGGGTGCGACTGCTGGTCACGCCCGCTTCGCAGGCCGTGTACCGGGAGGCGATGCGACTTGGCTACCTGCAAGACATCGCGGACGCAGGCGGCGTCGTCACCAACTCCACCTGCGGTGCCTGCTTCGGGTACCACATGGGTGTCGTCGGACCCGGCGAAGTGTGCATCACGTCGAGCACCCGGAACTTCACCGGCCGGATGGGCAGCACGGAGGCTGAGATCTTCATGGCCTCCCCCGCCACCGTCGCGGCATCGGCGATCGCCGGCTTCATCACAGACGCGAGGAGCGTGACCGCATGACACCGCGGACGCGAGGAGCAATTGAACCACCGCGGACGCGAGGAGCAATTGAACCACTGACGTTCACCGGCAACGTCTGGGTATTCGGCGACGACCTCAACACCGACGCCATGTATCCGGCGTTCGCCATGAAGATGGATCCGCCCGAGGCGGCCAGGCACGTCTTCTACGAGGTCCGTCCCGGCTGGACCGGCGAGGTCGCGCCCGGCGACATCGTGGTGGCGGGCCGCAACTTCGGCGTCGGGTCGTCGCGGCCCGTAGCGGCGCTGTTCACCGAACTGGGCGTCGCAGGCCTGGTGGCAGAGGAGTTCAACTCCCTGTTCTTTCGCAACGCGGTCAACGCCGGACTGCCCGCCATGACGCTGCCGTCTGCGACATCGCTGTTCACCGAGGGCGACACCGGCACCTTCGACCTGTCCGACGGCACCTGGCGCAACGACACGACCGGCGCCTCGGGATCGGTGCCTCGGCTACCCGATCTGATCCTCGACATCATCACAGAGGGCGGAGTCATGCCACGGCTGGCCGCCCAGGGTTACCTGCCCGCCGAACTGGGCGAGATACTGCGGTCCAGCACGGTGGCGATGCGCGGAGCCGGGAGCGGCGCATGACGGCGCAGTCCCTTCGGGGTTCCGTGCGCGATCACGGCATCACGAGCTTGCGGGTGCTCCAGCACGGAGAAGTCGTCTATACCGCGGGGGCCCAAGATGTGCCGTTGCCGATCCACTCGGTGCGAAAGTCCATTGTCAGTGCGCTATTCGGGCAGCTCGTCGACGACGGACTGGTGCGACTGGACACCACCTTGGCTGATCTCGGCATCGACGAATCACCGGAGCTCACTCCCATGGAAGCGTCGGCGACGCTGCAGCATCTGCTGACCTCGAGCTCAGGGGTCTACCTGCCATTGAAATTCGACCCGCCATTCGACGTCTTCGGCAACACGGTGGCGCCATGGCCAACCCGAGGTAGTTCGGTTCCCGGCACGCGGTTCCACTACAGCAACTGGGATTTCAACGCGCTGGGCGAGATCTACCAACGCGTGAGCAGTACCGCGTTGTTCGTCGCCGTCGACCGGCAGCTTGCCCAGCCGCTGAACTTCCGCGACTGGGATCCACTGAAGCACAGCCACCTGTACTACGCCCCCGACCCGC
This sequence comes from Mycobacterium sp., assembly GCF_032162105.1. Classification (GTDB taxonomy): domain Bacteria; phylum Actinomycetota; class Actinomycetes; order Mycobacteriales; family Mycobacteriaceae; genus Mycobacterium. Next base: position 29,072 of record NZ_JAVRPS010000336.1, on the reverse strand, counting down.
TGGGCGCGACGGCACGCTTCCCCAACTACGCGATGCAGTTGTCCGCCAGAGACCTCGCCGCCTTCGGGCAGCTGTATCTCGATGGCGGCGCGTGGCAAGGTCAGCAGATCGTTCCCGCCGACTGGGTACGGCATAGCACCCGGCCCCTGGTGCGGACAGGGTTGCCAAATCCATTCGGGCACTATGGCTATCTGTGGTGGGCCGTCGGAGAGAACGGTGGTTCGGTACTCCCGGCGGGAAGCTACTCGGCGATGGGACAGGGAGGGCAGACGCTGTCCGTCGTCCCGTCGCTCGACCTCGTCATCGTCACCATGTCCGAACCCACCGAAGGCGGTAACACCGAGATGGCCATTCCCGACGCGGTACTGAGCGCGATACTGAGTCTGGCTCCGTCGGACGCCGTCCCGAGCGTCGAAACATGACGACGATCGGCAGGTTGCTTCGCCCGGTTCGGGCATCCGCTGCCCGCAGTCCCCTTGCGGGGACCGGGTTCAAGGCTCCCGACACCATCGTCGTCACCAGTCCCGCGTTCACCGACGGCGGCAAAGATCCCCCGTCGGCACGCGGGCAAGGGCGTCGGCGAGGACGTGTCCCCCAAGGTGCGGTGGTTGGGCGTGCCGCCGGGAACGGCCGCACTGCTGTTGCTTCTAGACGACGTCGATGTGCCCCTGCCCACGCCGCTGTTCCACAGCGTCGCGGTGCTGGAACCGGACACCGAGCGACTCGACGAGGGCGAGTTCCGCGTCGGGGCGCAGGGTGTGCGCAACGTGCCCACCATGTTGAGCAAGAACGGCTATTCGGGTCCACGGCCGATCGCCGGACACGGCCCCCACCGCTACCGCTTCCACGTGCTGGCCCTGGCCCGGCGGATCCCCGAGGACGCCACGACGGTCAAGGCCGTGCTCACCGCCGCGTCGGGTCACGTGCTGGCCCGCGGGACCTTGACGGGGACCTACGAACGCTGAGCCGTCAGGCCTCCGGCACCTCGCGCTCGATCTCGTCGAGCCAGATGCGCGCCGACATGTCCGACGGCGCGCGCCAGTCGCCGCGCGGTGACAACGCCCCGCCCGCAGATACCTTCGGGCCGTTGGGCAGCGCCGAACGCTTGAACTGGCTGAACGAGTAGAAGCGCTGCACGAAGACCTTCAGCCAGTGCCGAATGTCGGCCAGCGAGTACGCCGGCCGCTTGTGAGCGGGGTATCCGGCCGGCCAGTCACCGCGCTCCGCGTCACTCCAGGCGTGCCATGCCAGAAACGCCACCTTCGACGGGCGGAAGCCGTAGCGCAATACCTGATACAGCGAGAAGTCCTGCAGCACATAGGGCCCCACCGTGGCCTCGCTGCTCTGGATCTCCTCGTCCTCGCCGACGGGCACCAGCTCCGGGGTGATCTCGGTGTCGAGCACCGACCGCAATACCGAGTTGACCTCGTCGTCGAACTGGCCGGCCGAGATCACCCACCTGATCAGGTGCTGGATCAGGGTCTTGGGCACGCCGCCGTTCACGTTGTAGTGCGACATCTGGTCGCCGACACCGTAAGTCGACCAGCCCAACGCGAGTTCGGACAGGTCGCCGGTGCCGAGCACGATGCCGCCGCGCTGGTTGGCCAGCCGGAAGAGATAGTCGGTGCGCAGGCCGGCCTGCACGTTCTCGAACGTGACGTCGTACACGTTTTCGCCGCGCGCGAACGGATGGTCCATCTCGGTCAGCATCAAGGTCGCCGTGTCGCGAATGTCGATCTCGGAGAACGTCACTCCGAGCGTCTTGCCCAGCGCGATCGCGTTGCCCTTGGTGCGTTCGCCGGTGGCGAAGCCGGGCAGGGTGAACGCGAGGATGTCGCTGCGCGGCCTGCCTTCCCGGTCCATCGCGCGGGCCGCGACGATCAGGGCGTGGGTGGAGTCCAGGCCGCCCGAAACCCCGATCACCACCTTGGGATAGTTCAGCGCGCGTAGCCGCTGCTCCAGACCCGACACCTGGATGTTGTAGGCCTCGTAGCAATCCTGTTGCAGCCGAGCCGGATCCGACGGCACGAACGGGAAGCGTTCGACCTCGCGGCGCAGCCCGATGTCACCCGCGGGCGGGTCGACGACGAACTCGATCCGACGGAACGCGTCGGTGCGCACACCGTGGTGCCGACGGTTGTCGTCGAACGTGCCCATCCGGAGCCGCTCGGCGCGCAGCAGGTCGGTGTCCACGTCGGCGACCGACCGCCGCTCGCCCTTGGGGAAGCGCTCGGATTCGGCGAGTAGCAAGCCGTTCTCGTAGATCATCGTCTGGCCGTCCCAGGCCAGATCGGTGGTCGACTCGCCCTCGCCTGCTGCCGAGTAGACGTAGGCCGCAAGGCAGCGCGACGACGCCGAGCGGGCCAGCAGCTTGCGGTCGTCGGCCCGGCCGATGGTGATCGGACTTCCGGACAGGTTGGCCAGCACCGTCGCCCCGGCCAGCGCGGCCTCGGCGCTCGGCGGGATCGGCACCCACATGTCCTCGCAGACCTCGACGTGCAAGACGAAGTTCGGAAGGTCGGTGGCCGCGAACAGCAGGTCGGGGCCGAACGGGACGTCGGCACCCGCGACCCGGATGGTGCCGATGACGTCGTCACCCGCCGCCATCTGCCTGCGCTCGTAGAACTCGCGATAGTTGGGCAGGTAGGACTTCGGCGCCACGCCCAGCACGGTGCCCCGGTGGATCACGACAGCGGTGTTGTAGACCCGGTGGCGGTGCCGCAACGGCGCGCCCACGACCAGGACCGGCAACAACTCCACCGACGCCGCCACGACGTCGACCAGCGCGATCTCGACGGCGTCGAGCAGGCCATCCTGCAGCAGGATGTCCTCGATCGAATACCCCGACAGCGTCAGCTCGGGAAACACCGCAAGGGCGACACCGTCATCGTGGCAGTCGCGCGCCATCCGCAGCACGGATTCCACGTTGGCCGCGGGGTCGGCCAGCGTGGTGTGGTGCGTGCACGCGGCGAGCCGGACGAAGCCGTGCCGGTAGGCGCTGTAGAAGTCCACGGTCTCAATTGTCTCAGGCCCCCTGGCGCCAAGGTCCGATTGCCGGTCTCAATGCCATGTCGGAGCCATCTCAGCCGCATTCACAACGTCTTGGTTGTGAATGCGGGCGCAATGGGTGTTTCCGCTGTGGCCCGGGGTGACCGACCATGACCGACAAGCCAGATTCGACATTGCCAAGACAGGAGCGAGACGTGACCTCAGCTGCCGCGGTCAAGAGCGCTGACGTGGAACTGACCCGACGCGCGGCCAAGGTGGTGCCCGGCGGGATGTACGGGCATCAAGCGATCCGCAACATGTCGTCGGCCTACCCGCAGTTCTTCGCGGCGGGCGAGGGCGCGCTGATCACCGATGTCGACGGCAACGAGTACGTCGACCTCATGTGCAGCTGGGGCCCCGTCGTCCTTGGCCATCGCGATCCCGTCGTCACGCAGGCGGTACGCACTCAGATGGAGATGGGCGACTGCCTCGATGGGCCGGGGCCGGTGCTGGTGGACCTTGCCGAGACTCTCGTCGACGTGGTCTCGGACGCGGACTGGGTTCTGTTCGGCAAGAACGGAACCGATGCCACCACCGCGTGCCTGACGATCGCCAGGGCGCACACGTCGCGGTCGGTGATCCTGGTGGCACGCGGCATCTACCACGGCGCGGCGCCGTGGTGTACGCCCGTTCCTACCGGGACCCTTGCGAGTGACCGGGCCGCGATGGGTTACTTCGACTACAACGACCAGGACGACTTCGACCGTGCCGTCGAGGCGGCGGGCAGTGATCTCGCGGGCGTCATGCTGACCCCCTTCCGACACGTCGAGGGCGAAGATCAGGACCTCGTCGACGTCGAGTTCGCCCGGCACGTCCGCCGACGTTGCGACGAACGCGACGCGTTGCTGATCATCGACGACGTACGTTGCGGGTTCCGTCTCGCCCACGGGGGCAGCTGGGAATCGATCGGAGTACGTACCGACCTCAGCGCGTGGAGCAAGGCAATCGCGAACGGCTATCCGCTCGCTGCGGTCACCGGCCAGGAAGCCCTACGTGACGCGGCATCGGCGGTGTTCCTCACCGGATCCTTCTGGATGAACTCGACACCCATGGCCGCGGCACTCGCCACGATCCGACGCCTCGGCGACATCGACGGAGTGTCGCTGATGCGACGTGCCGGCGCACGCTTGCGGGCGGGCATCCTGGCTCAGGCCGCCGACAACGGGCTCACCATCGCCTACACGGGACCCGAAGTCATGCCCTATGTGACCTTTTCAGGAGACGTGGACCGCGAGCGGATGACGTACTTCGCCGAGACCGCACTTCGGTCGGGTGTCTATCTGCATCCCAAGCACAACTGGTTCATGTCCTGCGCGATGGATGACGCAGTCATCGATCGCGCACTACGCGGCACCGAGGTCGCGTTCGCCGAAGTGCGAAAGCGCTTCGGCCCCAACTGACCCCGTCCCGCCGAGCCAAGGAGATCCCATGACGATCAACCGCCCAACCGACAACTCCACGGCAGCGACAGCGAATCTCGACAACCCTCACGATGCGACGCTGGCGTCCTTCGGCTACGCGCAGGAGCTCAAGCGGACGCTGCGCTTCTTCTCGTTGTTCGCAATCTCCTTCTCCATCGTCTCCATCTCCACCGGAATCTTTCTGAACTATGGATTCGCCATCAATCAGTTTGGCGGCGCATCGATTTGGACCTGGCCAATCGCCGCGGCCGGCCAGATCGTCATGGCGCTCTTGATCGCGGAGCTGAGCACCAAGATCCCGCTGGCGGGCTACGCGTACCAGTGGGGCGCGCGCCTGGTCGGCTCCACCTACGGCTGGTACACCGGTTTCTTCGGTCTGCTGTACATGAGCATCACGGGCGGGGCGATCATCCTGTTGGGCGCCACCCCGCTGTTGTTCGAGGCGATGGGCATCAGCCCGCCCGACGGGGTGCTCCTCGGCGTCGCGATCGCCATACTGTTGTTCACCGTCCTGATCAACATCGTCAGTGTGCAGTTGGCGGCGCGGGTCAACAACACCGCGGTGGTCGCCGAGATCATCGGGACCGTGCTTCTGGCCATCACGGTGGTCGTCGCGTTCGGCGTGTACACCGGTGACGACGGCGGATCGGTCGCGAACCTGGTGAACAGCAGTGGAACCGAAGGCTCGGGGATCGGCCACTTCGTGCTGGCCGGGTTGCTGGGCATCTACACGATGGTCGGGTTCGAACTCTCTGCGGACCTGACCGAGGAGGCCGTCGACTCGCAGAAGGCCGTCCCCCGCGGGGTGCTCACCGGCGTGATCGGTTCGGCGGTGCTCGGCATGTTGGCCCTGATCTGCTTCACCGTGGCCATGCCGGATCTGGGCGCGGCGCAAGCTTCCGACGCGCCCATCGTGACGATCGCAGACTTCTACCTGCCGTCCGCGCTGGTGAAGGTGTTCATCGTCGTGGTGGCGTTCTCCATGATCGCGCTCGTCATCGCCAACCAGGCCGCCCAGGCCCGGTTGATGTACTCGATGGGCCGCGACAACATGTTGCCGTTCTCTCGCCACTTCCGCATGGTCAACGCGCGCACCCAGACACCGATGCGCGCGCTGATCGTGGGAGGCGTGATCAGCGTGTGCTTCATGGTTTATGGCTTCCTGCAAACGGATTCGTTCACCACCCTGGTCGGTGCGACGTCCATCGCGCCCTATCTGGTCTATCTGCTGATCGTCGGGTCGTACATGCGCCGACGCCCGACGTTGGCGGCTGCCCCTGGGGCATTCAACCTGGGCCGGTGGGGCGTCCCGCTGATGATCGTCGGACTGGTGTGGATCATCACCGCGCTACTGATCCTGACCATCCCTGCCGAGTTCCACGGTGCGGTGAAGGTGGTCGCAGGCGCGACCGTTCTTGCGGTGCTGTGGCACGTGCTGGTGTTGCGGGGCCGCATCAAGCGCGGCGAGGCCGGTGTCGCGAAGTTCCAGGATTCGGTGAAGCGGCCCTGAGTTACGGATGGTCGTGCGACACCGGTGTGGACGTGAATTCGACTCCGCTGAACGGGTTCTCGATGCTCTCAACCGTCGCGGTCTCACGGTCCCGGACTTCTTGGGCGACACGATTGAAGGCCAGTGCTAGCGGAGAGACTCGGTCACGTCGCCACGCGATGGCCACGGCCGAGCCCGGCACGTCGACGATCGGAATGTAGCGCACCCCCGAGTGCGGGATGTAGCGCATGATCGCGGCCGGGTTGACCGTGCACGCCAGTCCTGCGGCGATCAACTCGATCTCCTCGGTGTTGCTGGTGGTAGGAGTAAGGATCGGCTCGGTCAACCCCGTACGGAAGTCCTGCAGACTCCAGAAGCGGCGGTACTCCTCGTCGGTGGACCTGCCCACGGCAAGCGGTACGTCGAGAATGTCGGCCACGGAGACGGTCTGCCGCTGCGCGAGCGCGTGACGCACCGAGACGGTCAATACCCGCGGCTCGACGAAGAGCGTGTGGGCGACGATGCCGGGATCGGCCAGTGGCGGTCGGATGATCGCGACGTCTGCCCAGTGGTCGGACAGCCCGGCGCTCTGGTCCGGCAACCCGAACTCGCGCATCTCGATTTCGACGTTGGGGAACTCCCGCGAGAACTCCTCGACGATGTACGGCGTCAGCTCGAGCGCGGCCCCCAACCCGAACCCGATCCGCACGTGTCCGACCACACCCGCGTCGTGCCTGCGCGCCTCCTCGATGCCGGCGTCGAGGCTGGCAAGCGCCGATTGCACTCCGACGAGGAATGCCTCGCCCGCCGGTGTCAGTTCTACTGACCGGGTCGTCCGGTAGAAGAGCAGCGCACCGACCTCCTCCTCGAGATCACGGATCTGCCGTGACAGTGACTGCTGTGCGACGAACAGCCGGGCCGCGGCCCTGGTGAAGTGGCGCTCCTCGGCGACGACCGCGAAGTAGCGCAGCTTCCGCACGGTCAAGTCCATGCAGGGACGATAACGCGAGAGCGCCTACGCTGGACACCGTGGAAGGCCCCGAACTGGTCCGTGTGCTCGCAGGTCAGCGCATCGCCGTCCTGACCGGAGCGGGGCTATCGACCGACTCCGGCATCCCCGACTACCGCGGCCCGGACTCGCCGCCGAGCAACCCGATGACCATCCGGCAGTTCACCTCGGACGCCGTGTTCCGGCAGCGGTACTGGGCGCGCAACCACGTCGGCTGGCGTCACATGGACGCCACGCTGCCCAACGCCGGGCACCGTGCGCTGGCGACGCTGGAACACGCGGGCGTCGTCACCGGAGTGATCACCCAGAACGTCGACCTGCTGCACACCAAGGCGGGCAGCCAGACGGTGATCGACCTGCATGGCACCTACGCCCGGGTGGCGTGCCTCGCCTGTGGGCACACCATGACGCGGGTGGCGTTGGCCGAGCAGTTGGAAGCGCTCAACCCCGGCTTCGTCGAGCGGGCCGAACAGATCGGTGGCATCGCGGTGGCACCCGATGCCGACGCGATGGTCACCGAGACCGCGTCGTTCCGGTACGTGGACTGCCCGCGCTGCGGGGGCATGCTCAAGCCCGACATCGTCTACTTCGGTGAGAACGTGCCCAAGGAGCGTGTCGCGCAGGCATATTCGCTCGTCGACGCGGCGGACGCACTGCTGGTGGCCGGTTCGTCGCTGACCGTGTTCTCCGGCCTGCGGTTCGTTAGGCACGCCGCGGCGCACGGCAAGGCCGTCACGATCGTCAACCGCGGGCCCACCCGCGGCGATCACCTGGCCAACGTCAAGGTCGACGGCGGCTGCTCGGAGCTCCTTGCCCTGCTGGCCGACGAACTCTTCGCGATTTCGGCGCGCTAACGTTCGCGCTCAGCGAGCGAAAACGCGCCGAAATCGCTAGAAGGTGACCGGCATCGAGCGGATGCCGTGGATGAAGTTGCCCGGCACGTACGAGGGATCGCCTGCCTCGAATTCGGGCAATTGAATGAGCAGTTCACCGAAGATCGCCCGTAGCTGTGCCCGCGCCACGTGCGCACCGAGGCAGAAGTGCAGCCCGCCGCCACCGAATCCGACGTGCGAATTGGGCTTGCGGCCCAAATCGAAGTGGCCGGGTTGATCGAATGCGCGCTCGTCGAAGTTGCCCGACGAGTAGAACATGACGACCTTCTCGCCAGCGGAGATCGACTGCCCGCCAAGCTCGCAATCGACTGCTGCCGTGCGGCGGAACGTCATCACCGGGGTGGCCCACCGGACCATCTCCTCGACGGCGCTGCCGATGCGGTCGTCGAAGTCCGCGGCCAGCCAGGTGCGCTGGTCGCGGAAGTCGGTGAGCGCCTTGGCCGCATGGCTCATCGTCTGGCGCGTGGTGTCATTGCCCGCCACCGCTAGCAGCACGAAGAATGCGGCCACCTCGGCGTCGGTGAGCCGGTCACCGTCGACCTCGGCTTCGACCAGACTGGTGATCAGGTCGTCTCCTGGATTCGCCCGACGGTCTGCGGCCAGTGCACCCGCCACCTGGTGCAGATACATCTGATTGCCGACCAGCACCTCGAGCGGGTTACGCCCGTCGAGGTAGATCGGATCGGCCCACGACACCAACGCATCGGCGGCATGCGCCACCTGCGCCCGTTCGGATTCCGGAATGCCGACCATGTCCGATAGCGTCCGGATCGGTAGTTCCCTTGCGCATTGTTCGACGAAGTCGGCACCGCTGCCCATCCATCGCAACTCCCCCACAATGGCGTGCGCATTCGCCTTGATCGACTCCTCGATGCGGCGCACCTGTCGCGGGGTGAAGGCCGCGTGTGCGAGCTTGCGCAGCATCGTGTGTCGAGGCGGATCCATCGCCAGGAAGGACTGCGATGCCTCGAGCAGCTCCTCCGGGATGGTCTCGAACAGCACGCCCTTACCCGAGAGGAAGGTCTCGTTGTCCCGGCTGACCGTGACGATGTCGGCGTGGCGCGTCACCGCCCAGTAACCGGGATCGCTCGGGTCGGGCATCAACGAGTCCTCGACCGGTCGATGCCAACTCACTGGACGCTCGGCGCGAAGGGCGGCGAAGGACAACTCGCGCTCGGCGGCGCTGGTGGCCCAGAAGGCCCGCGACGAGAGGTCGATCGGGTCGTAGTCGCGGGTTGCAGAAGATGTGAGCGGCGACACAGTCATACCCGAGACGATAAGACTAGACACTATGTCTAGTCAAGGAGTGCGTGCGCGCGTTACGCTGCCTGACATGCCGTCGGTGACACGAAGGCCGCAGGCCAATCGACAGGAGCGGCGCGAGCGGATCGAGCGGCAACTGCTCGACGCCACCGAGCGCCTGATGGCCGACGGAACCAGTTTCACCGAGCTCAGCGTCGACCGGCTGGCAACCGAGGCGGGCATCTCCCGTGCCAGCTTCTACATCTACTTCGAAGACAAGGGTCACCTGCTGCGTAGCCTGACCGGCCAGGTGTTCGGTGACCTCGCCAACGCGGGCGAGCGCTGGTGGAGCGTCGCGCAGCGACGCGACCCCCGCGACGTCCTGGCCGCCATGAGCGGCATCGTCGCCAGCTACCGGCAGCACCAACCGTTGCTCGTCGCGCTCAACGAGATGGCCGGCTACGACCCGCAGGTCGGCGCCACCTACCAGGAGATTCTCACCGCCATTTCGGGGCGCGTGGCCGCGGTCATCGAAGAGGGCCAGGGCGACGGCGTCATCCGTCCCGAGCTCTCCGCGGCGACCGCAGCGAGCGCCCTCACCTGGATGGTCGAGCGGACGTGCCAGCAGAACCTGCCGGGCAGGCCACCGTCCTACGACGCTGAATTGGCCAACACGCTGACCCAGATCGTCTGGGGCACACTGTATCTCGAGGCGCTCTAGACGGCGACGAGGTCGTCGGCGTGCACGGCGGGGCGGCGCATTTCGGCGGGCAGGTCCGACGTGGAGCGACCGATCATGGTGGCCAATTCCGCGGCGTCGTAGGCCACCACGCCCCTCGCGACCATGCCCGCATCCGGGCCGTGCAGTTCGATCACGTCGCCGCCGTGGAATCGGCCGGAGACCGCGGTGATCCCGGCGGGCAGGAGTGACCGCCGTTGTCGGACCACCGCGCGAACGGCACCGTCGTCGAGGGTCAACGCGCCAGTGGACTCCGCGGCGTAGCGCACCCAGAACCGGCGTGCCGACATCCGTTCACCACGCGGCGCGAACACCGTTCCGACGGACGCGTCGGCCAACGCATCGGCTGCGTCGGAGGCCGCGGCGAGCAGCACCGGCACCCCGGCGTCGGCGGCCAGCAGGGCCGACGACAGCTTGGAGGCCATTCCACCGGTGCCAAGACGACTCCCGCTGCCTGCCACCACCCCGTCCAGGTCATCGGGTGCGGCGACCTCGGGGATGAAACGCGCCGGGTTGGTCTCGGTGGCCTTCCGCGGGTCGCCGTCGTACAGGCCGTCGATATCGCTCAACAGCACCAAGGCATCGGCGCCTACCAGGTGCGCCACCAACGCCGAGAGTCGGTCGTTGTCGCCGAACCGGATCTCGTTGGTGGCCACGGTGTCGTTCTCGTTGACGATCGCGACGGCGTGCAGCGAGCGCAGTCGGTCCAGCGTGCGCTGGGCGTTGTTGTGCTGCACCCGCATCGAGATGTCGTGTGCGGTGAGCAGGACCTGGCCGACGGTGCGCTGGTAGCGGCCGAACGCCGCACTCCAGGCGTTCACCAGTGCCACCTGCCCGACGCTGGCCGCCGCCTGCTTGGTGGCCAGATCAGTGGGCCGCTTGGTCAAGCCGAGCGGTTCGATGCCTGCGGCGATGGCGCCGGACGACACGATCACGACGTCGGATCCCGCCTTCATCCGCGCCTCGATGGCGTCGGCCAGCGTGGCAAGGCGACCGGCGTCGAACATGCCCGACGGCGTGGTCAGCGCGGTGGTGCCGACCTTGACCACGACGCTGCGCGCAGTGCGTACCGCGTTCCGGTGGGTGCTAGTCATCCTCACCGCCGCGGCGACGGCGATCGCGCCGGGCGGCCTTGCGCTCGTCGGCGCCGACGCGGTCGGTCTGTTCCAGTCGAATGTCGGTGCCGCGCCCCGACATCTGCATTTCGATGCCCGCGGGAGTCTGCGGTTCCCAGTCGAACGTCATGTCACCGATGGTGACCGCGCAGCCGGGCCGAGCGCCCTGCTTGATCAACTCGTCCTCCACGCCGAGCCGGGCCAACCGGTCGCCCAGATAGCCGACGGCCTCGTCGTTGGTGAAATCCGTTTGGCTGATCCAACGGACGGGCCTGGCGCCGCGCACCACGAAACCGCCCTCGCCGTCCGAGGACACGGTGAACCCGCTGTCGTCGACCGGGATCGGCTTGATCACCGGGCGGCGCGGCGCCACCACGGGCTGCGCCTGCCGGTATGCCGACACCAGGTCCCACAACGCGAACGTCAACGGCCGCAGTCCGTCCCTGGTGATGGTCGACACCTCGAACACCGGCCAGCCGTAGCGTTCGGCCACCTCGTCCCGGACGAAGTCGGCCAGTTCGCGCGCATCGGGCACGTCGATCTTGTTGAGCACCACCGCACGTGGCCGCTCCGCGAGGTCGCCCAGCGTCGTATCGCCCTGCAAGGTCGGGGTGTAGGCGGCCAGTTCGGCCTCCAGCACGTCGATGTCGGAGATCGGGTCACGGCCCGGCTCCAGTGTCGCGCAATCGACTACGTGCACCAGCACCGCGCAGCGCTCGATGTGGCGCAGGAAGTCCAAGCCGAGGCCGCGGCCCTCGGAGGCCCCGGGGATCAGACCGGGAACGTCGGCGACGGTGAAGGTGTTCTCCCCCGCCGACACCACGCCAAGGTTCGGCGCCAGCGTCGTGAAGGGGTAGTCGGCGATCTTCGGCTTGGCCGCCGAGATCACCGACACCAGCGATGACTTGCCCGCCGAAGGGAATCCGATCAGGCCGACGTCGGCGACGGTCTTGAGTTCGAGGGTGAAGTCGCGGGCCTGACCCTTCTCGCCGAGCAGCGCGAAACCCGGCGCCTTGCGGGCGCGCGACGCCAACGCCGCGTTGCCGAGGCCGCCACGGCCGCCAGCCGCAGCTTCGAAACGCGTGCCCTCACCCACCAGATCGGCGAGCAACCGGCCGTCCTCGTCGAGGATGACGGTGCCGTCGGGGACCCGCAGTTCGAGGTCGCCACCGGAGGCACCCTCGCGGTTGTTGCCCGCGCCCGGCTTGCCCGACGCGGCGTCGACGTGCGGATGGAAGTGGAAGTCGAGAAGGGTGTGCACCTGCGGGTCGACCACCAGAATGATGCTGCCGCCGCGGCCACCGTTGCCGCCGTCGGGACCACCGAGTGGCTTGAACTTCTCCCGGTGTACCGAGGCGCAGCCTCTACCGCCGTTGCCCGCACGGGCGTGGATGACGACGCGGTCGACGAACCGAGGCATCGGACTTCCTTTCCGTGACGAGATCTACGTTCTGCAGACGAAGTGCGAGAGGCCTCCCGCAAAACGTCGATCTCGACGTTGGAAGCGGAGTGCTAGGCCTCGGGTCGCGCGACGCGGACGATGTTGACCGTCTTGCGTCCGCGCTTGACGCCGAACTCCACGGCGCCCGGCGCGGTGGCGAACAGGGTGTCGTCGCCGCCACGACCGACGTTGACGCCGGGGTGGAAGTGCGTGCCGCGCTGCCGGACGATGATCTCGCCTGCCTTGACGACCTGCCCGCCGAAGCGCTTGACGCCGAGCCGCTGGGCGTTGGAGTCGCGACCGTTGCGTGAGCTGGAAGCGCCCTTCTTGTGTGCCATTGGTTCGCTCCCTGTCCTCAGTGCTGTCTGTTCTTCGCGTGAACGCTCATCACGCGATTCCGGTGACCTTGACGACCGTCAGCGGCTGACGGTGGCCCTGCCGCTTGTGATAGCCGGTCTTGTTCTTGAACTTGTGGATGCGGATCTTGGGGCCCTTGGTGTGCTCGAGCACCTCGCCGGTCACGGAGACCTTCGCCAGGTCCTTCGCATCGGTGGTGACCTTCGCGCCGTCGACGACGAGCGCGACGGGCAGCGAGACGGAGGCGCCGGCTTCAAGCTCCAGCTTCTCGACCTTGACTATGTCTCCGACCGCGACTTTGTACTGCTTGCCGCCGGTCTTGACGATTGCGTACGTCGCCATCGTGTCGTCTTCCTCTACTTCGCTGTGCGGGCGCGCGCTACCCGGGGGCGCGAGCGCTGGTCTGGGGGTGCGGGGTGTCGGTGGTTCCTCGCAAACCGATGCTGTCTGTGGCTCAGTTGGTCACGGGGCCTGAAGACAACTGCTCAAGGTTACGTGACCAGCGGGTAAGGGGTCAAACCGCCTGTCTATGCGTCATGGGCGGGCGGTCCTGCCGGCCGGGCGGCCGCTCGGCGCCGGCGAGGACGCGACGTGGCCGACACGAGCGACTCGTCCGCGTCGTCGTCATCGTCGTCGTCTTCGTCTTCGTCCTCGTCTTCGTCGTCCGAGTCGTCATCGTCGTCGTCTTCGTCGTCGTCTTCGTCGTCTTCGTCGGTGTCGTCCGAGTCGTCGTCATCGTCGTCATCCGAATCGTCGATAACCTCGATGTCGTCATCGATGTCCTCGTCCTCGTCGTCGGCGGCCAGATCGACGTCGTCTTCATCGTCGTCATCCGATTCGTCGTCGTCGTCGGATTCGGTCGAGTCCTCGTCGGTGTCCACGTCGAGGACCTGCGCGGCGATGTCGCCATCCAGGTCTGCCTCGACGATTGCCGTCTCGTCCTCGGCCGAGTCGTCCTCGACCCCGTCCTCGTCTTCTGGCCGACCGTTGGCGGCGGCCATCGCCTTGAACATCGGATGTTCACCCGCCGCGTGCGACGGCACCTTGGCCACTTGGACGTCCTCGGTCTTGACGCCCTTCTTGCCGCGCTTGCCACGCCTACCGCCGCCGCCCGAGTCGGGGCTACGGCCGGCTGACGGGCCTGCGTCGACGGGATCGGCGTGCAGCACGATCCCGCGTCCGGCGCAGTGGGTGCAGGTGGTGGAGAAGGCCTCGATCAGGCCGGTGCCCAAGCGCTTTCGGGTCAGCTGGACCAGCCCGAGCGACGTCACCTCCGACACCTGGTGACGGGTGCGGTCTCTGCCGAGCGCCTCGGTCAGCCGACGCAGCACCAGATCGCGATTGGCCTCGAGCACCATGTCGATGAAGTCGATGACGACCATGCCGCCGATGTCGCGCAGCCGCAGCTGGCGCACGGTCTCCTCGGCAGCTTCCAGATTGTTGCGCGTGACGGTCTGCTCGAGGTTTCCGCCGGATCCGGTGAACTTGCCGGTGTTCACGTCGACGACGGTCATCGCCTCGGTGCGGTCGATCACCAGGGTGCCGCCCGACGGCAGCCACACCTTGCGATCGAGCGCCTTGGTCAGCTGTTCGTCGATACGGTGCACAGCGAACACGTCAGGGCCGTCGGGCGAAATGGGTTCGTACTTGGTCATCCGCGGAACCAGTTCCGGTGCAACGGATTTGACGTAGTCGTCGATGGTCTGCCAGGCGTCGTCACCGGACACGATGAGGCCGGAGAAGTCCTCGTTGAACAGGTCGCGGATCACCTTGACCAGCACGTCGGGCTCTTCGTAGAGCGCGATCGCAACGCCGGCCGCCTTCTTCTTGGTCTCGGCCGCCTTGGCTTCGACCTGGGTCCAGCGCTCCTGCAGCCGATTTACGTCGGTGCGGATGTCGTCTTCCTTGACGCCCTCCGACGCGGTGCGGATGATCACGCCCGCATCGGCGGGGACCACCTCGCGCAGGATTTCCTTGAGCCGCTGCCGTTCGGTGTCGGGCAGCTTGCGACTGATCCCTGTCGACGACGCTCCCGGCACGTACACCAGGTACCGCCCGGCCAGCGACACCTGTGTGGTGAGGCGCGCGCCCTTGTGCCCGACGGGGTCCTTGCTCACCTGGACGACGACATAGTCGCCGGGCTTGAGGGCCTGCTCGATCTTGCGGCTGGCGCCGCCGAGTCCGGCGGCCTCCCAGTTCACCTCACCGGCATAGAGCACGCCGTTGCGGCCGCGGCCGATGTCGACGAACGCCGCCTCCATGGACGGCAGCACGTTCTGCACGATGCCGAGATAGATGTTGCCGACCAGCGACGCCGACGCCGCGGACGTCACGAAGTGTTCGACCACGACGCCGTCCTCGAGCACCGCGATCTGGGTGTAGCGGGCACCCTCGTGGGGCGGTTCGGTGCGGACCTTGTCGCGCACCACCATGACGCGTTCGACGGCCTCGCGGCGGGCCAGGAACTCGGCCTCACTCAGGATCGGTGGGCGGCGCCGTCCAGCGTCGCGGCCGTCCCTGCGGCGCTGCCGCTTGGCCTCCAGCCGGGTGGATCCGCTGATGCCCTGAATCTCGTTGTTGACGGCCTTGGCCGCCTTCTCCCTGGGCGGACGCTCGTGCACGACCGTGTTCGGCGGATCGTCCGGCGAGCCGTTCTCGTCCCCGTCACCCGCGCCGGACTTGCGACGCCTGCGCCTGCGCCGACGAGTCTTGCCGCCCTCGGCGGACGCGTTCTCGTCGTCGGCGCCTGCGTCGTCGGAGTCGTCGTCGCCCTCGTCCGAGGCGTCGTCGTCGTTCCCGTCGCCGTCGGTCGGGTCGTCCGGGTTCTGCTCGCCGCGACCGCGACCGCGACCACGGCGCCCCCGTCGACGCCGCCGGGCGGCGGGCCGGTCACCCTGATCGTCGTCGGCGTCGCCGGACTCATCGTCGGAGTCGTCGTCGTCATCATCGTCGGTGTCGTCGTCATCGTCGTCGTCTTCCACGGCTACGACAGGAGGTGCCGGTGGGCGGAACGTGACGGGTTGCGGGGCGACGAACAGCGGCATGTAGGCCGCCGGCTCCGCAGTCGCAGGCGCGGCGCTGGTTGGCGCCGGGGTCTCGAGCATCAGCCGCGATTCGGGCTCGTCATCCTCGATGGCCTCGGCGACGAGGGCCTCTTCAACGACGGCCTCATCGACGACGGCCTCATCGACCACGACGTCGATGGGCGGCGCGGCATCATCGCTCAGCTGCTGGGCCAGCGGGTCCTGTCCCGGCGCGGTGTCTTCAGATAGGTCTTGGGTATGGGCATCTTCGGCCACGAATTCTCCTCAAGCCCCCGGGCGCGTCGTATCGACGCGGCCACGCGAGGGCTTCCGCTATGGGCCCGGGGAACTGCTCCCGAGCTTGTTATGGTCTCGCTCCGAGCTGCTCGGGAGAGCACACGGTGCCTGGCTGAATGATGGCTGGACGGTCGGCGCCACACTTGGAATGTCCCAAGTGGTCGCGCTCGTCTAAGTCTTCATCCGGGCGCCCGACCCTGGTTTGGAGCCGGTCACCCGCGTCTAGTATCCCACACCGCCGAGCAGAAACCGACGAGGTGCGGTTTCGCACCACTTCCGGCAGCTAACGACCGGGGAACCAGAGCTCGATCTCGCGGGCCGCGGAATCGGGCGAATCGGAGCCGTGGACCAGGTTGTCCTGGGTGACGAGGGCGAGGTCACCGCGGATGGTGCCGGGCGCGGCCTTCTCGACCGGATCCGTCGCGCCGGCGATCTGCCGGAACGCGGCAACCGCCCGCGGCCCCTCCACGATGACGGCCACCACGGGCCCGGAGGTGATGAATTCCAGCAGCGACGGGAAGAACGGCTTGCCCTCGTGCTCGGCGTAGTGCTGCCGAGCGAGGTCGTCGCCGACGGTCTTGAGTTCGAGGGCGGCGATGGTCAGGCCCTTGCGTTCGATTCGGCTGAGAATCTCACCGACGAGGTGTCGCTTGACGCCGTCGGGCTTGACCAACACCAGAGTCCGCTCAGTCACGTCGTCAAAGCCTACTAGTCAGTAGGAGGACGCTGCTGCCAGGGCAGCAGCCCGCGCTCCTGACGGCGCTTGACCTCGGCTTGCAGATACGCGATCAATACCCAGACCAGCGCGAACAGCACGCCGATGAAGCCAACCGTGACGTGCACGAACGCCCCGGCGATCACGACGGCCTGCATGGCGATGTTCGCCTTCAGTGCCCACGGCCTGCCCTGCACGCCTGCCAGCAGGATCAGCGCCACGGCCACGCCGATGAGGTATCCACCGCTTGCGACGCTGAGGCCGCCGCCCAACACCGAAACGACCGGGAGCGCGAGCAGCACGACGATCGATTCCAGGATCAGCGTGCCAGCCATGACGCCGCGGAAGCTCTTCCACGGATCCGTCGGCGCGGCGGCGTTGTCCCCGGGTTCTTCCTGGGGCTCCTGGGTCACTGCGGGTCCCGTCCGAACAGGGTGCGAGCCGCGCCCGCGGTGACCACCGAGCCGGTGATGACCATGCCTGCGCCGGAGATTCCGCCAGCGCCGTCCTGGCCCGACTCCTCGACCAGCGCGGTCGCGGTCTCGATGGCGTCGGGCAGCGTGGCGGCGGTGATCACCCGTTCCTGGCCGAAGCGCTCCTCGGCGCGCAGGGCCAGCGCGTCCACCTCCATCGCGCGCGGGGATCCGTTGTTGGTCACCACGATCACGTCGAACGCGGGCTCGAGTGCGGCGAGGATGCCGTCGACGTCCTTGTCCGCCATCACCGACACGACGCCGACCAGGAAGCGGAAGTCGAACTCGGTCTGCAGGGCGGCGGCCAGGGCGGCCGCCCCTGCCGGATTGTGCGCGGCGTCGATGAACACCGTTGGGGCGCTGCGCATTCGTTCTAGGCGACCGGGACTGGCGACCGTCGCGAACCCGGCCCGGACCGCGTCGATGTCGAGCTGACGCTGCGCGCCAGCACCGAAGAACGCCTCGACTGCGGCCAGCGCCAGCACCGCGTTGTGCGCCTGATGCTCGCCGTGCAGGGGCAGGAAGATGTCGGAGTAGATGCCACCGAGCCCCTGTAGTTCGAGGAGTTGACCCCCGATCGCGACCTCGCGGCGCCGCACGGCGAACTCGGAGTCCTCGCGGGCCACCGCGGCGTCGGCACTGACCGCTTGGGCGATCAACACCTCCATGGCCTCCGGCACCTGCTGCCCGATCACCGCGACGGTCTCGCTGGGCACCAGGTCATCCGCCTGCCGCTTGATGATGCCTGCCTTCTCCCCGGCAATCTCGGCGATGGTGCCGCCCAGGTAGTCGACGTGGTCGATGCCGATGGGGGTGATGACGGCGACGGGCGCGTCGACGACGTTGGTGGCGTCCCACCGCCCGCCGAGGCCGACCTCCACCACTGCCACGTCGACGGGCGCGTCGGCGAACGCGGCGAAGGCCATCGCCGTGACGACCTCGAACTTGCTCAGCCGCGGGCCGACGGGTCCCAACTCACCGGCCTCGGACTGCGCGTCGACCAGCTCGACGAACGGCTCGATCTCGCGGTAGGTCTCGACGTACTGCGCCGGGGTGATCGGCTTGCCGTCGATCGAGATGCGCTCGACCGCGGACTGCAAGTGCGGGCTGGTCATGCGGCCGGTGCGTCGGTGCAGGGCGGTCAACAGCGAGTCGATCAGCCGAGACACCGACGTCTTGCCGTTGGTGCCGGCGACGTGGATGCTCGGGTACCCGCGCTGCGGTGACCCGAGGAGCTCCATCAGCGCGGCGATGCGCGTCGTGCTGGGTTCGAGTTTCGTCTCCGGCCACCGTTGGTCGAGCAGATGCTCGACCTGGAACAGTGCGGCGACCTCGTCGGGCGTCGGTTCCACTGGGTTCATGCGCGATCCGCTGCGCTACTCGCCGTCATGCGAGCCCGGCGAGGCGGCCGTTGATGCGCTCCACCTCTTCCGAGGCCAGTTGGCGACGGGCCTGGATCTTGTCGACGACGGCCTCGGGCGCCTTGGCCAGGAATGCCCCGTTGCCGAGCTTCGCGGTGGTCTGGGCCAACTCCTTCTGCGCACCGGCCAGATCCTTCTCAAGGCGGCGGCGCTCCGCGGCGACGTCGACGGTGCCCGACGTGTCGAGTTCGACGACGACCGTGCCTCGCGACAGCCGCACCTCCACCGACGCCGACGGCGTGAAACCGTCGGCCGGTTCGGTCAGCCAGGCCAACGCGCCGATGGCGGCCACCTGGGTGTCGATGTCGGCCTCGGAGATCCCGACCAGCCGGGCCGGCACCCGTTGACGGTCGTTGAGGCCCTGGTCGCTGCGGAAGCGGCGCACCTCGGTGACGAGCTTCTGCATGTCGGTGATCCGCCTGCGCGCAGCACCGTCCAACGCGATGCCGGACGGCTCCGGCCAATCCGCGATGACAAGCGATTCGGCCCCCGGCGCATCCCCCATCAACGACTTCCACAACGTCTCGGTGACGAACGGCATCACCGGGTGCAGCAGCTTGAGCAGAGTGTCGAGGATCGCGGCCAACACCGCGTTGGTGTGCCCTTCGGCACCGCCCTCCTCGCCGGCGAGTTGCACCTTCGCCAACTCCAGGTACCAGTCGCAGAACTCGTCCCACGCGAAGTGGTACAGCGACTCGCAGGCCCGGCTGAACTCGTAACCATCGAACGCCGAATCAACCTCGGCCCGAACGTCTTCCAACCTGCCCAGGATCCAGCGGTCGGCGTCGGTGAGCTCGTCGACGCCAGGCAGCGGTGCTGGCGCGGCGCCGTTCATCAACGCGAACCGGGTGGCGTTGAACAGCTTGGTGGCGAAGTTCCTCGACGCGCGGGCGTGATCCTCGCCGATCGACATGTCGCCACCGGGGCTGGCGCCGCGCGCCAACGTGAACCGCAGCGCGTCGGCGCCGAAGATCTCCACCCAGTCCAGCGGGTCGATGCCGTTGCCCTTGGACTTGCTCATCTTGCTGCCGAACTCGTCGCGGATGAGGCCGTGCAGGAAGACGTTTTGGAATGGAACCTGCGGACGTGAACTTTTCGGCGTCCCACCGCCAGTGATCGCGTCGTCGTCGCCGATGAAGGTGCCGAACATCATCATCCGGGCCACCCAGAAGAACAAGATGTCGTAGCCCGTGACGAGAACGCTGGTGGGATAGAACTTCTCGAGTTCGGGCGTGCGGTCGGGCCAGCCCATCGTGGAGAACGGCCACAGCGCCGACGAGAACCAGGTGTCGAGCACGTCGGGGTCCTGCTCCCAGCCCTCCGGCGGGGTCTCGTCGGGCCCGACGCAGACCTTCTCACCGTTCGGGCCGTGCCAGATCGGGATGCGGTGGCCCCACCACAGCTGCCGCGAGATGCACCAGTCGTGCATGTCGTCCACCCAGCCGAACCAGCGGGGTTCCAGGCTCTTGGGGTGAATCACGGTGTCGCCGTTGCGCACTGCATCACCGGCGGCCTTGGCCAACGATTCGACCTTCACCCACCACTGCAGCGACAGCCGCGGCTCGATGGGTTCGCCGCTGCGTTCGGAGTGGCCGACGCTGTGCCTGTAGGGCCGTTTCTCCTCGACGACACGGCCCTCGCGCTCGAGCGCTTCGCGGACGGCGACGCGGGCGTCGAGGCGGTCCATGCCGTCGAATTCGGTTCCGGTATCGGCGATGCGGCCCTTCGTGTCCATGATCGACGGCATCGGCAGCTCGTGCCGGACGCCGATCTCGAAGTCATTCGGGTCGTGCGCGGGGGTGACCTTGACTGCGCCAGTGCCGAATTCGGGGTCGACGTGTTCGTCGGCCACGATGACGATGTCGCGGGACAGGAAAGGGTGCGGCAGCGTGGTGCCGACCAGGTGCCGGTAGCGGTCGTCGTCGGGGTGCACGGCGATCGCGGTGTCGCCGAGCATCGTCTCGATCCGCGTGGTGGCGACCACGATGTGCGGCTGGTCGTCATCCATCGAGCCGTACCGGAACGACACCAGCTCGCCCTCGACGTCTTCGTACTTCACCTCGAGGTCCGAGATGGCGGTCTCCAGCACCGGCGACCAGTTCACCAGCCGCTCGGCCTGGTAGATCAGCCCGGCGTCGTAGAGCCGCTTGAAGATCGTCCGGACCGCGCGCGACAGGCCGTCGTCCATGGTGAAGCGGTCCCGGCTCCAGTCGACGCCGTCGCCCAGCCGGCGCATCTGACCGCCGATGGTGCCGCCGGATTCGCGCTTCCAGTCCCACACCTTGTCGATGAACAGTTCGCGGCCGAAGTCTTCCTTCGTCTTCCCGTCGACGGCGAGCTGCTTCTCCACCACGCTCTGAGTGGCGATGCCCGCGTGATCCATGCCGGGCAGCCACAGCACCTCGTAGCCCTGCATGCGCTTGCGCCGGGTCAGCGCGTCCATCAGCGTGTGGTCGAGCGCATGGCCCATGTGCAGGCTGCCGGTCACGTTCGGCGGGGGCAGCACGATCGAGTAGGGCGGCTTGTCGCTGGCGGCGTCGGCGGTGAAATAGCCGGCGTCCACCCAGCCCTGGTAGAGGTCGCTCTCAACCGCGCTTGGATCCCACGTCTTCGGCAGGGATTCCATCCCAGGGCTGTCGGCGGGCTTCGAACTGGCGGTCACCTGGACATTCTAGGAAGACCGGTGGGCCGAACGCGAAAGCCCCCGAAGTCGGGTGACTTCGGAGGCTCCGCGATGCCGGTGAGCGCTACTTCTTGCCGGCGAGTAATCCGCCGAGGATCTCGCCGATCGCGTTGCCCTGACCGCCGCCACCACCACCGAGCACGCTGCCCAGGATGCTGCCGAGCGGGTTGTTTCCGCCACCGCCGGACGCACCACCGAGGATGCTGCCAAGGATGTCGCCGAGACCGCCGCCCGACGAGGCTTGGGCCTGGGTGTCGGCGGGCGCCGCGGCGCCGCCCTTGGTGAGTTGCTTGCCTATGTAGGCCAGCACGATCGGGGCGAGGATCGGCAGCAGCTTCTTGATCAGGTCCCCGCCGCCTGCGCCGGTACCCGCCAGCGCCGAGGCGACGGCACCGCTGTTGTTGCCGCCGAAGATGTTGGCGACGATCTTGTCGCCCTCGTTCTCGTCGACCTGATCGAGGGTCACGCCGCCGTCGAGCAGGCCGCTGGCGGCCTGCGTGCTGACGGCCGACTCGAGCTTGCTCGAGTCGATGTCGTTGGCTTCGACATTGTGCTGCAGCCCTCCGACGAGCGCGGGCACCAGCGTGCGAATCGCGGTGTTCACCTCGCCCTCATCTGCACCAAGCTTGCTCGCAATGTCCTGTACGGGGATCTCCGCGAAGAGATCGTCGAGACCTGCCATGTCATCTCCACCTTCATTGCTGGGTTGTGGCGAAATTCGTTGACGACACTAATACAACCGAACTTGGCTGACACCGGTTCGTCGCGGACCGATTCAATTGAGCCGGACGGTGTTTAGGGTGACTCCGGCCGCGGGCAACCGGGCCAACAGTGCGTCGCCCATGGCGGCCGCGGGAGTCAGCACCCCGCGAAGATCGGACAGCTGGTCGCGGTCGATGGCGAGCGCCAGGCCGCACTCCCCCAACAACACCGACGTCGCCTTGTATGCCGGGTCACCTCGCTGGGCCATCGTGGCCCGGTACCGGGCACCCGACGTCGTGGTGGTGTAGGTCTCCACCCGGTAGTGGCCGTTCTCCCTGGCGCGCTCACTGGGACCGGTGCCTGGCTTGGGCGCGATGCGTTCCAGCACGCGGCGCGGCAGCTTGTTGAAGTACCGACTGCCCAAGGCAAGGATGGCGGCGTTGGCGGCCGTGCCCATCGCCGCGGCCACCGGTGCCGCGACCGACGAGCCGACGCTCATGTTCTCCGCGTAGCGGAACCTGGGGCCGTACGCCCAGCCGAGTAATGCGTTGCTGCGCCGGACGATTCGCGCGTTGGGTGCCCCCATTGCGAAGGCTCCGGTCCAGACGCCACCCAGTTCGGGTGCGATGTCGCGACCGCGTCGCCACGGGGTGTCGGACTGGTGCCCGAAGTCCGGTTCGCCCGCGCGGTCGGTGGTCAGGGTGTACGGGTCGTTCATCAGCCGCCGCGCCTCCGGGTCGGCCGACGCGGTCGACATCACCTCCATCATCGAGGCGACGGTGCCGCCGGACAAGCCGCCGGCGAATCCGCGTACCACGAAGTTGGTCTCGCCGAGCTCGCCGGCGCTGTCCTCAAGCACGCGCTTGTATAGCGCGTATACGGTGAGATCCGAAGGGATGGAGTCGAATCCGCAGGAGTGCACGATGCGCGCGCCGCTGTCGACGGCCTGCTCGTGGTAGGTGTCGATGCTTTCGCGGATGAACATCGTCTCACCGGTGAGGTCGGCGTAGTCGGTGCCTGCGGCCGCGCACGCGGCGACCAGCGGCAGTCCGTACTTGGTGTAGGGGCCTACGGTAGTGACCACGACGTGGGCCCTGGCCGCCATGTCGTTCAGCGATGACGGCGACGCCGCGTCGGCGGCGATCAGCGGCCAGCCCCGCGCCGCCTCGCCGAGCGATTCGCGCACCTTGAGGAGGCGTTCGGTGGAGCGGCCCGCGAGCCCGATCCGGGCGGTGCCGCCTGCCTTGGCGAGGTACTCGGCCGTCAGTTTGCCGACGAACCCGGTGGCGCCGTAGAGGACGACGTCGAGTTCACGCTGCGCTGCGGTCATGGCCCCAACCTACCGGTGGGTCGAGGCCGCGAGGTGGGTGGTCAGCCGAGGATCTCCGGCGGCTCGGACTGCTCCCCGAGGACGTGGCTGGCAAGGAACGCAGTGACCACCTGGTACCAGACCTTGGCGTGCTGCGGCGCCAGCACCCAGTGCCCCTCGGTCGGGAAGTAGAGGAACTCGTGCGCGCTGGTGCCGTCGGCGGCGGCGGGCAGCGCGGAGTCGCTGAGCAGCTCGTACCAGAGCCGCAGGCTTTCGCCGATCGGTACGCGGTAGTCCTTGTCGCCGTGGATCACCAGCATCGGCGTGCGGATTGCACCGACGTGCCGGTGCGGGGTGTTCTGCTCGGTCATCTCGGTGGTCATTTCGCGCGCCCACCAGTACGCGCCGTCGGTGGTGCCGAACATCTGGTCCATCATCCACAGCCCCGCGTGGCTGACGATGGCGGCGAACCGGTCGGTGTGCCCGGCGATCCAGTTGGCCATGTAGCCGCCGAAGGAGCCGCCCATCGCCGCGGTGCGGGTTCCGTCCACCCGGGGATGCGCGCACGCGGCGTCGGTGGCGGCCATCAGGTCGGTGTACGGGGCGAACCCCCACGCGCCCCAGCCACGCTGGATGAAGTCCTGGCCGTAGCCCGTCGACAACGCCGGGTCGGGCAGCAGCACGGCGTATCCCTTGGCGGTCAGAAGCCACGGGTTCCACCGCCAGTGCCAGGCGTTCCAGCTGGCCAGCGGGCCACCGTGGATCCACAACACCAGCGGCGCCGCGTCGTCCCCGTCGGGCAGCGTCAGCCAGGACCGGATCGGGGTGCCGTCGGGCGCGGCGGCAGTCAGCTCATTCACATCGCCCGGCAGCCTGGGCAGCTCGACGCACGGCAACGCGGTCACGGTTCCGTTCGCGTCGATGCGCACCGGGTGCGGTGGCGCCGCATAGCTACTGCGCAGCGCGTAGAGCACGCCGCCCGGCGCGGGGCACACGTCGGTGTACGAGAAGTCGTCGTCGGTGAGCCGGGTGACCTCGCCGCTGTCGGGGTCGACGATGAACACCGGGCGCCGGCCCGCCTCGTCGACAGTGACGACCAGGGTGGCGCCGTCGGCGGACCAGGCGACCGAGGCGGGCCAACGATCCCAACCGGTCGCGAGCTCGGTGAACTCCTCGCCGAAACGCATGACACACAGCGTGATTCGCGGTGCCTGGTAGGGCGTGGCCACGGTCTCGCGGGTGAATGCCACGGTGGTGCCGTCAGGCGAGATCGCCGGGAACTCCAGGTCGGCACCGGGGTCCTCGGCGATGACGGCGCGCTCGCCGGTGCCGACGTCGATGCGCACCAGCGTGCCGCGAATGGACGCACCCGGTCCTGGCCCGTGCCAGGAGGTCACGACGAACCGCCCGTCCCGGCTGACGTCGAGGTCCGCTTCGCGCATGGCCTGGCCCGGTCCGGGGGTCAAGTCGCGGGGGTCGCCGGAGACGTCCAATAGGTGTGGCAGCCCTGGTCCGATGTCGTGATCCCAGTGCCGCACCGGGTATCCGGTGTGCAGTACGGCCGAGACCTTGGCGTCCTTGCGCAGCGCCCGCAACCGCTTGTCGTCGTCGACGCCGGTGGCCGAGGGCAGCATGGCGGTGTTGACGAGCGTGACGTCCGCTTCGCGCGCGGTGTGCACGGCGTCGACGCCCCCGGGCAGGTCGAGGAGCTGGGTCGCCTCGCCGCCCGCGGCAGGAAGCCGCCACAGCGATGCGGGCGATGGGTCTGCCTCATCGGCGGTGCGTGCGGCGATGAACAGCAGGTCGTTGCATGCGGTGAACGCCGGTGCCGACTCACCCTTGGCGCCGCGGGTCAGCCGCCGCGCCGGTCGTTCGCCGGCGGGGTCGAGTTCCCAGACGGCGGTGATGAACTGGGTCCGCTCATCGTTGAGTTCGGCGATCGTCGTGACGACGCGCGAGCCGTCGGGCGACACCACGAGGCCGGCCACCCGGGGCAGGGCGAGGAAGGCGTCGAGATCGTGGAACGGTGTCGGGGTCACGTGCCGTTGGTAGCACACCGTTACGTTCGAAGTTGGCCGTTGTCGGCCATTGCCGGGGTAACGGTTGCCCGGCTCGGGTGCCGTGTTCGTGTCCGGTCGGGCGAACGGGATGTGGGTCCCCGTGTCCGTGGCCGGTGGCGGCTTCCGGTGTTGCTCGCCTGGGGGCTGTCGGGTCCGGTCTGGTTGGTAGCTCTCACAGCGCGATCCTCTGGTCGTGGCTGTGTCACACCCTTCCGTCGCCGGGCGGTGAAGCCTTGGGCGCGACGCCCGATCACCGTGGCAGCTGCCTGGTGTCGGGTGACGTTCTCGTAGGGTTTGCGCCAGTGCGCGTCACCCCAGATGCTGCTGTAAGCGGGATTGACCGCCAACAATTCGATACCTGCGGCGTGGGTTTGCGCGGCCAGGCGGTTCCGGAATACCGCGGTCGGGATCCCGGACACGGTGCGACGGAACCGTTTCCCGCGCCGGCCACGGCCCATCGTCTCCCTCCCGGTGGCCCGCGCGTCGGCGAAGTCCAGGTCCTCCACCGCGATCGTGTCGATGCCGTGCCGGTGGGTGTAGTGGATCAGGCGGGTGATCGCATGGCGTACCTGGGCATCTCGGCGCGCCGACGTGCCGGACAGGTCGATGTCGATGCGTTCGGCGGGGCCGACCGGGTTGCCGTGGGCGTCCAGCCGGCGGAGCGCGAGGTGCCCGTCGTTGAGATCCACACCCACCACCGGCCCGGCCGCATACACGTCACCACCAGCGGTGCAGCCGTTGTCGCGGCCGGCCCAGTAAGGCAGGCTGGGCGTAGCCCACGAGGCGCTCAGATACCGGCCGGCGCGGCCCGGGCGGCGGGTGATGGTATCGGATACCGACTGCCCGCTGGTGATTCTCACAGCCCACTCATCACCGCGGTGGGAGAACCCCGCCGCGCCGGACAGTACGTAGCGGCCCCGCGCGGCATTGGCCAAGTACTCCAACGGTTTCGGCAACCGTATGCTGACCTGCCCGTCCGGGGTGACGGTGATGGTCAGGTTGCCGAACGGTTCATCAGTGGATCCGTTGGCAGCGATGCGGTACCGGGCCCCATCCCACCGCTCCCGCCAGCTTTGTTCGGTCAGACCAGCTACGGCGAGGTGGTGGCGCGTGTTGGCCAGCCGTGTACCGCCCTCCACGACTCGCACCCGATTCTCGGCCCGCTCAGCTTCGACCCGGGCCAGTTCACCGCGTCGGTGCTGCAGGCGGCGCTGCTTCTGAAACCGCTCGCTTTGGGTGGCATAGCCTTTCGGGTCCTTGGTCTTTCGCCGGGTTTTCCGCTCGGCCACTGTCAGGGTGTCCGTGGTGGGGGCGACCAGGCGTTTCTCGATGGTCGCGATCGCGGCTCGCAACCCGACGATGTGGCGGTACTGGGCATCGCGGGCGAGTCGGTACTGGTCATCATTGCCGGCGATGACCGCATTAGCCCACCGCGCACTCGATTGCCCGGTCAACGCCTTCTTGCGAATTGAGCCGGCCCCGCCGCGCCTGCCGACGGCCATCGCCGTCCAGATCCGGATCCTCGGGTTCTGGGTGTGTGGTCCTGGCCAAATCAGCACGCCGCAACCGACCCACATGCTCAGCAACAGCATCCAGCGCACGCTCGTCTTCCGCACTGGTGCGCAAACGAGTGGTAATCGCCACGCCAGACGGCGCGGCCACCGGCTTCACGCCACGCCATTCGCGCAACCGCCCCGGCGTCATTGGTCCTCACCACCGGTGGTTTCGGCGGCCACCACAGCGCGCAGCCGCTTCGTCTTGGCTGATCCCTGGCCGTAAAGACGGCCGGCGAAGCTGGTGACGATCGCCAGCATGTCACGGACTAGTTCTGATTCGGCTGACTCTTCCTCGGACTGTCCGGTGCAAACGACGGTGACGCCGTACCCCTGTAGCAGGTGCTCGATTAGTCCAACTCCGAATCTAGCGAGCCGGTCTGGATGCTCAACCAACAACCGATCGACTTCTGGGTTCATGCATTCGGCCAAGGCTTTACGAAGACCAGCCCGGCGGTCGGATAGCCCAGAAGCGACATCGGTGAATACCGTGAGGGTTGCATCGACCTGGCCGCGCAGCCGGCCTACCTGACGATCGAGATCCCCCTCAGCCTGCTCACGGCGAGACGACACCCGCGCATACGCCACCGCCGCCCCATTGGCGGCTGGTTTGCCGGTTATCGCGTCCAAGTCGGCGATACAGAAGACTCGCCGTCCGCCGGCGCTCGTGCATCGGGCAGTTTCCCGTCTTGGGTGTAGCGGCGCAAAGCTCGTGTGGATACGCCTAGCCGGTGCGCGGCCGCGGTGGCCGAAACATAATCGTCCGGGCCGAGATTGGCCATCGCTAGTCCAACCCCGCGATAAGGGCTGCCAGCCGTTCGGTGGGGTCCCAGTCCTGCCGGCACGCGAGCAGCAGCTGGGGCAGCGCCCAGATCGGCGAGTCCATATCAACGATGTCCTCAGGATCTAGGACAGGGCATTCACGCTTACGCCGAGCATGCAGCGCTTCACGTGCCAGCGAACAGACCCGCTCGTCTACGTCGTCGAATACCGGTTCTGGGCACGGCACGACGACATCGGCCAGTGGGATACCCGCGATGGCTTCGAGGGTATCGGTATCGCCGGTGAGGACCAGTTGGGTGAGGACGTGCGCCAAATCCAAGCCTTCAAGGCTCCACCTGTCATGCCAAGCCTCGTCCCAGGTTTCAGCACTCAGCCCGAATCCAGACACGTACGTCGCCGTTGTGTCCCCGGTCCGGGCGTCGAGCAAGTCGCCCAACGATCCGGCAGGTCGACGCTTGCCATATTGCCCATCTCCCGCGCCGTCACATCCCGACAGCGACAATCCTCGTTGCGCTCGATCACGGTTCGCCTCGTCGGCGCGACGCGCGTACGTGGACACGTCGTAACCGGCATCAACCACGTCAGTGTCGGCCGCGGGCGAATCCAACGCGGCATGCAGATACTCCAGTAACCGGGCTTGGGCGGACTCACGGGCGAACGTCTTCGAAGCCTCCAGGACCGGCGGGTAACTGAACGTCGCCTGTCGCGCTGCGACCGCCGCGGTCCGCTCTCTGCGCAGCCCCTCCTGCTCAGATCGTGCAGCAGCCAAGGACTTACGCGCTGCGGCGAGCCATTCCGGGCGCTCGCGCTGCAGTTCTAATACATCACGGTCCGTCCACGGAAGCCCCGCGTCTGGAAGGTCCTCAACACAAATCGACAGTCGCTTGGCCACCGCGACACGCGTCAACGGCTGCCCGCTGCACTGTGCGTGAGTCACAACCCGAATCCCAACCTTGGACTGTCCCATGATGGCCAATAAACACATCGCCACGATTCGTATCAGTCATGGTTCCAGCATTACGACAAGACGATCCCACAGCCCACCGACAACAACGCTCGGCCAACCGAGGCCAACAAACTCTCCAGCAACCAAGAACCCGACGCGAGGTGGTCGACCTCGCCGAGTCAGTAGCCACGGTCGCCAAAGCGCACGCTCAACAACAGGGAATGTCCTGTAGACGGTATAGGGGCTAGCTGAGGCCGAAGGCCTCGGGCTGCAAAACGATTCGTGGGTTGTCAGCGTGGGTGAACACTCACGTTGGCAGAGCCACATTTGCAGATCAGGAGGCCTCCGGTGAT
>NZ_JAVRPS010000335.1:0-2527 GCF_032162105.1 Mycobacterium sp. | reverse complement strand
GCGCCGATCGCGTCCATCGCGCGGCGGAGAACCCTCTTGTTGGCGTCGCGGATCTCCTGCGTGTCGGACATGCGCACCTCTGGTCGTCATTAACGTGATTAGAAATAACGTAACTAAGCGCCGCCAGGAATGCAATGGTCCGTTCGGGCACGCCCGGACCTGTTTAGGAGCAATCCGCGGGCCATCACGCCGCCGTCGGTGACGACGCCCTGTCCGGTGTTAGAGCTCCTCGCATCCGAGGTGAGCGGGCGGCGCCGAGCATTTCGTCGAGCCCCCCATGCGTTGCCGTGCCTCCGCAGCTCTGAGCCCCACGGCGCAGCCGTCTTCCGAAATATCTTGGTTTCCGAGTGACGTTCAAGTGGTCGTCACCAGTTCCTCGACCTCGCGAAGGAGACGGCGCTCGCTTTGACCCTGAACCTGCCGCGGCAGTTCAGCGGCGATGAAGACGCGGCGGTGTCACGTGACGTATCCAACTGCGCTGGCTTGTCGCCGTCGAACTACTGGCGTTGCCAATCGCTTAGCTGTTGACAGGACTTGCAGGGGCGGTTCAGTCCTCTCACGAACCTTCGCATTGTGATCGCCGGACAAAAGGTCAACGCTCAACTGGCCGACAACCCCACCGCCCGCGACCTCGCTCACCAACTCCCGATCAGGTTGGCCTTCCGCGACCTGAACCGCGTGGAGAAGATCGCCAAACTCGCTCGACCGCTGACCACCGACGGCGTGCCCGAGGGCGGTGACCCCGAAATCGCCGACATCGGCTACTACGCACCGTCACAGGACCTGGTCCTGTACTACGGCGACGTCGGCCATTGGAACGGCATCGTGCGCATCGGCCGCTTCGACAGTGACCAGCTGGCGCTCGTCGAAGGTCAGTCCGACGGCTTCGAAGTCACCATCGAAATCGCGTGACCGGGCGCGGCGACGGGGCCGGTTCACCGCGGCATCGTAGAGATGCCAAAGGGGGCTGAGCGACGGGTCGTTCGCCGGCGGCGATTGCTCGTCACGATCGTTCTTTAGGCGAGTGCCCGATGGTCAGGATCGTCCAAGGGTTGGCCGGTAAGGCGAGCGCCGTTCAGCGTGGCCGGTTGGCGGAGGCAGTGTCCTCGGAGCCAGTCGGCACTGCAGGTGTCCTGAGAAAGGACACGTCGATGAGACAAATCGTTCTGGACAAGTGTCTAACAGCACGGAGGCTGGTGCGCGCGGAGTGCCTTACTGAACGCCATCCAGCATGTCGAACGTTGGCGCAACCGAAAAGCCTGACGGCGCCGAAACTCGGAGCACTTCCCGCAGCCGGTGACCCAGGCGGTCGAGCCGCTCGCCGTCCATGCGGTTGCTCGGTCCGGTGATGCTCACCGCCACGGGGCGTCCGGTGGGCCGTCTCAGCGCTACGCCCACACAGCAGATCCCCGCTTCGTTCTCCTCGCGTTCCATGGCGAACCCACATAGCCGCGCCTCGCTGACCGCTCGGCGGAATTTGTCGACGACCGCGGGATCCCCATCGGCGGTGTACGCGGACAGCTGGGCATCCGATGCACCCTCCCCAGCGACCATGGCGCGGCCCAGCGCGGTGGTGAGCACACTGACCTGACGGCCCACCCGGGACCACACGCGCAGAGTCCGGTCGGGTTCCACTTTGTCGAGATACAGAACGTCACGGCCTTCGAGGATGCCCAGGTGCACCAGTTCTTGGACCTCTTGGCAGATGGCGAGCAGGGCCGGGCGGAAGAGCGCGGGCAGGTTCTCCTCGCGAAGGAAGCGTTCCACCAAAAGCGCTGGGCGCGAACCCAATCGGTAGCGCTGATTCTCGCCTTGCTCGGCGAATCCTCGATGTTGCAGCGCTTGCAGCGTTCGGTGCGCAGAGGCCTTGTTGAGCCCGCTTGCCTCGACCACGTCGCGTAGCGCCATGCCGTCGGGCCCCGCATCGGCGAGCAACTCGATCAACGCGAGGGCCTTGTCGACGCTGCCGACCGGGGACGGCAAGTCGCCATTCATCATCACGTGCCCCTTCCTTCCGCAGCCGTACCGAGAGCTTGGCACACCGAAACTGGTGACCCTTGACACAATTCGAGCCGCGTGTCAGTGTGGTTCACATAACGATACGTACGGTTCATAATACGGAACGACTCGCGACGGCCCGAACTCGGAAGATAGATGCCCAGACTCTCTCGTCAGACCACCCCGAAGGGTGCGTTGCTCGGTGCATCGGCCGGCGATGCCACGGGAATCGTTCACCTGGGTCTTGGCAACTTCCACCGCGCCCATGCTGCCGCCTACACCGCGCAGGCCCTCGCCTCAGAGTCGGGCGAATGGGGTATTTACGGCTTCGCCAACCGCTCGCATGACGTAGTCACGGCGATGCGGGCGCAGGACGGGCGCTACTCGATCCTCGAGCTCTCGGAGCGGGGTCGCCGTGCCGCCGTCGTCGACGTCCACCGTGGCCTCGGCGTACTCGCCGACGAACCAGAATCCTTCATCTCCGCGGTTGCCGCCCCCGCCAACCGCATCCTGACGCTGACCGTAAGCG
>NZ_JAVRPS010000334.1:0-5299 GCF_032162105.1 Mycobacterium sp. | reverse complement strand
GCCGAGGCGACGCCATCAACCACAACCTCCACATCATCACCGGACTCTGGAACCTCAAGAACCACGCGCAATTACGGGTCAACTCTTAGTCCTTGTTTCGATTTGGTCGCTTGAGCGGCCCCATCTGTAGTCGGTACCCGTCTGGGCCAGCTTTGTACTGACGAATGACGCGATGCGGTGGTCGCCTCCCATGGGGGCGC
Organism: Mycobacterium sp.; assembly: GCF_032162105.1. Classification (GTDB taxonomy): domain Bacteria; phylum Actinomycetota; class Actinomycetes; order Mycobacteriales; family Mycobacteriaceae; genus Mycobacterium. Next base: position 5,099 of record NZ_JAVRPS010000334.1, on the reverse strand, counting down.
ACCGTGGTGGCGCGGTAGCTGTAACCGTCCTGTCCCGGAGGGGGAACGTGTTCCCATTCGAAGTCCACCGTCTCGCCTTCGAACAGCTCTCGGAACCCGCCGGAGACTTCGTAGACTTCGCCAGGGCCGAGCTCCGGGACCGCGTGGTCGTTCCAGAGTTGGCCGAAGCCGGCGAAGCAGCCGCCTGGAGTCTCTGGAGAATCGATGACTCCCCAGCCTTCATCTCGATACCAAACCCGCACCGTGCCGGTGGAACGCACGTCTACGACGTGTAGCCGCCGACGATGCCCTGCGTCGCAACTAATGCCAGGCAGCGGCAGGCCACCCGTCGCGACGATCAGTATCGAACTGGCTGCTGGCAACGACGTTGATGCCACAGCCGTCAGCATGTGTTGACGACGTGTAGCCGGTGTGTGGATGGAGAGGGAGTTGCTCGTCGGCGGGGTTGAGGGCGCCGTCCGAGATCGGTCCGACGGCGACGGCTCTCCCGCAGCTCACCGCCCCGGGGACTGCTACTTGGTGGGGGTCAAACGGATCGCGGTGAGGTGGTTCGCGTCGACTGCCTCGGTGAACTCCTCGAGTGTGGGTATGCGCGGATCGCGGAACTTCAATCCCATCACGCGCTGCGCGCCCTTCACGCCATAGGACTCGGCAAGGCGTCGGGTCAGATCGGCGACGACCGGCACGTCTTCGATGAGTTCGCCGCGCATCGTCGTCGTCTTCCCGGCGTGCACGACTTCGGCGGTGGCACCGCCGCGGAAGTTCAGCCGCCACGCTGTGCCGGTAAGGACGTAGAGATCGTTGTCGATCCGATGCGCGCTCAACGTAAGTGCAAACTGCCGCCCCGTCTTGCGTCCCTTGAACCGCAACACCAAGAAGGCCTTGAGCGCAGAACCCGTGACCGGAGTGCGCAGCAGGAACCCCAGGATCGGGTTGACCACACGCAGAATCGATTCGGGTGGATGAGCGGGGAAGACTGCCGGTGACTGTTCTGTCATGACCCCAACCGTAGGGGCCATCCGTGTCGAACGGGCTGGATCCGCGAGGTGCAGCACGGCACGATCGATCCCGCGACGGCGGCGACGCACCCGAGCGCAGCGTCCAACGATCGCCGGGTCGGACACGCACTCTGATCCCGTGTAGCCTTGACGACTAAGCAATTAGCTTGTGCTGCTACGACTTCGGTGTCGAGTCATTCTGCCTGCTACGGGGAGTGGGTTAGGTGAGAGCACAATGCGGGGACACCGTCAACGCTGTGGGTTGACCTGCGGAATCGCTACGGAGCGCGTCAAAGAAGGTGGAAGGAACTCATATGGGCTCCCCGAACGTCGGCTCTCGTTTGGGCACGCGATTCGGCCCCTATGACCTGCAGACGCTGATCGGTGTGGGCGGGATGGGCGAGGTCTACCGCGCGTTCGACACCGTGCGCGAGCGGATGGTGGCGATCAAGGTTCTGCGGACGGATCTGGCGGCGGACCCCAGCTTCCGGGACCGTTTCCGGCGTGAGTCGCGTATCGCTGCGCGACTGCAGGAGCCCCACGTCATTCCCGTGCACGACTTCGGCGAGATCGACGGCGTGCTCTACATCGACATGCGCCTCGTCGAGGGCGCCAGCGTGAAGGACGAGCTCCGGGTCAACGGCACGCTGGCACCGCCACGCACGGTGTCGATCATCGGCCAGGTCGCCGATGCACTGGACGCCGCGCACGCCAACGGCCTGGTGCACCGCGACATCAAGCCCGAGAACGTGCTGCTCACGCCGGACGACTTCGCCTACCTGGTCGATTTCGGCATTGCCTACGGTGGCGGCGAGGCGACCGTGACGAAGACCGGGCTGGTCATCGGCTCATGCGCCTACATGGCCACCGAGCGGCTCAGCGGCGAGGCCGGCGGCCCGGCGTCGGATGTGTACTCGTTGACGTGCCTGCTGTATGAGTGCCTCACCGGTCGGGCGCCGTTCGAAGCGGGTGACCTGCGGCAGGTCATGAGCGCGCACATGTTCGTGCCGCCGCCGCGGCCGAGTCTTGAGCGCCGCGGGATCAGCCCGGCGTTCGACGACGTCGTTGCGAAGGGCATGGCCAAGAATCCGGCCGACCGGTACGCGTCGGCGGGTGAGCTGGCCAGGGCGGCGGCCACCGCCGCACAGGACCGCGTGCCCCTTCCCCCGCCCGTCATCCCGACTCCCCTTGCTTCGCCAGGCACGCGGCAGTTCCCTGCCATGGCGGCGAGGCCCACCTCGACGGGCTACGTGCCGTATCCGCCCCTCCCGTCGCCGTCGCCGTCGGCGCCGATCAGGCGGTCGCGTTTCAGCAGGACGCAGGTGGCGTTGTTGTTCGGGACGATCGCCATGTTCGCGCTGGCGGCGGTGCTGGCCGGCGCGATCGTCATGACCGGCGGCAGTGGCGGCTCCGCGCCGCAGAGTCCGCTCGCTGCGCCGCCACCGTCGACGACAACGGTCACCACCACGGCACCGTCCGCTTCCGAGGAGACGACGACCTCCACCACGACGACGCCGTCGACCACGACGTCACCATCGACCACGACGTCACCGTCGACCAGTGGGGCCCCCATCGCGGGTATGTCGGACACGGACGCGCAGGGCTTCGTCGGCCATGCCGCGCGATGCGACGAGGGGAGTACGCCCGCGGCGGCCATCCGAACGGCGTCGTCGCTGGCGGTGGTGTGTGAGACGGCGTCGGGCAGCTACTACTACCACGGCGAACGCCTCAGCGACGGTGCCAACCTGCAGCTGGCCAACGCGGTCCCGGCGGGTGGCGGATTCGACGCCACGAACCCGGCCGACGGCGCCTTGTATCAGGTGCGGCCCGACCGGCTGACCATTTCGAGCAAGAGTCGGGTGGATTCGGCCGAGCCGGCGCTGGAGTACGGCGGGAGCCAGTAGGCCGCGCGCGGCGTCAGGCCAGGATCGACGCGAGATCGCTGCGGGTCGTCACGGTGGCGGGCATCTCCTGGCCGTAGCAGCCGAACACTGCGGCGGAGCCTTCCTCCAACCCGACGCGGTCACCCCAATTCATTTGGCAGCCAGCCGGCTGCGTGCTGGTCCACCGGAGTACGCCCGCCAGCTGCGGCCAACACCGTTCGGGCCGCACCCGAGTAGGACCCACGCCTGCTCAATCATGAGGAACGGTACCGGTTGGATTAGACGCCAAGGACCTCGACGAGGTGCTCGATGCCGCGGAAGGCGTCGACGTTGCGCGTATACAGGGGAAGGTTGGCAGCGAGCGCAGTGGCGGCGATCAACAGATCCACGGCCCGCGGGCCGCGTGCTTTACGTCCGGTCGCCACGATCGCTGCGTAGATACGGCCGTAGGCTCGTGCGGCGGCGCTGTCGAACGGCAGTGCGTCAAACGTGGCCTCGGCTCGCTGCAGACGGTCCTGACGTCGCGCTCGCTCGGCGCTGTCGCTTGTCGCGTGCGGGCCGGCGGCGAGTTCCGCCATCGTCAGGGCGCTGACTGCCAATTCAGTGGGGAGCCGCCCGGCGTCGAGGTGATCGAGATCAATCACGACTGAGGTATCTATGAGCCCTTGCCGGGCGGGTCGTCGTTCAGCCACGTGGTGTGATCTCTTGGCTGGCCGCGCTATCGAGGTCGGCGCGCAATCGGCTCAGATCGATGCGTGGTGCACCTTGGAAAGCCGCCACTGCGGCCTGGGCGCTGATGAATCGATGGCGACGCAGTGGGGATAGCTCCCCAACGGGAACGCCGTTTCGGGTGACGACAAAGGACTGGCCCTGGTCAAGTTGGCGCATGATCTCGCCGCTGTTGTTGCGTAGCTCGCGTTGGGTGATTTCGGTCGTCACGTGACCACCGTAGCACGCGTGCTACGGTGTTTGCCAGCTGCGCTGCGCGCCGGGAGCTCCGATCAACCGAGGTGAACGGTCTCGCGAGACACGGAGAAGTAGTGCCCCGTGTTGTTGTCGATGCACATGATGCCGACGGTTTCGCTGTCGCAGCTGAGCGAGCCGAGGGTCTGAATCTGGCCGTATTCGAGGGTGTGGGTGGCGGCGGGCATCTCCTGGCCGTAGCAGCCGAACACTGCGGCGGCGCCTTCCTCCAACCCGACGCGGTCACCCCAGTTCATTTGGCAGCCATCCGGCTGCGTGGCGACCCAGTCGTGGTCGGTGACCTCGCAGCGGACGGTGTTGCCACCGGCGCCGTAGGTGAACGTGGCGCACCGGATGTTGCCCGAGGGCGATTGGAAGGGGCCGTCCGCGGTGACATGCTGCCCGACGGGTGTCGCCGTAGACGGTGGTGCCACGGTCACGGTGACGGGCGGCCGTGCGATGACCGTCACCGTCGTGGTCGGCGGCGCGGGCATCGCGGGGGGCGGCGCCAGTGTCGTCGTCGAGATCACGGGGGTGACCGTCGGGGCTTGAGCCGTGGTTGTGCCGGTCGACGGCGCACATGCGGTGAGCGCGATCGCGGCGAGCGCGAACACCCACACCTGAGGTCGCCGTGCGATCGGCCGCGAATCGTCATAGCCCAGGACGGCCCTCTTGTCGTGCGAGTTCTCGGCCATCTCGTTCCCCTTTCGATGGACGTGTTGGTGTGTCCGATGACTGAGAGGGTGCGGTGTCGTTCTTGGCGGAACCTTGGTGTCGTCCCGTAGCGGCCAAAATGGCCACCTCCAAGCGACCACGAGAGAGTGAAGTCGCTCAGACGTGGGCAGTCTGGGTCAACCGGTCAGAGCATCGCGATCCACTCCGCTCCACCCGCCCGGTGGCTTCCGTTGGCGCAAGCCAACACCGCGGCGGTGGAGCGCCGCGCGCCCGACTTCGTGCCGACCATCGTGGCGCTCCAGCAAGAGCAGGCGTGGACGGGGTGGGCGGGGCGGGGAGATCAGCCAAGCGGATCTGATCGCTGGAGTCTCAACGGACCGGCCGTGACCACCATGGTCGCGCACCAACTGCACTTGTCGCGGTTCTGCGATAGGTGGTTTCGCGACGATCGATGGTGGTGTTGAGGTTCAATTTCCGTTGTCAACGCGGCTGTAGAGATGCAGCGAAGATTAGCAAGCAGTACCGAGTTGTCTTACTAGACCTCGTAGTCTGATCGTTTCTTGATGCTTTTAGCCGCGCG
>NZ_JAVRPS010000333.1:0-4037 GCF_032162105.1 Mycobacterium sp. | reverse complement strand
CGGCCGACGTGGACGTGGTCATCGCGCAGGGCATCGAAGCGGGCGGCCATGTCGCAGGACAGGTTACGACCATGGCGCTAGTGCCCCGGGTCGTGGACGCCGTCGCGCCGCGTCCAGTGGCCGCCGCCGGCGGCATCGCCGATGGCCGGGGGCTAGTTGCCGTGCTGGCGTTGGGCGCGCAAGCCGCCGTGCTGGGAACTCGATTTCTCGCCAGCAGCGAATCTCGCGCCCACCCGTATTACAAAAGCAGGCTGCTCGACGCAACCGAGGGCGATACGGTGCGCACCACGCTGTTCGGGCACGGGTGGCCGCACGCACCGCATCGGACGCTGCGGACCCCCTTCGTGCAGCAGTGGCTGGACAACGAAGCGCGCGGCCAGGAGTCCCGGCCCGATGAACCCCAGGTCGGGACGACAGTGATCGGCGGAGTCACCATGCCGGTACTGCGGTTCATGGGATTCCCGCCCAACCGCGACGCCAGCGGCGACCTCGACGCGATGGACCTGCTGGCAGGGCAAGGTGTCGGCCTCGTGCGGGACATCAAAGGGGCGGCCGACATCGTCCACGATCTGGTGCGCGAGGCCACAGAGATCATCGACAACCGCCTGCGCGCACACACCTCGTCGTGAGTCCTCACAGAGGTAGCTCTGGCAGTGCTCAAAAACCTGCTGCGAACCCCTCGCCGGCGGCGCAAGGCCGTTCATCGGCCCGCACACCGTCAAGTACAGCCGCGCGCCAGCGCGCTGCCAAGCCACGACTGACCGCTCGGACTGTCCATAGGCGGATACGAGCACCGGCTCAGCGCATGACACTCGGTCAGAAGGAGTTACCCGAAAACCACCAGCGCAGGCGATTTAAGGAGAAGTGGATGCTACCCAAGCACGCCGAAGTCGTTGTTGTCGGCGGCGGCCCGACGGGGCTGGTGCTCACCGCGACCCTGCGCCAAGCCGGTCACGATGTTCTGACGCTGGACCGGCAGGAGGAAGGCGCCAACGACTCGCGGGCCGCTGCGATCCACGCGAAGACCCTGGAGGTACTCCGGGAGTTGGACGTCACCGACCGGCTGATCGGTGAAGGAGTCGTCGTGCCGACGTTCACCTTTCGCGACCGCGACCGGATCTTGACCCGCCTGGACTTCTCCGCATTGCCGACCCCATACCCCTTCGTCCTGACACTGCAGCAGTACCGGACCGAGAAGATCCTCACCGAGCGCTTGCATGCTCTCGGTGGCCAGGTGATGCGTCCCTACAGCGTCAGCGGTGTCTCGATGGACGCCGACGGCGCCGATGTCGAGGTCGAGGGCCCCAATGGGCTTGAAGTGGTTCGCGCACGCTATGTCGTCGGTGCCGACGGCGTCTCCTCGGTGGTTCGTCAGGGGGCGAAGATCGACTACGTCGGCGGCACCTACGACCAGTCCTTCACGCTGGCCGATGCCCGGGTCGACTGGCCACTGCCCTTCGCGGAGGTGCAGAACTTCTTCTCACCCGCCGGCATCGTCGTCAGCGGACCGTTGCCCGACAACCAGCGGCGGGTGCTCGCGACGGTGGACAACCCCCCCGAGGTCATCGACGTCGACTTCGTTCAGCACATCCTCGATGAGCGTGGCCCCACCGGAGCGCGGGTGACGGAACTGACCTGGTCATCACAATTCCACGTCCATCACCGCATCGCGAGGACGTTCCGCCAAGGGCCGGTGTTCTTGGCCGGCGACGCTGCCCATGTGCACAGTCCGGCTGGCGGGCAGGGCATGAACCTGGGCATTCAGGATGCGGTCGATCTGGCACACACGCTGTCCGCGTCGATCAAGGGTGTCAAACACGCCGACCTCGACGGCTACGAACGACGACGCCGCCCGATCGCCCGCGCCACAGTCACTTTCACCAACTTCATGACCCGCGCCTCCATCGTCGACAACCGTCCGGCGCAGCTCGCCCGTAACGCCGTGTTCTCCCTCATCGGGGCCTTACCACCGGCACGCAAACAGATGGCCCTCCACATGGCCGAACTCGCCTGAAACGGAACGAACAATGGCTGCCCCGCGCCTCAAAGGCCTACATCACATCAAACTGCCCGTCGCCGACCTGGAGACCAGCCTTAACTGGTATCGGCGAGTGTTCGACGCCGAGCACCTGACTCGGTTCGATCACTACGACGGCGCCGGCGTCCGCTATGCGGTGATCCTGCAGCTGCCCGGCGTCGACATCCCGATCGAGCTGCGATGGGCCCCCGCCGCCGCCGCTGCCACCGTCGGCTACGACCCGGTCCACTTTGTCGCCGGCGGCGCCGATGAGCTGCAGGCATGGGTCGCACACCTCGACACCCTCGGGATCGAGCACTCGCCGGTCATCACCGCCCTCGCCGGTCAGCTGCTGATCTTTCGCGATCCCGACCAGACATATCTACATCTGCTCACGGTGCCCGAAGGCGGGGTCCTGGCAATCGAGATGAACCCCGACGCCGCCGAACCCGAGGGTCCGTGGATCATGCCCGACCTCATGCGACACCCGTAGACACAACCCCCACAGTGAACCGACGGCGGAAGGACCCCCGATGTCCATCGCGGATGTAGACCAAGACTCGAGCGCGCACGGTGCCCCCGGTGGGCTGATGGCGTGTCATCTGGATGGTCCTGTAGCCGTCGTCACCATGAATCACCGGCCCTACAACCTGATGGGTCTGGGGTTTACCGAGCAGCTGATCGACGCGTTGCGCTGGGTCGGGGAGTCCGGTGCGCGGGCGGCGATCCTGCGCAGCGGCCTGCGGCACTTCTCGGCCGGCGCGGACCTGGACGACATGGTGGAGGCGGCCGGGCGCGGTGACGGCACCCTGGGCTGGCCGATCCTGGAGATGCTGCAGGCCTTCGACGAGCTACCCATCCCGATCGTCGCCGCCGTGCACGGCAACTGTCTGGGCGGCGGACTGGAGATGGCGTTGGCCTGCGACCTGATCATCGCCTCGGAGTCGGCGAAGATCGGCTCGGTGGAGGCCACCGTCGGGCTACACCCGCTGGCCGGTGGCATCCAGCGGCTCACCCAGCGGGCCGGCGCCGCGCGGGCCAAGGAGATGGCCCTGCTCGCGCGCCGCTACGACGCGCACACCCTGGAACGCTGGAATGTGATCAACCGGGTGGTCGCCGACGAAAAGCTCGACCAGGCCGCCACCACCCTGGCCCGCGAACTCGCCGCCGGCCCCACCGTCGCACACACCGCGACGAAGGCACTCGTGACGATCGCGATCAACGAGGGCGTCGGCGCCGCCGACGCGGCGATGGCCGAGCTGCAGAAGCCGATCTTCTCTTCGGAGGACTTTCGAATCGGGGTCGCCTCGCTCAAGCAGAGCGGCCCCGGCATGGCCATTTTTGAGGGGCGCTGAAACATGGCTGCCCTGACTGGAATCCGCGTTGTCGACTTCTCCCGGGTACTAGCCGGGCCGCACTGCGCGCAGACCTTGCTCGACCTGGGCGCCGAGGTCATCAAGATCGAACCGCCATCCGGGGACATGTCCCGGCGGGCCTACCCCCGCAGCGGCGAGATCTCCGGCTACTACGCCCAGCAGAACGCCGGCAAGCGCAACATCTCCATCGACCTCAACGTCGAAGGGGCACGGGAAATCGCGTTACGGCTGTGCGACGAAGCCGACATCATCGTGGAGAACTTCCGCCCCGGCACCCTTGCCGGGTTCGGGCTGGGTTACGACGACGTCGCCGCACGCAACCCTCATGTCGTCTACGCCTCGATCAGCGGCTACGGCCAGCACGGGGCGTGGCGGGCACGGGCTGCCTACGCCCCAACAGTGCAGGCCGAGACGGGCATCACGGAGATGTCCAACGCGCACTGGGGCAGCCCGGCCGATCGTCCGCGTAGCGATTCGCTCTCCCACGCCGATGTCTATTCCGGGCTGCATGCCGCGATCGCCATCCTCGCCGCGCTCAATGAACGCAGCGTGACCGGCCGAGGCCAATACATCGATGTGGCGATGGCCGCGGTCATGCTGGCGATCAACGAACGGGTCCACGCCGATCTCTCCGATGCCGAACT
>NZ_JAVRPS010000332.1:0-5106 GCF_032162105.1 Mycobacterium sp. | reverse complement strand
AGCGTGAACGGCCGCGGCACCAGGTTCGGGATGTAGCGGCCGACGAGCAGGTCGGGATCCGCGTCGCGCGGCATGACCCGCTCCAGCGAGCGCCGGAAGTCGGCGACGCCGACCCGCAGCACCGAGGAGTGGAACGGCACGTCGATGCCGGGCACCAGGATGAACGAGCGCTTGCCGCCGGACAGCTCGCGGCGCTTGTCGACCTCTTCCTCCAGCACCTCGAGACCGCGCACGGTGCCCGCGATGGCGTACTGCGAGCCACGAAGGTTGTAGTTCACGATCTGCAGGAATTCGCCAGTGCGCTCGGCGATCTCGTCGATGAACGCTGGCACGTCGGCGTCGGGCAGATCGATCTGCGACGGCCGGATGGCGGCCAGCCGGTAGTTCGAGCGGCCGAGCTCGTCGCGCGGGACGATGTCGTGCATCTTGCTGCCGCGGTGGAACACCACCTCCAGCAGCGCCTCCAGCTCGTACACGCCGGAAACGCATGCCAGCGCGGTGTATTCACCGACGGAATGGCCGCAGGCGATCGCGTCCTCGACGAAGGCGCCCTGCTCGCGCATCTCGGCGACCTGGGCCGCCGCCACCGTCGCCATGGCGACCTGGGTGAACTGCGTCAGGTACAGCACGCCCTCGGGGTGGTGGTAGTGCACGCCGCTGGCGATCAGGCTGGTCGGGTTGTCCCTGACCACGTGAAGCACCGAGAAACCGAGGGTTTCGCGGGTGAACTTGTCGGCCGTGTCCCACACCTTGCGGGCGGCCTTCGACCGGGCCCGGACGTCCATGCCCATGCCCTTGGACTGAATGCCCTGGCCCGGGAACGCATACACGGTCTTCGGGGCGGCCAGCTGCGCCGTCGCCGACATCACCAACTCGTTGTCGACCTTGGCGGTGATCTCGATGATCTCCGCGCCGCGGTCGATGCCGACGCGGTCGACGCGGAAGTCGATGTCGTCGCCGGGCATGACCATGCCGAGGAAGCGCGAGGTCCAGCCGACCAGACGCGCGGGCGGGGTGGCCCGGCCGTCGGTGGCGGTGACGACGTGCTGCGCGGCGGCCGACAGCCACATGCCGTGCACGATGGGCGATTTCAGCCCGGCGAGCAATGCGGCGGCACGGTCGGTGTGGATCGGGTTGTGGTCACCGGACACCACCGCGAACGCACTCATGTCGGTCGGCGCGGTGACGGTGACGTCGCGGCGGCGGCGGCGTGGCGTGTCGGTGGCGTTGTCGGTGATCGCCCCGCCGGCGCGCTCCGGGTCGGACAATGCGACGGCGCCGGTGCGGCCGCGGATGGCGAACCGCTCCTCCAGTTTCACCAGCACGGTGCCATCGCCATCGGAGATGGTCACGGAGACCGGAACGACGCGGCCGACCTCGGTGTCGACGGCGGGCGAAGCCGTTGCGGTGACACTCAATTCGGCCGCCGTCTTGGGCATCGGCGCGAGCAGGTGCGCCGCGTGGTCGAGGTGCACCAGGCTCAGCAGGCCCTCCACGACCGGGAAGCCGGCGTCGGTCACGGCCGAACCGATGACCGAGAACACGGCAGGCCAGCAACTGCCGACCAATGCGTCGGGCACCAGGGTCAGGCCGGGCGCCAGGGGCGCGCCGAACGTCGCGGTGACGCCGGTGTGGTCGGCGACCTCTTCGGGATCCCAGCAGACCGTCACCGTGGTGCTGTCGTCGGCGACGGTCGGAAGTGCCTCTGGCCCATCCACGCCCGCGGCGATAGCCAACACGGCGCGCATCGCAGCCGACGCGTCCTCGGTGGTGACGACGGGCATGCCGCCGTCGACCGTGGCCACCGGCAGGGTGAACCGGATGGTGATCCAGATGTCGGAGAGCGGCACGGACAACGTGACCTGCTCACCGCTCAGCTCGAGCCGTGCACCCGTGGACGGATGTGTGGCAGAACGATTTTCGTTGACCTGCCACTCGCTCGGCTCACCGATGCGGTGCACCGGGTTGATCGCGGTGCGACCGGCCCACAGCACGTCGGGCGAGTCGAGCACCACGGCCAGCGGGCCGGTGACGTCGGCGCGAGCCTGGCGGCGCGACACCACGGGCACGGGCTGACCGCCCGCAGACAGCACGTCGTCGATGGACGCCTGCTCGAACCGGTCCAGCAGCTCACCGACGGGCTCGTCGACGCGGGTGATGCCCGCGACGGCCTCGGTGCCGGGAATGATGCACACCTGGTCGGCCGAGTAACGCGCGTCGTGGGCCTGCCACAGCGAGTCACTGCGCCACCAGCGCCGGACGTCCTTGTCGATGACGGGCACGAAGTTGACCGGCTTGCCGAGGGTCTTGCACAGCGTCACGAAGAAGGGCAGGTCGGCGGGGTGCAGCTTGACGGTCTCCGCGTCGGGGTAGCGCGCCAGCAGCTCAGCGATGGCCCGCTGCGGATCCTCCAGCAGCGCTTCGCCTTCCGCGTCGACGCCGTACAGCGTCTCGATCGGGCCGGAATCGGCGGCATGCAGCCGCGCCTCGGCCCGCTTGAGCATCTCCTCGAACCTGTCGCGCCAGGTGTCGGCTAGCCACGGGCTGCCCGGTGCGGCGGTGTCGGCCGTGCTGTCGCCGTCACCGATCGCCAGTTCGACGTAGCGCTGCAGCCACTGCAGGTACGTCATGTCCGCGACGTCGCCGAAGTACGGCTTGGCGGTGTCGGCCATCGCGGCGATGATCTCGTCGCGCCGTTCGGCGACCGCGTCACCGTCACCGGCGACCTCGTCGAGCAGCTGGCCACAGCGCGACGCGGAGTTGTCGATCTCGTGGATGTCGGCGCCGAGCTGGCTGCGGCTGGAAGCCATGCCGCCCTGGGCCTTTCCGGCGCCGATCCACTGATCGGTGCCGTTGGTCTCGACCAGAAGCTGCTTGACGGCAGGCGACGTCGTCGACTCAAGGGCGGCCATCGCCGCGGTGCCGACCAGGATGCCGTCGACCGGCATGTCGGGGAAGCCGTAGCGTGCCGCCCACCGGCCGGACAGGTACTCCGCGGCACGTTCGGGGGTGCCGATGCCGCCACCCACGCACACGGTGATGTTGGCGCACTTGCGAAGTTCGCCGTAGGTCGACACCAGCAGGTCGTCGAGATCTTCCCAAGAATGGTGCCCACCGGCCCGGCCGCCCTCGATGTGCACGATGACGTCGCGCGTGGGGACCTCGGTGGCGATCTTGATGACGGACTTGATCTGCTCCACGGTGCCTGGCTTGAACACCACGTGGGTGATCCCGATCCCGTTGAGTTCGTCGATCAGCTCGACGGCCTCGTCGAGCTCGGGGATGCCCGCGCTGACCACCACGCCGTCGATCGGTGCACCGGACTGACGGGCCTTCTGCACCAGGCGTTTTCCGCCGACCTGGAGCTTCCATAGATAGGGATCGAGGAACAGCGTGTTGAACTGAATGGCGCGACCCGGCTCGAGGAGCTGGGTGAGTTCCTCGATGCGGCCGTCGAAGATCGGTTCGGTGACCTGGCCGCCGCCCGCGAGCTCGGCCCAGTGGCCTGCGTTGGCCGCCGCGGCGACGATCTTGGCGTCGACGGTGGTCGGCGTCATGCCCGCAAGCAGGATCGGCGAGCGTCCGGTGAGGCGGGTGAACTTGGTCGAGAGTTTGACCGACCCGTTGGGCAACGTGACGATCGACGGTGCATAGCTCGACCAGGCGGGCGCAACCTCGGGTGCCGCACCGACGGTGAACAGGTTGCGCTGTCCGGCGCGGGTGGCTGCGGCGACGATGCCGACGCCGAGCCCGCGGATGACCGGTGCGGTGACGCGGGTGATGGTGTCGCTGGGGCCCAGATCCACGATCCAGCGCGCGCCTGCCTCGTGCAGCCGCTCGACCTCGGCGACCCAGTCGATCGGCCGCACGAAGATCGACTCCGTCATGTCGTGCGCGAGCTCGGGGTCGATACCGGTCCTGGCCGCCCAGCGGTCGACCATGTCGACGCCGTCGGCGAGCCGCGGGGTGTGGAAGCCGACCTCGACCTGCACGCTGTGGAAGACCGGCGCGAACACGGCCCCACCGCGCAGCTTGTTCTTGCGCTCGGCTTCTTCCTTCTCGGTGATCTTGCTGCAGTACAGCTCGAACCGGGCCAGCTGTTCGGGGGTGCCGGTGATGACGACCGACCGTCGGCCGTTGCGGATCGACAGCACCGGCGGCAGCACGGTGCGCACATCCGTGGAGAAGTCCTCGAGCAGTTCGGCAATGCGGTCAGGATCGGCATTGGTCACCGACACCATCGGCGACTTGTCCCCGCGCCCGACCATGCCCCGACGCCGCGACACCAGCGAGCCTGCCGCGCCGATCAGCTGCAGCAGTGCCAGTAGCTCGGCGTCGCGGGCCCCGTTGGCCTTGAGCGATTCGCAGGCCATGGTGCCCTGCGAGTGACCGGCCATGGCCACCGGAGGCGTGCCATGCAGATCGAGCCCCTGACGCTTCACTGCGCGGATGGCAGCCATCTGCGCCAGCAGGATGCCCGGGCCGGAGATCGCGGCCGTGGTGAGCTGCTTGGAGGTCGGCAGCGGCTCGTCGGCGGCCAGCGCGCGTACCCACTGCATCGGCTCGAAGCCGATTGGCCGAACCACCACCAGTTCGCGGGCGACGGGCTCGAGTAGAAGTGCGGCCTCGCCGACGACCTCGCTGAGCTCCGATTCGATGCCCGCCGAGCTGATCAGCTCTTCGAGGTTCTCCAGCCAGTTGCCGCCCTGCCCGCCGAACGCGACGGCGTACGGTTCGCCGGCGTTGAGGAGGTCGACCAGCGCGTGCGCGCCGGTCAGTGTGGAGGACTGGTCGCTCGGGTCCTTGCGGCCGGTGGAAACCCTGTTCTGCTCGTTGATCGTCACGTCTTGTTATCTCCTCTGTGCGCTGTGGCGCGTATCGCTCGTCTGCGGGCTGCTTCTCGGCGGCTCGACCCCCGTTCGCGTGCGGGGTCGTGCGATTCGGCGTCGAATCTCGACTGGCTCCGGTCTCGGCTCCTCGGGCGTTGAGGTGCACTGCCGGACTGCCCTCCCGGGCGGCCCAGCGGACGGGCCAGCCCCATAAGAGTGTCATGAGAGCCAGGACCATTTTCTGCCCCCAAATGGTTACTGGCGAGTTCTACGCACG
>NZ_JAVRPS010000331.1:0-4942 GCF_032162105.1 Mycobacterium sp. | reverse complement strand
CGAACGTGCCGCCCGTCGAGCCGGGTCCGCCCGGAGCCCTCGATCGGATGGCGGACGAGCCTCCGTTGGACGCGCCTGCGCCAAGGCCGCCGCCACCCGAGAACGCGGTGAAATTCACCAGGGCCGGCGCCCTGTGGTCGGCGCTCATCATCGGCTTCCTCATCCTGATCGTGTTGTTGATCTTCATCGCGCAGAACACCGACTCGGCCAGCTTCCACTTCCTCGGCTGGAACTGGAGTTTGCCGCTCGGAGTCGCGATCCTGCTGGCGGCGGTGTTGGGCGGTCTCATCACCACGCTGGCCGGCGCGGCCCGCATCGTCCAGTTGCGGCGCGCGGCGAAGAAGAACTACAGGGCCGCCCTGAGGTAGCCCGCCCCGGTCATCGGATCGACACCAGGTCGTCGATGGAGTCGTTCGGTAGTGGGCCGTCGACCACCGCCGTCACCCATGCCGAGTTCAGCGTGATGGACCCGTTGTGGTTGTCCAGGAATGCGGTATCGGCAGCGTCGCGCCCGGTGCTGATCCGCACCAACGTCTGCCGCGGCGCCAAGAGCGTGGCGTCCACCACCCGCCAGTGACCGTCCACGAACGCCTCCGCGACGGCGTGGAAGTCCATGGGTTCACAACCCGGCGCGTACACCGCGACCAACCTGGCAGGCACGTTCACCGCACGGAGTAGGGCGACCACCAGGTGCGCGTAGTCACGGCACACGCCACGTCCGGCGAGCAGGGTGTCGACGGCGCCGTCGATCGGATCCGACGAGCCAGGCACGTACTGCAACCGCGTGCCCACCCACGACGACACATTCTCCAACAGCGTTGCGGGGTCGGTGTACGAACCGAATTCGGTGGCGGCGAAGCCGAAGAACTTGTCGGCCTCGGCGTAGCGGCTGGGTCGCAGATAGGTGGACATGTCGATCTCGGTCACGGGTGCTGGCTCGGCCTCGCCGATGATCGTCGCGCTGTAGCTGGCCAGCAGACTGCCCTGGCCTGCGTCGAACTTGTGGATCCGGTTACCGTGGTCGCCGATGATCTCGTTGGCCTTAATCTCGTTGCCGTTCAACGTGAACGACAACGACTCGGTGACCTCCGCACCCGGCTGCGGGGCGACCGCGATCTGGAATTCCAGAGTGGACGGCTCGGCGATCCACACGTCGAGTTCGACGCCGACGTGACGCTTGAGGGTGCTCGGCGACGGCGCCGCCTCGTCGGGCCCATCGAGCTTGTCGCGTCCGCGCAACGTCCATGACGGCATGGTGACCACCTTTCCGTCATTGGGGATTCTCGCGTCGGCGCGAGGTTCGGCCCGAAGTTACCCCACTCAAGGCCTAATCAAACCGCAGACGGACGCTGCCGTCTCATCCGAGCGCTACGAAAGGGCGGTCAGACCCATCGCGATGAGGGGAGCGACGGCCTCGCCGACCTTGTCATCGTCGTCGCCGGTGCCCCCCATGCGCGCACGGAAGTCGATGCCCGCGGCGATGATCGCCAGCTTGAAGTACGCCAGCGCCATGTAGAAGTCCCAGTGCGCCAAGGGCTGATCGGCGGCCAGCGAGTAGCGGTGCGCCAGTTCGTCGGCGGACGGGATCAGCGGAGACGACCATGCCGCGTTGGCGTGCACCATGTCGAACATCGGGTGCCGGTACACGCACATCAGCGCGGCGTCGCTGAGCGGGTCGCCCAGCGTCGACATCTCCCAGTCGAGCACCGCGCGCACCTTGGTGGCGTCGACGGCGTCGAGCATCGTGTTGTCGATGCGGTAGTCGCCGTGCACGATCGAACCGCGGCTCTGCGCAGGCAGTGCCGCACCGAGTTTGGTGTGCAGGAGTTTCACGTCCGCGTCGCGCGGGTCGTCCTCCAACCGCACCAGATCCCACTGCGAACCCCACCGCCGCACCTGACGCTCGAGGTATCCGCTCGCCTTGCCGAAGTCGCCGAGACCGACGGCGTCGGGGTCGACGGAGTGAAGATCGGCCAGCACCTTGATCAGCGCGTCGACGCAGCTGTCGATGACGGCCTGATCGCCGAGGGCCTCGAGTTCCTCGGCAAAGCGCACGACACGGCCGGGGACGAACTCGACCATCTGGAACGGGGCGCCGAGCACCGAGTCGTCGTTGCGCATCGTCACGGCGTGCGCCACCGGCACCGGGGTGTCCTCCAGCGCGGCCACCACCTTGTACTCGCGGGCCATGTCGTGGGCCGACGGCGTCAGGCCGTGCAGCGGCGGGCGGCGCAGCACCCACTTCGACGCGTCGTCGAACACCAGGAACGTCAAGTTGGAGCGGCCTCCGGAGATGAGCTCCGCCCGTAGGTCACCGGTCCGCGGCACCCCGATGGATTGCAGGTGGCGGTCCAGTGCGTCGAGGTCGAGACCGTCCAGCGTCGAAGAGGTCATCGGACTTGTCTACCATCGCGCGTTTCGCGGCAGCAGATCCCATACGTGCTCAGTGCCGTTGACGGATGCGACGCCCAGCTCTCCGTCGCGCGACGAGAGCAGCCGGGTCACGCCCGCATAGTCGACCTGGACGCACAGCAGCCGCTCGGTGCGCATGATCTGATGCACCAGCGCGTTGATGACGCCGCCGTGACAGAACACCGCGACGGTGTCCTCGTGGGCCGCAGTTGCGACGAGGTCGTCGATCCCCGCCTTGACCCTGGCCTGGAACGCGTCCTCGTCCACGTCGCCGGGCAGGTGACCGTCGATGAGTCGCTGCAGGTCTTCCTGCGAGGCCTCTTCGATGGGCGTGTAGTGCGACAGGCCGTAGTCGTATTCGGCCAGCCGCTCGTCGACGTCGACTGTCAGCCCGAGCGCGTCGGCCACCGGTTGGGCGGTCTGCAGCGCACGCCGCTGCGGGCTGCTGACCAGTCGCGTGATGGGGAATCGGGCCAGCGCGTCGGGGAGCCGCTTGGCCTGCTCGATGCCGTCCTCGGACAGGTCGGGATCGGAGCCCTGCCCAGCCTCGGTGCGCAGCGGCAACGCGTGCCGGATCAACAGCAGTTGCATGTGGCGTCTCGTCTCCTCGATGAACCGTTCGGTGTGGCTGCCTGTGTCACGATATTGGCCTCGCCCTCCCGGGCCGGACGCGACCGATAGGAGTGCCCCAGATGGGCTACGCGGACCGACTGTTCGACCTGACCGATCGCGTCGTGCTCGTCACCGGTGGCAGCCGCGGTTTGGGTCGCGAGATGGCGTTCGCGGCCGCCGCGTGCGGTGCCGACGTCATCATCGCCAGCCGCAACCTGGAGTCGTGCGTGGTCACGGCCGAGGAGATCTCGGCGGCCACGGGCCGGACCGCGTTCCCCTATCAGGTGCACGTCGGTCGCTGGGATCAGCTCGACGGCCTCGTCGACGCCGCCTACGCGCGGTTCGGCAAGGTCGACGTGCTGATCAACAACGCGGGGATGTCGCCGCTTTACGACTCGTTGTCATCGGTGACCGAGAAGCTGTTCGATGCCGTGGTGAACCTCAACCTCAAGGGACCGTTCCGGCTGTCGACGCTGGTGGCCGAGAGGATGGCCGCCGCAGGCGGAGGATCCATCATCAACGTCAGCTCCACCGGTTCGCTGCGCCCGGCGCCGGACATGCTGCCCTACGCGGCCGCCAAGGCCGGGCTCAACGCGCTGACCGAGGGCCTGGCCAAGGCATACGGGCCCACGGTGCGGGTGAACACCTTGATGGCGGGACCGTTCCTCACCGACATCAGCAAGGCCTGGGCGCTGGACGGGGCCGACAACCCGTTCCGGCACCTGTCGTTGGGACGTGCCGGCGAGCCCACCGAAATCATCGGCGCCGCACTGTTTCTGGCCTCCGATGCGTCCAGCTACACCACCGGGGCGATCCTGCGGGCCGACGGCGGGCTGCCCTGACAGCGCTACCCGTCGACGGCGATCGATTCCACCAGTCGACCCCATTCCGGGTACGTGGCCACCTTCGCCTGATGCAGCGCGAACACCTTGGCACCGGTGTCGGGGTCGTCGTCGTCGGAGAACCGCACCGCCGACAGTCGTGCCACCCTCGGCAGGATCACGTCGTCACCCGCAAGGTGCACCGGATCGTGCATGTACTGCTCCAGATTGGCCAGGCCGTCGATGGCCACGACGTAGCCGAAGGTCACGCCGGTCGGGTCGGCGAACTCGGGCCCGACCGACGAGAACGCGACCCACGGCAGGCCGGCCGTTCGGCGCAACGCCGCGAGCACCTCGGCGCGCTGTTCGGCCGTGGTGTCGTCCTTCAGGGTGAGACGCAACACGTTCAGGATCATGACGGTTGAAACCCGGTGTGCCGTTGACCTGTTCCCGCTAGGGGGTGACGATGTTGAAGCCGGGGTTAGGTCGGTCCAGCACGCCCATCAGCGACGGCAGCGCGTCGGTGTCGCCGCTGACGTCGAGGCCCGGCGACGTGGTGTCTCCGGCGGCGAACGTCAACAGCCGTAACTTGTTGACCAGCGTGACCGTCGCAGCGGCGGTCGAGGCGTCGGCGGGCACCTTGCGGTAGATCAGCACGCCGTTGCGCAGCGTCAGCCGGTAGTTTGTCGCGACGTCGCTGAACGTCACGTCGATGGCCAGGTCGAGGTCCCACGCCCTCGGCCCGTTGATGCTGATCGCGAAGCTGTCGAAGAGCTGCTCCGGGGTCAGCTGGGAGAGCATCGACATCGACGTGGTCTGGGTGGGCACCCCGAAGTTGCCGTCCCGCAGCTCGGTCGCTCCGGAGAGGAAGAAGTTGCGCCACGTCGCATTCTCGGCGCCGTAGGCCAATTGCTCGAGGGTGTCGGCGTACAGCGCCCTGGCACCTGCGTGGTTCTGATCGGTGAAGATCGCGTGATCCAGCAGCGTTGCCGCCCAGCGGAAGTCGCCGTCGTCGAACGCACGCTTGGCGAGCTCGACGACGCGGTCGATGCCGCCCATCGCCTCGACGTAGCGCGGTCCGATCGCCTCGGGAGGGT
>NZ_JAVRPS010000330.1:0-3300 GCF_032162105.1 Mycobacterium sp. | reverse complement strand
TATCGCGGCCGCCGACGATCCCACGGCACTGTCCATCGAGCAGATCATGACCTTCCGTGAAGAAGAGGACTACAAGGTCATGGAGCGGTTGCGGCGGCGCGTCGAGGAGCTCGTCGACGACCCGGAGACCGCCGAAGCGCTCAAACCGTACTACCGGTTCATGTGCAAGCGGCCCTGCAGCAATGACGAATACCTGCCGACGTTCAATCGCCCGAACGTCACGCTGGTTGACGTTTCTGAATCCAAAGGGGTGGAACGACTCACCGAGAAGGGGATTGTCGCCAACGGCGTTGAGTACGAAGTCGACTGCGTCATCTTCGCCAGCGGTTTCGAGATCACCACCGACATCGGCCGTCGGTACGCCGTCGATGTGATCGAAGGCCGCGACGGCCTGTCACTGTTCGATTACTGGCGCGACAGCTACAAATCACTCCATGGGATGACCAGCCGAGGCTTCCCCAACCAGTTCTTCACCGGCTTCATTCAAGGCGGCGTGGCAGGGAACACCACCGCGATGCTCGAACAGCAGGCCGAACACATCGCCTACATCATTTCCGAAGCAATAGCGCGCCGCGCGACCACCGTCGAGCCGAGCCAGGAAGCGCAAGACAATTGGGTCAAGACGATCCGCGAAACCTCAATAGACAGCTCGGAATTCGCGGTCTCGTGCACGCCCGGCTATTACAACAACGAGGGCGGCGGTGGCGGCGAGGGCATCCGCTCCGCGATCGGCGATCCCTACATGCCGGGCTTCTACGTGTTCGACGACTTGCTCAGTGAATGGCGTGCAAAAGGCGACCTGGACGGTCTGGTACTTGAGAACATAGATGGCTGACTTGAGGTTCGACGGCAGGGTGGCGGTAGTCACCGGGGGCGGACGAGGGCTCGGCCGCTCCTACGCCCTCCTGCTCGCATCGCGGGGCGCGAAGGTCGTCGTCAACGACCCAGGCGGCAGCCTCGATGGCGACGGCGTGGACTCCGGGCCCGCCGAGTGTGTGGTCAGTGAGATCACAGCGGCTGGAGGACAAGCCGTCGCCTGCACCGCGTCGGTGAGCACCCCCGTTGGCGGCGACGCGATCATCCAGACAGCGCTCGAGCACTACGGCCGCCTCGACATCCTGATCCACAATGCCGGCAATGTCCGGGGCGGCTCCCTGAAAGAGATGAGCTACGAAGATTTCGACGCCGTGCTCGACGTGCACCTGCGCGGCGCGTTCAACGTTGTGCGGCCGGCATTTCCGCTCATGTGTGAGGCGGGCTACGGCCGTATAGTGCTGACGTCGTCGATCGGCGGCCTGTACGGAAACCACAACGTGGCCAATTACGCGGCCGCTAAGTCCGGCGTGATCGGGTTGTCCAATGTCGCGGCGCTCGAAGGCGCCGCCGAGGGTGTGCGGTGCAATGTAATCGTGCCGGCCGCGGTGACGCGCATGGCCGAAGGCATCGACACGTCGGCCTATCCACCAATGGGTTCGGAACTCGTTGCGCCCGTCGTGGGTTGGCTGGCGCACGAGTCCTGCTCGGTGACTGGTGAACTGTTCATCGCGCTGGCGGGTCGGGTGGCGCGAGCGGTCATCGCGGAGAGTCCGGGCGTGTACCGGGCGTCGTGGACGATCGAGGAGGTCAGCAGCCATCTGGATGCGATTCGAAAGGTAGAGGCGCCGCTGGTTTTTCCGGTCGTGCCTGACGGCCATGACCAGCACATCCGCTACAGCTTCGAACTGGCCGACCGGTCAAGCGATCGAGGCGCACTCCATGGCTAGCTCGACGAGGACGGGACCGCTGGCCGGTGTGCGGGTGATCGACCTCACCGCGATGGTGATGGGACCGTACTGCACGCAGATCATGGCCGACATGGGCGCCGACGTGATCAAAGTCGAACCCCCGCAAGGCGATAACACCCGCTACATCTCGGTGGGTCCGGCGCCGGGCATGAGTGGAGTGTTCGTCAACGTCAATCGCGGCAAGCGCGGCATCGTGCTGGACCTGCAAATTGACGCCGGAACGCGGGCGCTGCGCGCACTTGTTGAGACCGCCGATGTATTTATCCACTCGATGCGCGCCAAAGCGATCGCCAAGCTCGGCTTCGGCTACCAGGACGTCGCCGCGATCAACCCGGCGATCGTCTACACCAATTGCTACGGGTACGGGCGGCGCGGACCCGGCCGTGACCGGCCCGCCTATGACGACACGATCCAGGCCGAATGCGGCCTGCCCGCGGTACAACAGCAACTGACCGGCGAGGCCGACTACGTCGGAACCATCATGGCCGACAAGGTCGCCGGATTGACCGCGCTGTACGCGACGACCATGGCGTTGTTTCACCGCGAGCGCACCGGGGAGGGGCAGGAAGTCGAGGTCGCCATGTTCGAGACCATGGCCTCGTTCATGCTCGTCGAACATGCCAACGGCGCCCTGTTCGACCCGCCGCTGGGGCCGGCGGTGTACCCGCGTACCGTGGCGCCCAACCGGCGTCCGTACCGCACCAGTGATGGCCACATCGCCGCACTGATTTACAACGACAAGCACTGGAACGCTTTCATGAACGCGGTGCAGCCGCCGTGGGCCAGTGAGCTGTATTCGACGCTGGAGCAGCGTGCACACCAGATCGACACGGTGTACGGATTCGTGGCCGAGACGATGAAACAGCGCACGACGCAGGAGTGGCTAGCGCTGTTCGGCGAACTCGAGATACCGGCCGCGCCCCTCAATACGCCCGGTGACTTGTTCGACGATCCGCATCTCAATGCCGTCGGCATGTTTGAAACCGTGGACACCCCGCACGGACCGGTGCGTTTTCCGGGGGTACCCACCTGGTTCTCTCGGACACCGGGTCGCGTTGCGGGACCGGCGCCAGAGCTGGGCGCCGACACCGCAGAAGTGCTCGCCGAAATTGGCACGAGCAGTCCCCCGCCAGCGGGCGGTACCCCCACCAAAATCGCCCGAAATAGCCTGCCAGTGGGCGATTTCGCATTCCCCCGCAAGCGGGCGGTACCCCCAGCTCGCGAAGTAAAGGAGTTCTGAATATGGCCGTGCCGGTCTACAAGCGCATCCTCGACCTGTTCGAGGCCGAGGGTGTGAATACCCTGTTCGGTATCCCAGACCCGAACTTCGTGCACATGTTCGCCGAGGCCGACGCTCGCGGGTGGTCGGTGGTCGCGCCGCATCACGAGCTGAGTGCGGGATTCATGGCCGAGGCGGCGTCGCGGATGACGGGTAAGCCCGGCCTGTGCATCGGAACGCTCGGCCCCGGCGTGGCCAACATCTCCGGCGCGATGATGTGTGCGCTCGTGGAGAACT
>NZ_JAVRPS010000329.1:0-2763 GCF_032162105.1 Mycobacterium sp. | reverse complement strand
GTGTACTGATCTGGCGATCCCCCGGGTCCCGCACCGGGCGGTGGTGGGGCGTATCCACCTGCCGACGGTGGTGGAGGTGGGTAGCCACCACCCGGCGGCGGCGGCGGAGGTGGGTAGCCACCACCCGGAGGCGGGAAGCCACTCGGAGGTGGCGGCGGATAGTTTCCGGGAGGCGGTGGATTGGTCACTGTCTTCCTTCTTTCTCTCTTCCGAAACCCAGTCGATCTACGGGGTGAGCGGTGCGACCTGTCCGCCACTGAGCTTGCGGTAGGCGTAGACCAAGAAGAGCGTCGCCACCGGCACGGCGACGATCAAACCGATGCCGCAGAGCAACGAGCCAACCGTCGTGATGACGCCGAAGATCAACCAGACGAGGAGGACCTGCACGAAATTCGCCTTGACGATGTCGATGCTCGCCTTGATCGCGTCGATCGGTGCGAGGTTCCGTTCGACGATGAGAATGGTCGTGAAGATCGTGAAGATCGCCACCACGAGACCCGGGAGCACACACAGCGCATAACCGATCGACGTCAAGACGCCAACGATCACGGCGGCGAGGACGACGCTGCCGACGTTGCGCGGCTTGAAGAACGATCCGATCGCTACCGGCTGACCGTTCGCGATGTCCAGCAAGGCTCCGAGATATGCCGATTGGATCGCGCCGATCACGACGAACAACACCAAGCCGCCGAGTGCCAGCACCGCGATGCTCGCGGCACCGAATCCTGCGCTGTACGAAGCGCTGAACCCCGAGCCGTACGAGTCGTAATAGGTGACGGGATCGGGCGCCAGGAGCATGGCTACGCCGTAGACGATCGCGTACAGCACACCGACGATCACGCCGTAAATCAGTGTCGCGACGATGAGAGGGACGGCGTTCTTGCTGAACTTGTTCCACGCCCAGGTAAACGCTTCGCCGATGTTCAACTCCGGCGCTCCGCCGAAGCCGGGACCACCTGGTGGCGGGTAACCCGCCTGTGGAGGTGGCGGATAGCCGCCCTGCGGCGGCGGGTAATTGCCTGGAGGCGGCGGATACCCACCCGGCGGTCCCTGAGGCGGCGGGGGCGGCGGATACCCACCCGGCGGTCCCTGAGGCGGCGGGTAGCCACCGCCCGGTCCCTGCGGCGGCGGGGGCGGCGGGTAGCCACCGCCCGGTCCCTGCGGCGGTGGAGGCGGCGGATAGCCACCCCCCGGCGGGGGCGGATAACCACCCGGAGGCGGGTAGTTGCCGCCGGGCGGCGGTGGAGGTGGCGTTGGCGGGTTGGTCACGATTCCCTTTCTCGGAAACTCATTGAACGAAGCTGTTGGGATGCAATGTCATTGACAGCTAGTCACGGAGGGCGGTGAACGGAGCGATTGGCACGCTGCGGATGACGAACCACACTGACACCACCCGGAGGGAGGTGGCGGCTGATCGGTCATGAACGCCTTCCAATGATGAGTTAGCTGGGAGCGAGCGGTGTAACCCTACCTGAGAACAGGCTGACAAAGACGCTCATAATCTGATCTTCATCACTCCCAATGGAGCTCCCCGAAAATGGGATGTTTAACTAAGCTAACGGAATTGGGAAGGGTGCACTGAGCTCAGTAGCTGCAGTGACGGGTCGCCTACCGGCGCGGATTACCGTCCGACAGGAATCCGAGCAGGTCGTGTCGGGTCAGCACGCCCACCGGTTTGCCCTCTTCGACCACCATCACCGCATCGCATTCGCGCAGCGTCTTGGCGGCCGTCGAGACGAGTTCTCCCGCGCCGATGAGCGGCAACGCGGGGCTCATGTGCTGCGAAACGGCATCAGCCAAATTTGCCCGGCCCTCGAAAACAGCCGACAGGAGTTCACGTTCCGATACGCTGCCGGCCACTTCTCCGGCCATCACCGGAGGCTCCGCACCGACCACGGGCATCTGCGACACGCCGTACTCGCGAAGGATGCCGATGGCGTCGCGCACCGTCTCCGACGGATGGGTGTGGACCAGGTCGGGCAACGCTCCTGATTTGCGCCGCAACACGTCTCCGACCGTCGACTGCTCGATCGACCCGTCGAGCCTGCCGCGCAGGAAGCCGTATGACGACATCCACGCGTCGTTGAAAACCTTTGAGAGATAACCACGTCCGCCGTCGGGCAGCAGAACGACCACCAGCGCGTCGGGTCCGGCGCGCTCGGCGACGTCGATCGCGGCCACCGCGGCCATGCCGCAGGAGCCGCCGACGAGCAGCGCCTCCTCGCGGGCCAGTCGTCTGGTCATTTCGAACGAATCCGCGTCGGACACCGCGATGATCTCGTCCGCCACGGCCGGGTCGTATGCCGAGGGCCAGAAGTCCTCACCGACGCCTTCGACCAGGTAGGGCCGCCCCGTACCACCGGAATACACCGAACCCTCGGGGTCGACGCCGATGACCTTGACCGGGCCTCCTGGCCGGTCGGCCGAGACTTCCTTGAGGTAGCGGCCTGCACCGGTGATCGTCCCGCCGGTACCCACGCCTGCCACGAAATGCGTGACCTTGCCGTCGGTGTCGGCCCAGATCTCCGGTCCCGTCGTCTCGTAGTGGCTCGCAGGCCCGTTCGGGTTGGAGTACTGGTCCGGCTTCCACGCGCCGTCGATCTCTTCGACCAGCCGGTTGGACACGCTGTAGTAGCTGTCCGGGTTGTCGGGGGCGACCGCGGTCGGGCACACCACGACGTCGGCGCCGTACGCGCGCAACACGTTCTGCTTGTCCTCGGAGACCTTGTCCGGGCAGACGAAGATGCACTTGTACCCGCGCTG
>NZ_JAVRPS010000328.1:0-21969 GCF_032162105.1 Mycobacterium sp. | reverse complement strand
ACGGGGCATTCTGACAACCCGGAACTGCGTGGCGCTGTCAGCTGCCGCGATGGCGCCTGTGCTCGCAGTCGTGCTGAACGCGCCTGCGGCCGGAGCCAACGCAGGCGCGGCCCTGCCCGTCGCGTTCCTGCTGGCGTTCGTTGCCGCGTTGTTCGTGTCCAACACCGTTATCGAGTTCACGAAGAAGCTTCCTTCCTCGGGCTCCTTCTACACGTTCTGCACCAAATCGATCGGTAGCCTCGCAGGGTTCCTCACCGGGTGGATCTACGCCGCGGCGTTCGTCGCGTTGACGATCGGGCTCTTCACCGCGAACGGTGCCTTCATGCATACCTACCTGCAGTCGACCTTCGGTTGGGACGTCCCGTGGTGGCTCCTCGGGATCATCCTGGTAGGACTGGCGATGATCCTGTCGGTGCGGAGCATCAGGACATCGGTGCGGCTGGACCTCATCCTGCTCGCAGCGGAGATGTTCGTCTTCGCCTTGCTGGCGCTCATCGCCATCATCCGTGCGGGCAGCGGCAACAGCCTCTCGTACTTCAACCCGACTTCCGGCCCGAACGGTCTTTCCGGGGTGGGCCTCGGTGTCGTCTTCGGGCTCTTGTCTTACATCGGATTCGAGGCCGCAGCAACATTGGGTGAGGAGACCGCCAACCCCAAACGCAATGTGCCGCTGGCCATCCGAGGTGCTCTCATCGGAGTCGGCGTGTTCTTCGTCTTCGTACTGTACGGTCTGGCGGCCGGCTTCCATCTGAACACCGACGAGGGACTGACGAACTTCCTCGCCAGCCCTGCCCAGTTCACATCCCTGGCCGAGCAGAACGCCCCATGGCTCACGCAGCCCGTGGAGTTTGCCGCGGTTGCCGGATTGTTCTCCTGCATGCTCGCAGTGCTCAACACGACAGTTCGGGTCATGTACGCGATGGCAAGCGAGCGGGTACTCCCGCCCGTGCTCTCGCGAATCCACCCCAAGTTTCGTTCGCCGTTCATCTCGATCTACGTGCTGGTCGGCTTCTCGGTCATCGTCGGCATCGCGCTGTCACTGTGGGTGGGCTCTGGCCTCACCGACGTGTACGGGTTCACCGGCTCGATCGGCACAATCGGTGTCATCCTGGTCTACGCGATGGCCAACGTCGGCCTCATCAAATTCTATTGGGGGGAAGCCGATTTCAACGCCTGGCGGCACTTGGTTGCACCGGTGATCGGCACCGCCGTGTTGCTCTATCCCTTGTGGTCGACGGTGAAGCCTGGCCAAGACTTCCCGTACAACCACGTCAGCGAGATCGTTCTCGTCTGGCTAGTGATTGGGCTGGCCGTCTACTACTACATCAAGCGAACGGCGCCCGAGAAGCTTGCCGCGATGGGCGCGACGATGGCCACCGACGAGATCGACTTCGCAGAGGGGAAGTCGCCCAGCCTGTCGCCGGACGGCCTGCCCGACGTGGATCCCGCGCTCGAGAAGCCCTGACAGAGAACACCATGACCAAGAAACTCACCGACAAGGTCGCCATCGTCACCGGTGGCGCACGAGGGATCGGCGGCCAGATCGCGATGGCGTTCGCCGCCGAGGGCGCCGACGTGGTGATCGCCGACGTGCTGGACGAGGCAGCGGCCGAGCCGGTGCTTGCCTCCATCGCCGAGTCCGGCCGTCGCGCTCTGTTCGTGCACACCAACGTGGCCGACGAGCAACAGGTGCGCGCAATGGTCGACACCGCCGTCGCCGAGTTCGGCCGGGTCGACATTCTGGTCAACAACGCCGGGACCTTCAGCGAGCACGGATGCGAGGACCTCTCGATCGAAGAGTTCGACCGGGTGGTCGGAGTGAACCTGCGCGGCTCCTTCATGTGCAGCAGGTTCGTGATCACGGGAATGCTGGAGCGCAAGAGCGGCGTGATCATCAACGTCGCCTCGCAGCTAGGCCAGATCGGTGGGCTGGACATGGTCCACTACTGCGCGAGCAAGGCCGGGATCATCGGCATGACCAAGGCGATGGCTCGGGAGGTCGCCACCAGAGGCGTTCGAGTCAACGCGATCGCACCCGGCCCGATCGTTACGGAAATGATGGCCGAGGAGAGCGAGGAGTGGGCCGCCCGCAAGCTCTCCGAGCTGCCGATGGCGCGCTTCGGAGAAGTGGACGAAGTGGCGCCCACCGCCGTCTTCCTCGCTTCCGACGACTCTTCCTACTACGTCGGCCAGACACTCTGCCCCAATGGCGGAGACGTAATGCTGTGAGCGAGCCAGTTCTTCGGAAGGCGAGACATCCATGTTTGAACTCACTGGCCGGGTAGCACTCGTTACCGGGGCTGCCTCTGGGATCGGCGCGGCAACCGCAAGGGTGTTCGCCGAGGCAGGCGCCAACGTGGCCTTGGCCTGGTATCCGCCGGATGGTCACGACATCGGCATCGTCGAAGATGCGGTGGCGAAGGCAGGCGCCCAGAGCATTTCGGTCGAGGTGGATGTACGTAGCACAGCGGACGTCGATTCGATCGTCGAGCAGGCGGTGTCGAAGTTCGGCCGCCTCGACATCGTGGTGGCCAACGCGGGTATCGCCCGCAAGGTCGATCTTGCGGACCTGGACGACGACGCGTGGCAGACCGTGATCGACGTCAACCTCAACGGCGCGTGGCGTTGCTTCCGAGCCGCACTGCCACACATGCGCCAGGCGGGCTACGGGCGGTTGCTGGCCACCTCCTCGGCCGCCGGCACCGTACAAGCGTGGCCGAAGCTTCCGCACTACACCGCCGCGAAGGCGGGACTGGGTGGACTCATCAGGACACTCGCCGTCGAGTACGGGCCGGACGGGGTGACCGCCAACGCGGTCGCACCTGGCGTCATCGACACCCCACAGGCCAACGACCCGGTCAACTCACTCGGCCCCGACGGGGTTCAGGAGGTCGCAGCCAAGATGCCCTCGGGACGGTTGGGTCAGCCGGAGGACATCGCGTACGTCTACCAGTTCCTGGCCAGCGAGCAAGGTGCCCACGTGAGTGGGCAAGTGATCGCTGCCGACGGCGCGCGCTATCTCGCCGGACTGGGCTAGGACATCGGCGCCCTCTGCTTAGCCGGCGCACCGCTACAACACGAGGAGAACCCGTGACCGAGGACGTTTCATTCTTCCGCCGCGACGACGACGCCGATGTGGCCGGACCGCCGCGCGAGATCGTCGGCTACGGCGAGCACCCCCCGATGATTCGGTGGGTAGGCGACGCGAAGGTCGCGATCCAGCTCGTGGTGAATTACGAGGAGGGCTCCGAGAAAACCTTCGCAATGGGCGATGGCGAGAATGACATCCTCTACGAGCTGCCGTTCAAGCTCGAAGGTCAACGTGACCTGGCTATCGAGTCGATGTACGAGTACGGCTCGCGGGCCGGTATCTGGCGACTGTTCCGGATTTTCGACGACGCGGGCATCCCAGTCACGTTCTTCGCCGCCGCGGTTGCCCTCGAGCGCAACCCGGACGTGGCGGTCAAGCTAGCCAACCGTGGTGACGAGGCCGCAGGTCACGGGTACCGGTGGAGCAATCATTTCGAGATGACGCGCGAGCAGGAGCGGGAGGCGATTCGACGCGCGATCGTCTCCATCGAGGAGACCACCGGGACCCGACCCGTTGGCTGGTACTGCCGCGAGATGAGCACCAACACACGCGAACTGGTGGTCGAAGAGGGCGGCTTCGAGTACGACTCCGATTGCTACAACGACGATTTGCCGTACTGGACGCGCACCGGCGGCCGGACACACCTGGTGGTGCCGTATTCCCTCGTGGTCAACGATGCGCGATACATCGTTGGCACGGGATATAGCAGTCCTGACGACTTCTTCATGACGGCGAAGGCCACGCTGGATCGACTGCGCAACGACGGCGACGACCTCGGGCGGATGATGTCGATCGGTGTCCATCCGCGCATGAGCGGCAACCCTGCGCGCTCAGATGGACTGGCTCGCTTCATCGAATACGCCCAGCAGTTTGCTGACGTCGCCTTCATGCGTCGCGTGGACATCGCGCGCGGTTTCGCCGAGCAGTACCCGCCGTCGAAGGCGTTCTCGGACGTCGCCGTCGTCGGGGAGGCCGCCCCCGAATAGGCGGCGAAAGGTAGGCGAACGCGCGACGCAAGCCCAGGAACCGCCAGGTGAGAGCGACCTCAAGCTCCACCGGAACCTGAGGCCAGCGACAGGGACGATCTGAGGCGTTCCGCTTGACTCAGAGTCATTACCTGCAAAGCACTTTCACGAAGGGCTGTTGCCCAATGACGGTGCTCGTAGTGACTCCTCGATCGACTGACCGCTGGACGGTCGTGCTGGTCAGCTGGCTGGGGAGCGACTTGGTGCAGTGCGCGAGAAGCCGGGCTATCTCCAGCGCAATCTCGGCGGTACCGCCACGACACATCGGAGTAACGCCCTTCTACTTCTCTTGACGTCATGACCGACATGTTCCACCTGGGGTGGTTTCTGAATTTCGTCGCCGACGAGTGGAACGGGAATTGGGGCGACGGCGGGCGGGACTTCACCGGCGACTTCTACGTCGAGATGGCCAAGGATCTCGAGCGCGCCAAGTTCGACTACGTCCTGATCGAGGACAAGCTGATGGTGTCGACGGCTTACGGCGGCACCATGGAGCACGACCTCAAGCACGGGGTCAACCCCAAACACGACCCGGTTCCGCTGGCGGTGCTGATGGCCGCGGCCACGACCCGGCTCGGCGTCGTCCCCACGATGTCGACCAGCTTCTACCCGCCGTTCCTGCTGGCCCGGCTGTGCAGCACCATCGACCACATCGCCCGCGGACGGTTCGGCTGGAACGTCGTCACCTCCGGCGAGGACCGCTCCGCGCAGAACTTCGGACTCGACAAGCTCTGGGAACACGATGAGCGCTACGTGCGAGCCAGCGAGTACCTGGAATTGGTCAGCAAGCTGTGGGAGTCATGGGAACCCGACGCCATCGAGCGCGACTACATGACGGGGACCTACGCGAACCACAAGAAGGTCCACACCATCGACTTCGAGGGCAAGTACTTCAAGTCCCGGGGTCCGCTGAACACCGCGCCGTCACCGCAGTACCGCCCGACGATCGCCCAGGCCGGCGCGTCGCCGCCAGGACGTGAACTGGCCGCGCAGCACGCCGACACGATCGTCGCGCCCGCCAACGGCGTCGAGGCGATGAAGGCCTACCGCGATGACATCCATGCCCGAATGAAGGCCAACGGTCGCGATCCGGCGCATTGCAAGCTGCTCTACCTCGTCACCCCGATCGTCGCCGACACCCACGAGGAGGCGTTGGCCAAGCAGGAGCGGTGGTTCACCGACCCGCTCTACATCGAGTACATGCTGGCCGAGATCTCCTCCATCACCGAGATCGACTTCGCCCAGTTCGATCTCGATGAGCCGATGCCTTCGGACGTGACGACGAACGGCGAGCGCGGCGCCCTTGAAAGCTTCCTTGCCCGCGGCAAGGGCAAGACGCTGCGCGAGATCGTCACCGGCAGTGGGCTGTCCGGCAACGTCCCCTTCGTGGGCACACCCGCCGAAGTGGCCGACGAGATGGGGGCGGTGATGGACCAGGTCGGTGGCGACGGCTTCCTGATCACCAGTCCGGTCATGCGACTCAACCGCCGCTACGTCACCGAGATCACCGACGGTCTGGTGCCCGAGCTGCAGAAGCGCGGTCTGGTCCGCTCCGAGTACACCACCACGATGCTGCGCGACCACCTGCGCGAGTTCTGATGGCCGACAAGCGATTACACCTCGGCTGGTTCATGAACTTCACGACGAATGAGTGGAACACGCCGTTCGGCAATGACGGCATGCCGTGGAACGGGAAGTTCTACATCGAGATGGCCCAGGCGATGGAGAAGGCCTGCTTCGACTACATCATGATCGAGGACACGCTCATGGTGTCCGAGGCATACGGCGGCAACTCCGAGGTGTATCTGAAGTACGCGACCATGGCGCCCAAACACGACCCGGCGCCACTGGCGGCGATCATGGCTGCGGCCACGTCGAAGATGGGCGTGGTTGCGACGATGTCGACGACGTTCTATCCGCCGTTCCTGCTCGCCCGCCTGGCCTCCACCCTCGACAGCATCGCCGAGGGACGCTTCGGCTGGAACATCGTGACCTCCGGTGAAGATGGCTCGGCGCAGAACTTCGGCATGGACAAGCTCACCGAGCACGACCTGCGCTATGACATCGCCGACGAGTACGTCGACCTCGTCTGCCAGCTTTGGGACTCGTGGGAGCCCGATGCGGTGATCCGCGACCAGGAGACCAACACGTACGCGGACTTCAAGAAGGTTCACGCAATCCACTTCGCGGGCAAGTACTTCAAGTCCCGGGGCCCGCTGAACACGGTGCGCTCGCCGCAGGGGCAACCCACGTTCGTACAGGCCGGGGGATCGCCAAAGGGCCGCCAGTTCGCGGCGAAGTACGCGGACTCCATCATCGCCGTCGCCAACGGCGTGGAGGGGATGAAGTCCTATCGCGATGACGTCCGGGCGCGGGCCGCCGCGCAGGGCCGCAATCCGGACGACATCAAGGTGCTGTTCGTCGTGAGCCCAGTACTGGGCACGACGGAGGAGGAGGCGCTGGCCCGCAAGAAGGCGTCGGCCGAGAACCCCGCCTTCTTCGAACAATCACTGGCCAGCATCTCGTCGGTCACCGACATCGACTTCTCGCAGTTCGATCTCGACGAGCCGCTGCCCGAGCTCGAGACCAATGGCGAGCGCGGCTCGCTGGACAAGTTCGCGCAGTGGGGCAGCGGTAAGACGCTGCGTCAGCTCGTACTCGACGCCGGCGGGACGTCCGACTCGATCGAGCTGGTCGGCACGCCAGATCAGGTCGCCGACAAGATGGGCGAGGCCATGGCGGAGGTCGGCGGCGACGGCTTCCTCATCAGCACTCAGAGGGTCAGCACGCAGTACATCACCGAGATCTGCGACGGGCTCATTCCTGCGTTGCAGCGCAAGGGATTAGCCCGCACCGAGTACGCCCACACACACCTGCGAGACACATTGCGCGAGTTCTGAATATGTCCGTTATCGGGTTCCGCCGACGTGCCGTCGGCGGCGGGAACCGTCTTGCAGCCCCAGTGGACTCGACGGTCGAGGCCGCGGTCGCGGCGCTGCGTGCTGGCCGCATGGTGATCGTGGTCGACACCGAGGACCCACACGACGACGGTGATCTCGTGCTCGCGGCCACACATGCCACACCGGAACGGGTGGCATTCATGGTGCGGCATACGAGTGGCATCCTGTGCGTCCCAATGCCTGCCGGTGATCTCGATCGGCTCCGCCTGCCTCCGATGGTCGCCATCAACGAGAACCCAAGGGGCGCAGGCTACTCGGTATCGGTGAACGCGAGGACGGGAATCGCGAGTGGAATCTCCGCAGCCGACCGAGCCAGGACGATCTCGCTACTCGCCGACCCCGACACCCAGCCGAGCGACCTGAGCAGGCCCGGCCACGTGTTCCCGCTGCGAGCGGTCGACGGCGGCGTGCTGCGCCGCGCCGGCCATACCGAGGCAGCCGTCGACCTGGCGCGGTTGGCCGAGCTGCCGCCCGTCGCCGTGATCGGTGAGGTGGTCGACGACGACGGGGCGGTCGCCCGCGGGGAGCGGCTGCGTGGTTTCGCGTCCAACCACGGGCTCACCATCGTGACGATGTCCGAGCTGATCGGCTACCGACGCCGCACCGAACGCCTGGTGGAGTCCAAGGCCTCCAGCCGCCTGCCGACCCACCACGGCGAATTCCAGGCCCACGGCTTCACCTCCGTGCCCGACGGCCGTGAGCACATCGCCCTGGTGATGGGCGATGTTGCGGGACCGGATCTTTCACCGACACTCGTCAGGGTGCAGACCGAGTGCCTGACGGGCAACGTCTTCGATTCTGGGCGCTGTGACTGCGGCCACAACCTGCAGCGTGCCCTTGAGATGGTCGCCCAAGAGGGCCGCGGCGTCGTGCTCTACCTGCGCGGGCGTGAGCGCCGCGGCATCGGGCTCTTGCAGGAGCTGCACGCGGGTCACCCGCAGGACGCCGGAGTGGACACGGTCGACGCGCGTGACTACGGCGTCGGTGCGCAGATCCTCGGCGAACTGGGCGTGCGGCGTATGCGGCTGCTCACGAACAATCCGGTCAAGCGGATCGGGCTTGAGGCGTACGGGCTCGAGGTCGCCGAGACAGTGCCCCTGCCGATCACCCCCACCCGGCACACCCTGGTCACGTCGACGT
The DNA here is from genome assembly GCF_032162105.1 of Mycobacterium sp. Lineage (GTDB taxonomy): Bacteria > Actinomycetota > Actinomycetes > Mycobacteriales > Mycobacteriaceae > Mycobacterium. The sequence goes on along the minus strand of NZ_JAVRPS010000328.1, from coordinate 13,753 downwards.
CCGGCTGATGCGCGGCTCCGTCCGGCGGCGCATCCCCGAGGCGCGATGGTTCCTGCCGTTGATGGCAGCCAGCGGCGTTACGATGAGCTTGACCGCTCCCCTGGAAGTGCTCTTCGTCCGAGAGTTCTCGCACAGCAGCGCCTATATCGGCATCTTCATGCTGAGCGCGTCGGCCGGCGTGATCGTCGTCGACCTGTTCGGCACCAGGTTCGTCCCTGGCCTTGACGCGCGGGCCGCACTCACCGTCGGACTGTTTCTGTTCGGAGCGGCGTGCATCGGCATGGGCCTGGCTCCCGGCGGCACCCTGCTGATGGCGTCGCGGGTACTGCAGGGCTTCGGCAGCGGGGTGGTGCTCGGCGCCGGGTTGCAGGCCGCGGTGCGGATCCGTCCGGGCACTGCGCTTTCCACCGATGTCGCCCGGTCGTTGGGCCGGTTCAACGCCGCGTTCCTCTTCGGGGGCGCCGTCGGCGCTCCCGGCGGCCTGCTCGTCGCGGGGATCGTCGATGGCCGGGCGGGCTACCAGCTCGCGTTGGTCGCCACCGGCCTGCTGGCGCTGCTAGTCGCCGCCGCCTTGGCCGCCGTACTGCCGAGCCTGGCCGCGCCGCCAGGAATGCCGCGCCCGCGGCTCGGCCTGCCGCGCTTCGACAAGACACCCGGGGGCGGCGCCGCTCTGGTGCTGGCGATGAGCGGCGACTTCCTCCGCGGCGGTGTCCTTTTCACCGCCCTACCGCTGGCAGGCGCCGCCAGGGAGTACTCGACGATCACGATCACCGCGGCCATCGCGCTGATGTCCGGTGTGGAAATCGTCGTCCTGCTGGTGGCTTACCAGCTCATCCGGTACGTCGGGGTGGTCGCCATGCTCACCGCCTCGCTCGTGTTGGGGACGTTGTGCGCGACCCTGCTCGCCGTTATGCCAGGCGCGACGACCTACCTGGTGGCGTCCGCACTTTTCGGTGTCAGCCTGGCCGGGGCCACCGCCAGCCTGCCGGTGCTGGTGGTTTCCCAGGTAGGGGAGTCCTCCGCCGGCCTGGCGAAGTTCCGCATCTCGGCCGGTATCGGAATCCTGGGTGGGTCGGTTGGCTGCGCGGTCCTCGGCACCGAGATCGGGATCCCGGAAGTCTTCGCTGTGATCGCGGTCGCACTGCTGGGCAGCGCAGGCCTGGCTCACTTCGTAGGGCGGCGTTTGGCGGCTGCGTAACTTGGACGAATCAACTACGCCCACAACCGTTAACAATCGACTGGTCCCATGGAGCCTGGGGCTCGACACCGTCTTGAAGGAGCGCTGGGCCATGTCAGCACGTGAGCGAGCACTGTACGGAGCGTGCCAAGCGCGGCTCCCACCCACCGGACCCGACCGTCCGGAAGTTATCTATCAACGGCAGCGGCCAAGCCCGGACCGGCTGAACAACTCGACGCGACGGACGTACGACCTGCTCCGCTCGACCCTCGTCACCATGGGCAGGAGCGTGCTCCTCGTCGAGGGTGAGCTCACCGACGCGCTGTCGGCCAGCCGCAGCACCGTCCGGGCCGTCCTGCAGCAGCTCGCCCGCGAGGGGCTCGTCACCCGGGAGCCGAAGAATGGCACCCGAGCCACGGGTGCGCTGCTGCTGCGCATCGACCAGCTCAGTCCGGTCGCTCAATTCGGCAGCGAGCCGTCCACCACCGTCGAGGCGCGCACTCTGGAATGCCGACCGCTGGGCTGCCCGCCGATGGTACGCGACCGGCTACGCCTGCCCGTCGGGTGGACGGTCCTGATGATAGAGAGCCTCGTACTGGAAAATGGTCTCCCACTGGGGCTTTCGGTCAGCTACATCGCCCTCGGCGAGGACCAGTCGCCAGACTTCGACATCGAGGACCCAGACGTCATCCTGGTCCTCGAGCGGCAACTCGGGATTCGCATCGGCGTCAGCCGCACCACCGTCAGCGCGGTCGTCGCCGACGAGCAGTCCGCCGAGCTTCTCGGTATCGAGTCCGGTGCTCCCCTGATCTGGCTCGAGGACGTCATCGAGGACGAGGATGGGCAGCCGCGGGCGCTGTCCCAGCTCCGGCTGCGCGGCGACCGAGTTGCCTTCTCCGCCACGGCGCGTCGCTCCGCCTGAGGTCTGCGCGTTCGGGCCCGTTCAGAAGCTCGTCAGGTTCCCGCGCAGGTGCGGTGAGTCATAGCAGGTACGCGCCAGTCCACGCACCTGCAGCTCGGGCACCAGGCCGTCGGCGATCTCGGCGACCACCCGCCGGTTGAGCGGTCCGGCCACGAAGAGCAACCCGTCGCCGCCGACCTCGGCCACCATCTTGCCCAGCTCGTCGGCCACCTCTGCCGGTGTGCCGACGGGCTCGACGGCGTGTGCCTGCGCCGCCACTTCTCGAAGGGTGCGCCGTGGATCACCCAGACGGGCTGCCAGCGAACTTTGGTGGCCGTTGGTCGCGAACGTGGCGGCCAGATCCCGCAACGGTGTGTCGACGTCATACGGTGAGAAGTCGATGTCGGTGATGAAGCCAAGGCCGGCCAACCCGGCCTCGGGGTTCTCCCACATCTCGTCGTCGTGCCGCTTCTTGCGGTCCACCGCCTCAGCGCGGGTCTCGCCCAGGTAGGGCGTGCACAGGAACAGCACCTTCACGTCGTCGGGATTGCGCCCCGCCGCCTCGGCGCGGCCGCGGACGTCGTCGCGGTACTCCTTCATCTCCTCAACGGATGTCGCCGCCGCGATGATGCTGTCGGCATTGCGGGCCGCGAAGTCGCGGCCCGCGGTCGATCCCCCGGCCTGGATCAGCGCGGGCCTGCCCTGGGGCGGCGGCGTGGTGTTCAGCGGCCCGCGGGTCTGGAAGAACCGACCGTTGAAGTCCACGGGGCGCACCTTGCTGTGGTCGGCGAAGATCTCGGCTTCGAGGTCGGTGACAACGGCATCGGCGTCCCACGATGACCACAGCGCGCAGACGGCATCGGTCATCTCCTGGGCGATTTCGTAGCGCAGGTCGTGCGCCGGCTGGGCCTGCTTGCCGTAGTTCTGGGCCGCCCGATCCGAGCTGCCGGTGACGATGTTCCACCCGGCTCGGCCGCCGGACAGATTGTCCAGCGTCGCAAGAAGTCTGGCCAACAGGTAGGGCTGGTACTCGGTAACCGCAAGGGTTGGCACCACGCCGATACGCCGGGTGGCGGTGAGCATGACGGTGGCCAGCACCGCCGGGTCATGCTTGGGAACCGCCCTGGCGTTCTGGAGGTAGTACCGCGTCGACTCCTCGTAGCCGTCGGGTACGTAGGCAGAGTCCTCGATGATCAGGTAGTCGAAGCAAGCACGTTCGAGCGCGTGGATGAAGTCCACGTGGAACTCGCCGTTCATCCAGTCCGTTGCGGCCGTGCCACGCCATTGGCTCTTCCAGTCGTGGACTCCGAACCCGTTGCCGAGAAACCAGGCCAGGTGCATGCGCCGGTCGCGTTCCACGTATGGGTCTCCTCGCGCCATCGGTGCCGTCGCCTCGCCACCGTCCAGTCGTTGTGGGTCCATCAGATCCGCCGCGGGTCATCGACGCGTGTCGGATGCCGAACGACTCGATTGCGCCGTGCCACCGTGTGTGTCCTCGATCACCAGCCGATCGCGCCCGCGTAAAGCTCCCGACTCCGTAGCGGCGAGCGGTGGAAACACACCGTTTGTTATCTGGACACATCGCATCTCTGCAACCACCTGAACAGGAGGTCCTTCATGAAGTTCGGCCTACGCGAGCTCTGGAACGGCGGCGGTGTGCAGTGAGGCCCCTACCGACCGGACCCGTGCGGCCCGAGACGCTCTACCAGCGGAACCGGCAGACACCGGACCGCCTCAACAACTCGCTGCGACGGACCTACGACCTGCTGCGGTCGACCCTGCAGAACGGGCACGCCGATCAGTCCCTGGTCGAGGGCGAGCTCATCGACGCGCTCTCGGCGAGCCGCAACACCGTCCGTGCGGTGCTGCAGCAGCTCGCCAAGGACGGCCTGGTTACCCGCAGCCCGAAGCGCGGCACTCGCTCGGCGGGGTCGCTGATGCTGCGCATCAACCAGATCTCGCCCGTCAGGGAGTTCGGCGGCGACTCCAGCATCCGCACCGAGCTCAAGACGCTCGAGTATCGGACCCTTGGCGGCCTCCGCATGGTGCGCGAACGGCTGCTACTCCCACCCGGCTGGACGGTGCTCATGATCGAATCGCTACTGCTGCAGGACAATCAGCCGCTGGGCATCTCGGTCAGCTACATCGCGCTGCACCCAGATCAGTGCTGCAACCTGGAGGTCGACGAGCCGGATCCCATCCTCTTCCTGGAGAAGCAGCTCGACATCAAGATCACCGGCAGCCGCGCCACGATCGGTGCGACCGCGGCCGACGAGCAGTCCGCAGCCCTGGTCGGCGTCGAACTCGGCGCGCCGATGATCTTCCTTGAGGACATCCTCGAGGACGAGAGCGGGCAGCCGCGCGCGCTGTCGCAGTTCAGGATGCGCAGCGACCGGATCGCCTTCACTGCGAGTGCCTCGCGCTCGGCCTGACTCCCGCGAGCTGGCCGTTGGCGGACCAGAGCCCGGCGTAGCGGCCGCCCAACGCGAGCAGTTCGTCGTGGGAGCCGTCCTCGACGATCAGCCCGTTGTCTACGACCAACACCCGTTCTGCGGTGCGGGCGGTCTGCAGCCGGTGAGCGATGACGATCGTCGTGCGGCCCTGCGACACCTGTCCCATGGCGCGCTGGACCTGCGCCTCGGTGGCCAGGTCCAGGTTGGCGGTGGCCTCGTCCAGTAGCAGGATGCGCGGGTCGACCAGGAGGGCGCGGGCGAGCCCGAGCAGTTGGCGCTGCCCGGCCGACAGTGATCTGCCCTGCTCACTGACCGGGGTGTGGTAGCCGTGGGGCAGCCCGGCGATGAACGCGTGCGCTCCGACCGCGCGGGCCGCCCGTTCGACCAGCAGGTCGGGCGCGTCCGGATTGCCGTAGGCGATGTTGGAGCGGATCGTCCCGGAGAACAGGAACGGCTCCTGGGGGACGTAGCCCAGCTGGCGGCGGTACGCCACCATGTCGAGCTCCTTGATGGGCAGCCCGTCGATCAGCACGGTGCCGGAGGTGGTGTCGTAGAACCGCGCAATCAACTTGACCAGCGTCGACTTGCCTGCCCCCGTGGTGCCGACGAGTGCGACGGTCTGCCCCGGCGGGATGTCGAGGGTCACGTCGTCCATCGCGACCAGCCCGGTGCTCGCGTAGGCGAACGTGACGTGGTCGAGCTGGATCCGGCCCGCCAACCGGTCCGGCCGGGCGCCGGTCTCCGCCGCAGGCGTACCGCTCGGCGTCTGCAACAACTCGCGTAGCTGGATCAGCGCAACGCGAGCCTGCAGCCACTGGTCGAACACGAACGACAGCTGCTGAATCGGCGTGAAGAACTGGTCCAGGTACAGCAGGAAGGCGATGAGCACGCCGTAGCTGAGGTCGCCCGCGACCAGGCGGGGCGCCGCGACTGCGATCGCAATCGCCTTCGCGACGGTACTGAGCAACATCAGGAAGGGAAAGAACCGCGCCATCAACTCGGCCGAGCGCACCCGTGCCGCGCAGTATGCGTCGGCAAGGACCGCGAACCGCTCCTCATTGGCCGGTTGCTGGCAGTAGGCCTGGCTCACCGCCACCCCGGCCAGGCTTTCCTGCATGTTGGCGTAGAGCACCGAGATCCGTTCGCGGGCAAGGAGATAGGTCCGCCCCGATTCATGTCGGAACCACAGCGTCGAGGCGATCAGGAACGGCAGCACCGCCGCGGTCGCCAAGGCCAGCAGCGGGTCGAAGATCGCCAGCGCCACCGCAATCCCGGCGCAGGAGAGCAGGCTCACCATCGCCGTCAGCAGGCCCTGCTGGAGCAGCTGCGCGAAGGCCTCCACGTCGGAGGTCATCCTGGTCATGATCTTGCCCGCCATGTGCTGCTCGTAGTAGTTCAGCGAGAGCCGTTGCAGATGGGCGAAGGTGCGCACGCGCAGACCGAACAGCATCCGCTCCGCGGTTCGCTGGGTGTAGACCACCATCACTCTGGTGTTGATCCAGATCAGCGCCTGAACCGCCAGCAGCACCAGGCATACGGCGCCAAGGGCCTGTTGGGAGCGCTTCATGACGCCGTGGTCGATCCCGTACCGGATCAGCACCGGCGCTGAGATCCACAACACCACGTCGGCCACCACCAGCACGCCGGCCAGCAGGAGCGGCCTGCGGAATGGCCGGAACACGCTGGCCATGGTGAGGTCACGGGTGGGCGTCATCGCTTGTGCCAGATCGATGTTCGGGTCGTCGCGCAGTGGCGGCAGTGCCTCGACCGCGGCCAGCAGCTTGGGGGAGACGCTCGCCAGCCCGGCCAGCGTCGAGGTGTCGGCGCTGACCCCGGGCCCATGCGATCCCGAGGCCGCCCGGGTGGCGGCCTCGCTGGTGTAACTGCTCATCTTCGGTGCGCCCAGCCGCGAGACGCCCTCGGGCCATGCCGCTGGATCGAGGCGGATCGCCGGCGCCTCGGGCGGCGTCGAATCAGCGGACTCGGCGTCGGGCCCGGTCAGCAGCTCGCGGAACAGCTGGGAGTGAGCTAGCAGCTCCTCGGTAGTGCCACTGTCCACGATCCGGCCGTGGTCAAGCACGATGACCCGATCCGCCAGCATCAGGGTCGAGTGCCGGTGTGCGATAAGCACTGTCGTTCGCCTGGCGAGCACCTCCTCCAGTGAGCGGTGGATGGCCTGTTCGGTGCGGGCGTCGATGGCCGATGTCGCGTCGTCGAGGATGAGGACCGTCGGGTTGGTCAGCGCCGCGCGGGCGAGCGCCAGCCGCTGTCGCTGACCACCGGACAGGGTGAAGCCGCGTTCTCCGACCAGCGTGTCGTAGCCCTCGGGCAGTCCGGCGACGAAGCCGTGCGCGTGCGCGGCCACGGCCGCGTGCTCCACCTCGTCGTCACTGGCATCGGGGCGGCCGAAGGCGATGTTGTCCCTGATCGTCGTCGAGAAGAGGAAGCCCTCTTCGAAGACCATGCCGACCGAAGCGCGCAGCGAGGTCAGGCTGTAGGCGCGGACATCGCGGTCGTCGAGCCTGACGGCTCCGGAGGTGGCGTCGCGGAAACGCGCAATCAGATGTGCCAGTGTCGATTTCCCGGAGCCGGAGGCGCCGACGATGGCGACCCGCTCTCCCGGCTCGATGCGTAGGCAGATGTCGTGCAGGACCGGCTCGCCACGCGGATAGGCGAAGTCGACGTGGTCGAATTCCACCAGGCCGACCGGCTCGGTGAGGACGACGGGTTCGTGCGGTTCCTGGACACTCGCCTGGACCGACAACAGCTCCACGATCCGTTGCGCACCCGCACGCGCCTGCTGGCTGGTGGCCATGAGCCCGGACAGGAAGCGCACCGGGGCGACGAGCTGGAGAATGTAACTGGCGAACGCCAGGAACACTCCAACGGATACCTGACCGTTCATGACCAGCCAGCCCCCGAGTGCGAGCGCCGCGAGTTGGGTGAGTCCAGGGATGGCGTCCAAAGCGGCGGCATACACCGCGGTGACTCGAGCGGTACGCAGCCGGGACTGAAAGAGCTTGCCCGCTTCGCCGTGCAGCGCGTCTTGTTCCTGGCCCTCCTGACCGAACGCCTTGACGACGCGGACGCCCGAGACCGCCTCCTCGACGACACCGGCGACGCTGCCCTGGAAGCGTTGGTCCATCCAGCTGGCCGGAAATGACTTGCTCCTGAACCGCATTGCGATGAACAGGAAGATCGGGACCGACACCACCATGATCAGCGCGAGCAGCGGGGACAGCACCACCATGACGACCAGAGAGACGACCAGCAGAGTGATGTTGCCGTACGCGACCCCGAGCTGCTGCAGGAACATCTGGATCAGCGTCAGGTCGACCGACGCCCTGGACATGATGTCGCCAGAGCGCATCTCGTCGCGGCGGTCCGCGTCCAGGTACTGCAGATGGTGGTGGACCCTGACCTGCAGGTCGCGCTGGACGCGGACCGCGGCCCGCCCGCCGACGGAGCGGCGCAGGTAGTTGAAGACGAAGCTGGCCAGGCCAACGCCAACGAGGATGCCCAGCCACAGCGGGAGGGAGCGCTCGTGCGCGACGATCGCGTCGTCGAGGATGACCGCCTGGATGTACGGGATCAGGCCGAGCAGCCCCATCGCGACGACGGCGAGCGCCACCCCCGCCCAGATCCCCAGTCGGTTGCGCCGCCTCAGCACGGGCGCTAGCAGGCGCAGCGTGCCGCGGTCGTGGCTCTCGTGGTGCTCCGACTCGACCGGTAGATCCGGTTGGGGCTCAACGGCTTCTGCTTCCCGCATGTCGAATGGAGTTGTCATGACCCCATCGCACCGGTCCCGCGAGTCCAGCCGGAAACCCCGCCGTTGCGCGCGGATTGCGCTACTAGTGTTGGGTCAGACGGCGACGCGGGGGTCCGCGGCGGCTTGCATCACATCGACGACGATGTTGGCCAGCACGTAGAGGACGCCGATGATCAGGGTGACGCCGGCGATGGTGTTGAAGTCGCCCTTGGAGATCGCTTGGGAGATGAACAGGCCGATGCCGGGCCTGGCGAAGATCATCTCGACGACGATGCTGTTGCCGATCAGGCCGGCCAGCTGCAGACCCAGCAGTGCGAACACCGGGCCGACGGCATTGCGCAGCGCGTGTTGGATCAAGATGCGTTTCTCGCCTAGGCCTTTGGCGCGGGCGGTGCGGGTGTATTCGGCCCGCATCGTTCCCTCCAGACTGCTGCGAAGCACCCTGCCGACGGCGACCGCAGGTGTGATGGCGACGCACAGGGCCGGCAGGATGAGGTGTGCCAGTGCGTCCATGAACAGCGCGGGCCGGCCCGCCAGCAGGCTGTCGATGAGTAGGAAATGTGTTGGGCCGCTGGGGGCGTCGTACGCATAGGTCTGCCCAGTGGCAGGCAGGATGCCGAGCCAGCGGTAGAACACGAGCATGGCAAGGAGGCAGGCCAGGAACACGGGCACCGACGCACCGGAGATCATCACCACCCGCAGCACTCCCGATCCGCGCCACCCCTGGGCGGTCGACAATCCGAGGAAGAAGCCGATCACCGCGATCAGGATGCCTGCGACGAAGACCAGTTCCAGTGTCACCGGGAGGAATTCGAGGATGTCGTGCGCTACCGGCGTCCGCGTCACCGTGGAGATGCCGAGGTCGCCCTGCACCGCCTTGCCGAGGTAAGAAAGAAGCTGCACCGGTATCGGGTCGTTGAGGCCGAGTTTCTCACGAGCGGCTTCGTAGACCTCCGGGGGCGCCTTGTCGCCGATCAGCGCCACGACCGGGTCGACAGGGGCAATCTTCTGCAGCGTGAAGACGACCGCAACGAGCGCGAGTAGCACGGGGATGGCGCCGAGGAACCGCCGGGTGAGCGTGAGAAGCATCGCGGTGTCTCCTCGGTCAGCGGTCGCGGATGCGGTCGCGTAGCGCGTCGCCGGCGAAGTTGCTGACGATCGCGATGACCCCGACTGCGACGGCGGGGAAGATCGGGATCCACCACGCGCTGAAGATGTGGGTCATGCCCTGCGCGCTCATCGCGCCCAGCTCGGGCGCCGGCTGCGGTGCGCCCAGGCCCAGGAAGGAGAGGCCCGACAGCAGCAGGACCAGCGCGGCGATGTCGAGGCTGGCGGTGATGATGGTGACGGGGACGGCACCCGGCAACAGGTGGCGGGTGAGTTGGCGCCACCAGCCGGCGCCGGCGATCCGGGCCGCGTCCATGTGCGGTGAGGCGCGCAGCTTGCGCACCTCGGCCCGGACGATCCGGGTGTACAGCGGCCACCACACGATCGAGACCCCGATGAGCGTGTGGATGTAGGACGGACCCAGCGCGGCCACCACCGCGATCGCCAGGATCGGGCCTGGCAGCGACAGGAACACGTCGGTGATCCGCATCAGCATGCTGTCGACGATCCCCCCGCAGGCGCCGGCGATGAGGCCGATGACACCCCCGATGACCACGCCGGAGGCGACTACACCCAGCGCGCCCCACCAGCTGGTGGCCATGCCGACGAGTACCCGGGACAGCAGGTCGCGGCCGACGGTATCGGTGCCGAGCCAGTTCGCGGCGCTGGGCGCGGTCATCGGCTTCCCAGCGGGCACTAGCGGGTCGAAGGGGGCGAGAACGTGCGCGAAGATCGCGACCAGGAACATCGCCGCGAGCGCGCCGAAGGCGATCCAGCTCGAGACGGACGTGCCACGGAAGTACTGGTTGAGCGCGAGGGCGACGTTGCTCCGGGAGGGAACCCGAACCAGGGGGACCGGAACGTACGGTTGTGCGATTGCCATGACTTCTCCTGCCTGCGGAACTTGTCGGACGCCTGTGGTAATGAGTCCACACGCAACCGGTATCGCCAGCAGATCGTCCACGTTGCCGGGCGATTGCGCGCCGGGCCTTGAAGTTTCGGCCGGGCGTCAACTGCACGGGTTGCTGGCCGAGTCAGCCAGGCGCGGGGAACCCCGGCGCGATGCGCCGGCCGGTGCTGCGGGCGAGTACGACGCCGACCGCGAGGACTCCCGACACCACCGCCAGGCCCCCGGCCGCCCCGAGCACGGCGATGAGCAGGTTGACGCTGCCCGACCCAAGGAAGGAGCCAACGCCGCACGCGATGCGATAGGTTGCCACCCCGGTCGACGCGTTCGGGCTGAGCGCCACGATCAGGACGGGCGGGGCCGAAAGGGCGACGCCGTCGACGACGCCGAAAAGGGCAGCCGCCACCAAGAACCCCCGCAGGTCCTGGACGGTGGCCAGCACCACCACCGCACCGATGCCGAGCATGAGCGCGACAGCCAGGCAGCGGGCCGGCGGAATCCTGTCGAACAGTCGGCCGGAGAGTGCCAACACGCCGATCTCGACCGCGGACAGGAGCCCGAGCGCGAAGCCGATGTTGGCAGCCGACAGGCCGTAGGCGTTGCCGACCAGGGGCAGTGCGGTGTTCTCGATGCCGCTACGCAGGTAGTTGCCGAACAGGCCCAGCGAGAGCGCAAGGCGCAACAGCGGAGGGACGGCGAAGTCGGGCAGCCCGATCTGGGGCCTGCCGCTGTCGGGCGGGGGCGGCAGCCCGGGTAACAGCAGGACCGCCACGACGGCGACCACCACACCGAGCCCTGCGCACACCAGGAAGCTGAGTCGGTAGCCGTCCAGTCCGGCCAGCAGGCCGGCCACGATGCCGCCGGTGGGTGCGCCGAACGCCGCGCCGAGCAGTTGGAGTCCCTGGTTGGAACCCAGCACGTGGTGGGGACGGCTGCTGTGCAGCCGGACCGAGACCTGCAGCGCCGCGCCCGCGATCGCCGCGCCCGCTACCCCCTGGAGGAGACGCGAGGCGAACAGGCCAGTCGCACCTTGGGATATGGCGTAGCACCCCTCGCTGGCCGCGAACAACACGAGCCCGATCGCGATCGTCGCCCGCGCGTCGATGCGGGTGATGACGCGGGTGCCGAGTACGTCGACGACGATGGCGCCCAGCGCCGAGACCATGATGAAGACCGTCACCTGGGCGGTGGACAGGCCCAGTTTGATGGCGTAGAGCAGTTCGATCGGCGCCGTCATGGCCATGACGAAGCCGACAAGGACCATGGTGGCCGAATGGCTCCAGGGTCGGGGCCTACTGATGGGCCCGGACGCGAGGAGGAGAGGCAGTGGGGGTGCTCATCAGAACTCGCGGAGTGTCTCGCGCAGAGTGGGTTTGGTGTATTCGGTGCGAGTCAGACCGTGCCGCTGCAATGCCGGGACGAGGCCGTCGCAGATCGATTCGATGTACTTGCGCGACAGGTCCCAGCCAGGCTTGGCGATCAGGAAGCCGTCGCCACCGACCTCCTCCATGGCCTCGCCCATCTTCTTGGCGACCTGGTCGGGGGTGCCGACGAGCTCCAAGCCGCGCTTGGCCCGATGCATGACAAGCTGGCGCAACGTCTTTGGGCCGGGGCTGCCGTCGCCGCGCATGAAGTACTCCAGCGATCCACGTTCGCCGTTGGTGGTCAGATCGGCAGGCAGCGGTTGGTCGAGGTCGAACTGCTTGAAGTCGATCTCGGTGTTCGACGAGATGCTGACCAGCGACTTCTCCACGTAGGAGGGATGACTGAGCAGCCGCTCGACCTCCGCGCGGGCCTCTTGTTCGGTGGCGGCGATGGTCGGGGAGACGACGAAGAGCAGCTTGACGTCGTCGGGGTTGCGGCCTGCGGCCTTGGCACGGGTGCGAATGTCGTCGCGGTACTCCTTCATGCCCTCGATCCCGGTGCCGACGGCGATGATCGCGTCGGCCGCACCGGCGGCGAATTGCCTACCCTTCGGGGAGGCACCGGCCTGCAGGAAGGTGGGCCGATGCTGCGGCGAGGGCACGGTATTCAGCGGACCGCGCGACTTGAAGTACTTGCCGTGAAAGTCGATGGTGTGGACCTTGTTGAAGTCCGCGAAGGTATGAGTCTCCCGATCCATCACCACCGCGTCGGCCTCCCAGGAGTCCCACAGTTGGTTGACCACGTCGAAGTACTCCTCGGCCACGTTGTAGCGCTCGTCGTGTTCGGGCAGCCCGTCCAGACCGAAGTTCTGTGCGGCCCGGTCTTCGGCCGAGGACACGATGTTCCAGCCGAACCGGCCGCGTGCGATCGAGTCGACAGTCGAACTCAGCCGCGCCAGCAGGTACGGCGGGTAGAAGCTCGTCGACATCGTCGCGACCACACCCAGATTCGTGGTGTTGACCGCGATCTGGACGGCTAGCGGGATCGGATCCTGTTTGGGCGCGAAGGCCGAGTGCTTCATCGCTCCCTCCATGGTGCCGCCGTACGCGTCGGCCACCATCACGGTGTCCTCGATCATGATCAGATCCATGCAGGCCCGCTCCATGCTGCGCGCCATGTCGACGTAGAACCGCCCGTTCGGCCACTCTCTTGCGTCCGGCGACGCGTCGTCGGTGTCCCACTCCGGCGGGATGAAGTTCATGAACCAGCCGAGGTGAAACTTCTTGGTCATGTCGATATCTCCTAGATCTCTTTGTGGTGTGGGGGTTAGAACTCGCGGAGGGTTTCGCGCAGAGTGGGTTTGGTGTACTCGGTGCGCATCAGGCCGCGCCGCTGCAGTGCGGGCACCAGACCGTCGCAGACCTCGGTGATGTACTCGCGGGAAAGGTCGCGCCCGCCCCTGCTGATCAGGAAGCCGTCGCCACCGATCGCCTCCATGGCCTCGCCCATCTTCTCGGCGACCTGGTCGGCGGTGCCGACCAGCTCCAGGCCGCGAGTGGTCCGCTCGTGGGTGAGCTGGCGCAGTGTCTTGGGTCCGGGGGCGCCGTTACCGCGCATGAAGTGCTCCAGCGAGCCGCGTTCGCCGTTGGTGGTCAAGTCCGCCGGCAGCGGCTCGTCGAGATCGAACTGCTTGAAGTCGATCTCGGTGTTCGACGAGATGCCGACCAGGGCCTTCTCTTCGAAGTTCGGGGCGGCGGCGAACCGGGCCACCTTCGCGCGCGCCTCGGCCTCGGTGGCGGCGATCGTCGGGGAGACGACGAAGAACAACTTGATGTCGTCGGGGTTGCGCCCCGCCGCCTTGGCCCTGGCGCGGACGTCGTCGCGGTACTCCTTCATGCCCTCGACCCCGGTGCCGACCGCGATGATCGCGTCGGCCGCACCCGCGGCGAACTGCCGGCCCTTCGGGGAGGCACCGGCCTGCAGAAAGGTCGGCCGATGCTGCGGGGAGGGCACGGTATTCAGCGGGCCGCGGGATTTGAAGTACTTGCCGTGAAAGTCGATGGTGTGGACCTTG
>NZ_JAVRPS010000327.1:0-20497 GCF_032162105.1 Mycobacterium sp. | reverse complement strand
CGCAGGTCGCGCACATGATCAGCTCACTTCCATCGAGAGGATCTTCAGATCCCGGCCGGCCAGTACCTCGACATCGGCACTGCCGCAGGGACACAACAGAATCGGGTCGGTCAGCTCGAAGTGCTTGTCGCAGCTTCGGCACCGGGCCGTACCGGGGCGGATGTCGACGTCCAGTCGGGCACCGTCGGCGACGGTGCCCTCGGTGGCCAGCTCGAAGCAGAACGTCATGGCATCGGGCACGACGGCGCACAATGCGCCTACCTCCAACTTCACGCTGTGCACGCGGCGACCGGCAGCGTGCTCGCACACCGCTTCGACAAGACTCTGCGTCAACGCCATCTCGTGCATGTCCGCCCCGCTCTGGGCTCCGATGACCCCACGATAGGCCCGGATCCTCTTCTGGGCGAGCAGACGCAAAAGTGCCTCGACACGCCGACACGAGGGTGATTTTGTGTCTGCTCGCGCACCCGGCGCGCCTCCTTGAAATCGAACACACGTTCGCTACTGTCGTAGACACGAAGCTTGTCGTACCCCGTGGCTAGCGTCACGGCCAACTGATCGAACACCCACGAGGACGGAGACACCACAATGGCGCAAGCCCCCGATCGCGAGAAGGCCCTCGAGCTCGCTCTCGCCCAGATCGAGAAGAGTCACGGCAAAGGTTCGGTGATGCGACTCGGCGACGAGGTGCGTGCGCCGATCTCGGTCATCCCGACCGGCTCGATCGCCCTTGACGTGGCACTCGGCATCGGCGGACTGCCGCGCGGCCGGGTAGTCGAGATCTACGGCCCGGAGTCTTCGGGTAAGACCACCGTCGCACTGCACGCGGTCGCCAACGCGCAGGCCGCCGGCGGGATCGCGGCCTTCATCGACGCCGAGCACGCACTGGATCCCGACTACGCCAAGAAGCTGGGCGTGGACACCGACTCGCTGCTGGTCTCCCAGCCCGACACCGGTGAGCAGGCACTCGAGATCGCCGACATGCTGATCCGGTCCGGCGCCCTGGACATCCTGGTCATCGACTCGGTCGCCGCCCTGGTGCCGCGTGCGGAGATCGAGGGCGAGATGGGCGACAGCCACGTCGGTCTGCAGGCCCGCCTGATGAGCCAGGCGCTGCGCAAGATCACCGGTGCGCTGAGCAACTCGAACACCACCGCGATCTTCATCAACCAGCTCCGCGAGAAAATCGGAGTGATGTTCGGATCGCCCGAAACGACAACGGGTGGAAAGGCTTTGAAGTTCTACGCCTCCATCCGCCTGGACGTCCGGCGCATCGAGACGCTCAAGGACGGCACGGACGCGGTCGGCAACCGTACCCGCTGCAAGGTCGTCAAGAACAAGATGGCGCCGCCGTTCAAGCAGGCCGAGTTCGACATCCTCTATGGCCATGGCATCTCCAAGGAGGGCTCGCTCATCGACATGGGTGTCGAGCACGGCTTCGTCCGTAAGTCCGGCTCCTGGTTCACCTACGAGGGTGAGCAGCTGGGCCAGGGCAAGGAGAACGCCAGGAACTTCCTGATCGAGAACCCCGATACGGCGGCCGAGATCGAGAAGAAGATCAAGGAGAAGCTCGGCATCGGCGCCGTGCTGACCAACGAGCCCAGCAATGTCGAACCCCTGCCCGCTCCCGTCGACTTCTGAGTCGCCGCAAGCGGATTCGGCTTCCCGTGAGGAGCAGGCGCGGGCGTTGTGCCTGCGTCTGCTCACCGCGCGAGCGCGAACCCGGGCCGAGCTGGCCGGACAGCTGACGAAGCGGGGCTACCCCGAGGACGTCAGTGCCGGGGTTCTGGACCGGCTGGCCGACGTCGGCCTCGTCGACGACGAGGACTTCGCCGAGCAGTGGGTGCGGTCCCGGCACGTCAACGCCGGAAAGGGCAAGCGCGCCTTGGCCTCCGAGCTGCGGACCAAGGGCGTCGACGATGAGGTGATCGCCGCGGTTCTGGCCGACATCGACGCCGACGCCGAACGGGTTCGGGCCGAGCAGCTCGTCGCCGACAAGCTGCGTCGCGAGCGCCTGACCGACGGCACCGACGACGTCAAGGTGGCGCGCAGGTTGGTGAGCATGCTGGCTCGTCGCGGCTACAACCAGTCGATGGCCTTCGACGTGGTCAAGGTGGCGTTGGCCAGCGAGCGGGAACGCCGGAAGGTCTGAGGCTAGGGCGGGTCGGTAGGCATCGGTTGCCCGGTCGGCCCGGTCGGCGTCGCATGGCGGGTGCGGTAGGTAATGCTCAGCAGGAAAACGCAGGCAAGCAGAGCGGTTCCGCCGGCGATGAGGAAACCTGCACGTGCGCCCCATAACTCGCACAGCCAACCGACTAGCGGGCCGCCGATCGGAGTGGAGCCGAGGAACACTTGCCCATGGATCGCCATCATGCGGCCGTGCATTCCGGGCTCACTGTTCAACAGCAGCACCGACCGGGCGACCGTGTTGAAGATGATGTTGGTGATGCCGATCGAGACCATCGTCACCAGTGCCACGGCTAGCACTGGGCTGAAGGCCGAGACGACGTTCGCCAAACCGAACGCCACGGTCGTCAACAGCAACGTCCAGGCAGTGGGTATCGCAATGCTCGCGCTGACGACGGCGCCGAGCAGGGCGCCCAGGCCGATCGCCGACGTGAGCCAGCCGTAAGTCGAGGCGTCGCCATGGTAGAGCTCGGTGGCCGCGAGCGGCAGCACCACGCGAAAGTTCTGGCCGAAGATCGCGACCACGGCGACCAGAATGAGGGTGGCCCGAAGCTGCGGCGTGGCCCAGAGGTAGCCAAGTCCCTCCCGCACCTGTCCCTTCTTGGGTGCAATCCGCGGTGATGGTTTCAGTTGACCGACGTTCAGCAGGAACAGGCTCACCAGAACCGCGACGAAGGACATCGCGTTCACGGCGAAGGCCCACCCGACACCGACACTCGCGATCAGCAAGCCGGCAACGGCGGGTCCCACCAGCCGGCCGGAGTTGTTGACGCTCGATGTCAGTGCTTGGGCGTTCGCGTAGTCGCCAGGCTCGACCATCGAGGCTACGAACGCCTGCCGGGCCGGGACGTCGAGGACGGTGATCAGTCCGAGTCCGAGGCCCAGGGCGAGAACGGACCACAGCTGCACGGCCCCGGACAAGGTGATCGCCGCCAGCACGACCGCCATCAATCCACTTGCGGCCTGTGTCGCCATGACGGTACGGCGCCGGTCCAGTCGATCGACGAGGACTCCGCCATAGGGCGCCAGGAAGAGCATCGGGGCAAACTGGGCGGCGACGGATAGGCCGAGCGCGGCGCCGCTGTGGGTGATCTGCAGGACCAGCCAGTCCTGCGCGACGCGCTGCACCCACGTGCCGATGACGCTCACGCAGTGCCCGGCGAGATAGATCCGCAGGTTCGGGGAGTGCCGCAGTGACCGCAGCAGGCCGCCCCGTCGGTCCCGGGATCGCCACTTCACTGTCCGATCCCCGTGTCCGTCAAGGCGGAAACTCCTCTCTCCGTGGCTGATTGACCACGTCGCTGGACGGTTCGGTGGAATTCCGACCGGATGAAGGTAGTCGGGTGCTCACCGCGTCGGCGACTCGGCCAGCGTTGGATCGCCGCAGCTCTTGACCAACTCGACTACCCAAATTACAGTTTGGATCTAATATCAAGGATCTTAAGTCAAAATTCACCGCAGGAGTGCCATGGGCGTTGATTGGGTGTGGGAACGGTCTCTCACCGAGCAAGACAAAGCGCACCTAGCCGCGTCCGCGCCCACCCGGCGCAGGGGATTCGGACGTCGCCCCGCCGTGCTGTCGATCGACAACTATCGGAAGGCCTTGGGAGACAAGCCGGAACCGATTCTCGAGTCGATCCGTACCTGGCCGTCGAGTACCGGGCTGGCCGGGTGGAAGGCGGCGACCGAGGTGGCGAAGCTGCTGTCGGTGGCACGCGCCGCGAAGATCCCGGTCATCCACCTCACTGGTCTGGCAGAGGAAGAGTCCGGCATTCCCGCATGGGGGGCCCGGCTGGGCGGTCGACACGCTCGGTCGGGTCGTACCCCCGACGAGATGGATCGTCATCGGCGCAGGTTCGACTTCATCGAACAGGCCGAGCCGCTGCCGGGGGAGGTGGTCTTGCGCAAGACCGCACCCAGCGGATTCTGCGGGACACCATTGCTCGGGCATCTGATTTCAGAGGGAATCGACACGCTGATCGTCTGCGGCGAGAGCGTGAGCGGCTGCGTACGCGCAACGGTTACCGATGGGTGTTCGAACAGATTGCACATGGTGGTGGTCGAGGGGTGCGTGTACGACCGCCACGAAGCGTCCCGCGCGATCAACCTCTTCGGCGAGGAGATCCTGCCTGGCAACCGCGGGATCGACGCGGACCTGCTTGCCGACCTCGAGATGGTGGTGGAATCGCTCGAACGGGGCCGCCGGGACATCCCTTACTACGGAGTGGGTTTCGGCGCGAC
Organism: Mycobacterium sp.; assembly: GCF_032162105.1. Taxonomy (GTDB): domain Bacteria; phylum Actinomycetota; class Actinomycetes; order Mycobacteriales; family Mycobacteriaceae; genus Mycobacterium. The sequence continues at coordinate 16,069 of NZ_JAVRPS010000327.1, read as the reverse complement.
CGCCTCAGACGCCGGCGCATACCCGATCTCCACTGCGCAGGTACGCGTCGAGACCGACGGATCGGTGATAGTGCTGTCCGGATCCGCTGAAATGGGCCAGGGGAGCCGGTCACTGCTGGCGCAGATCACCGCCGAGGAGTTCGGCATCGAGATGCGCAAGGTGTCCGTCGTCCAGTCGGACACGGCGGGAACGGCCTACGAACGGACCACCGGCGCCAGCCGGACGACGACGCTGACCGGTCTAGCGCTTCAGCGGGCCTGCGATGACGCCAAGCAGAAGCTGCGCGCGATGGCGGCCGAGCTGTGGGACTGCTCGCCCGACCAAGTCACCGACGCCCCTGGCGGGGTGCGCGGACCCGACGGGCAAGCTCTCGACTTCGGCGCCGTGGTGCGCAACTGGTTCGGTGGGTCCGCGGGAGAAGTTACCGGCGTCGGTCTGCTTCGTCGTGACGGCGTGACCAAGGAAATGCCACCGTTCTGGGAGACCGGCATGGTCGGCGTGGCCGTCGAGGTTGACCCCGACACGGAATACGTCACCGTCGATCAATTGGTGACGTGTGCCGACGTCGGCTTCGCCATCAACCCGCAGGCCGTCGAGGGGCAGGACCTCGGCGCTGCAACGCAGGGACTGGGTGCCGCGTTGTTCGAGGAGTTGGTATACGACGGCCCACAGTTGGCGAACGCCAACGTCGTCGATTACCGGGTTCCCCGAGCCGGCGACCTGGCGAGGCGGATCGACCTGATGATCGCCGAACGACGCGACGGCGTCGGACCCTACGGGGCGAAGGGCGCCGGCGAGGGGCAATTGAACCCGATCGGTGGTGCGGTGGCATCGGCGGTCGCGCAGGCCATAGGACGGTGGCCAACCAGGTTGCCCTTGACCCCCGAACGGGTCTGGCGGCTCATGAACGACCTACCCGAAGAGGACTGATGGAACGCTTACCACAATTTCGGGAATCCTTGATCTAATATGCAAGCTGATAAGTACCGGACCGCAACCACGGCGATATCGTGCCGTGGCGGAGGAATGAGGCCAGGGGTCGATGGCGCGCACGGTTGAGCCCGCAGTGTCCGACGTGGACGCTCAGATCCTGGGACACATCGCGGACTCGGTTCGTGGCACCTTCAAGACCGTCGAGGACATGACGCAGGCCTTCATCCGCGAGGCGATCACGCACGGAATCTTCCGTCCGGGCCAGCGGCTCAATCTGGATTCCATCGCCGAGTCCCTCGGCGTCAGCCGGATGCCCGTGCGTGCGAGTCTGCGGCAGCTCGAGAACGAGGGGCTCGTTCAGATCAATCACTACCGCGGCGCGACGGTGTCCGTCCTGCGGCCCAGTGAGATCGCGGAGATCTACGAACTCCGAATTCTCTTGGAGTCGTACCTGCTCAAGCTGGCCATCGCGTCGATCGACGACGAGTTGGTGGACAGGCTCGAAGCGATCGTCCGCGAGATGGAAGACGCCGTCGATGGCGTCGAGCAGCTCGAACGGCGCTACCAGATGTACGAGGTGCTGTACGCGCGCGCAAATCGGCCCCGCGCGCTGACCCAGGTGAACAACCTTCGTGCCGCCGTCGGTCGATACCTGCTCCTGCAGCGCGTCAACGAGCACCACAGTCACGACGAACTCATCAAGCACCTGCGGGCGCGCGACGTCAAATCCGCGACGAAGTGGTTGGTCAGTCACCTCGAAAAGGTGTCGACCAAGCTGCAGGCCATTGTGGCCAGCGACCAGGAGACAACACCAGCCTAGGCCGCGGGTTCGCGTTCGAGTCTGGAAATCGCTTGTCCGGCAACTGATTACCCAGGGTATCGGTGGTGTCGTGGACGCCGGTCGACGGGCGTGACCGGCGCTTCTGGCCGTGTGTTCGGTAGGGCCATCCGGCCGCCCCATCTCGTCCACCGACTCCTTCGGACATCTCGGGTTTAAATTATGGATTTTGTATCTAAGATACTGAGAGTACAAGTCCCAAATTCGACGGACGCACGTGCGGCGCATCGATCGAGGTCGCCAAGCCTCTGCGGCAACGCATCGCGCTCGTGACGAGTGGGACGGACCTAGTGATCGGAGTGGTTGCGTGGGCATTGATCTGAAGATGAGCGGCGGAACGGTGGTGACGCCTGCGGGCAGCATCGCCGCCGATGTACTGGTGACCGAGGGCAAGATCGTCGGCCTCGTCGGCGCCGACGTTCCGGTCACGGCGGAGCGCACGGTCGACGTGACCGGCAAGCTGGTGTTGCCGGGGATGGTCGATGTGCACGTGCACACCCGGGAGCCGGGCTTCGAGCACAAGGAAGACATCGAGACCACCTCGCGTCAGGCCGCGGTCGGCGGGGTCACCACCATCTTCGGGATGCCCAACCTGAACCCGCCGACTAACGACGTCTAGACCCTGACCGATGTCTTCGAGCGGTATTCACGCACCTCGATCGTCGACTACAACCACAATCCCGCGCCCACCAAGTACGACCAGATCCAGCTGATGGCAGACATGGGAATCCAGGCCTACAAGATCTACATGGTCGTCGACACCGGCCGCACCTATCCGCATCCGGCGGGTACCGGCATGCACGACCACGGCGCGCTGCTGAAGATGATGGACCTGATCGCACCGACGGGGAAGCGATTCATCATCCACCCACATGACCAAGCCTTGATGGACTACATCGAAGGTGAGTATCTGGCACGCGGCGAGAACACCCCGCAGGGCTACGCATCCGCGTACGCAAGCCGTTCCGGCGTGATCTGGGACACCGCCATCGACGTTGTGCTGAGGCTGGCCGAGGCATCGGGCTGTCCGGTGCACATTGCGCACATGCAGACCCGCCGCTCCGTCGAGGCCGTGCGCCCGCGAAGGCTGCCGGCGTGGACGTGACGTGTGAGGTCAACCATTGGGGCCCATTCCTGTCCACCTGGGATGACGTCGAGCGCCTCGGACCGTACGCGCTGTCCTACTGGGTCCCCGATGAAGGCAGAGATGCGATATGGGAGGGAATGGCCGACGGCACCATCGACATCTGCTCCAGCGATCACGCTCCGCACACCCGGGAGGAGAAGGAGATCGGCTGGACGACGATGTGGAGCTGCCATACCGGCACACCCGGCATCCAGTACTACTACCCGCTTCTTCTGGACGCGGTGAACAACGGCAAGCTTACGCTCGACCGGGTGGTGTCGTTGGTCGCAATGCGGCCGGCGGAGGCATTCGGGCTGATGGGTACCAAGGGTGCCATCCAGATCGGGGCCGATGCGGATCTGGTTGTCGCGGACATGGATTCGCCTTGGACCATCACCAACGACGGCGTGCTGTCGCGCTGCGGCTGGAATCCGTACGACGGGCGCGAGATCAGCACATCCATCGACAGAACGTTCGTGCGGGGCGAAGAGGTGTTCGCCGACGGACGAGTACTCGGTAAGCCCGGATACGGCCGACTCGCGACCACGGTCGCCTGAGAGAGAAGAGAGCTACCACATGAAGTTCGGATTGTTGCTGCCCCACTTCGGCGAGCACGCCGACAAGGAGAAGCTGTTGGAGGGGTCGAAGCTGGCCGAGGATCTCGGCTTCGACTCGGTCTGGGTACGCGATCACCTGGTATTCGAGCCACACGGCGAGATGGAGAAGCCGAACCGAACCTTCTACGACGCGCTGACCACGCTGACTGCAATCGGGGCGGTCACCAAGCGCATCGAACTCGGAACCGGATCGCTGATTCCCTTCCGCCATCCCCTCGTCACTGCCTTGATGGCGGGGACGATCACCCAACTGGTTGGACCCGGCTCATCCTCGGTTTCGGTGCGGGCACGTTCGATCACGAGTTCGAGGCCATCGAGTGGGGTGGCCGTGACCGGGTCGAGCTGGTGCGGTCCAACGCCGAGATCCTGCGGCGGGTATTCACCGAGAACGACGTCGACTACGCCGACGACAACTTCACGTTCAACGACGTCACAATCGAACCGAAGCCGGTCGGTGGCCGTGTGCCCTTCTGGTACTGCGGCGCGACACCGCGATCGGCACGCCTGGCGGTGGAGTTCTGTGATGGTTGGATGCCGGGCAGGATCTCGTTGGGGACCATGGCCAAGCGAATCGACACGATGCGTGAGCTCTCCGCGGCGCGGGAACAGCCGATGCCCACAATCGCGGTGATCCCCCCGACCAGCATCGAGGAGACCCGGGAAGAGGCACTACAGCACGTGAACATTCCCGGTCTGTTGGCGTGGGCCAATAAGGCCAAGTATGCGGTGAAGCCGCCTTCGGGCCGCTTCGAGACGGTCGAGGACCTGGAGGGTCAGCTGATCGTCGGGAGTCCCGACGAGGCGGTGGCCGAGATCAAGAAGTTCCAGGATCTGGGCACCGAACATCTCGTGTTCGACTTCCGGTTCAAGTTCGACCGTTATTTCGACCAGATCGAGTTGCTCGGCCGCGAGGTGCTGCCCAAGCTGCGGGGCTGACCCGACGACGGTTGTTCCAGGTCGTCCCAGCGCATTTGGGGCGACCTGGACGCCGTCTGGCGCGGTCAACCTGGCTTCGGGCAGGCAGCTCGCTACGCCGCCTGGGCGCCAGGTTCAGATCGACCCTCCGCCGCCTGCCGCGTTCGCCGAGCAGTGGGTGCGGTCCCGGCACGTCAACGCCGGAAAGGGCAAGCGCGCCTTGGCCTCCGAGCTGCGGACCAAGGGCATCGACGACGTCAAGGTGGCGCGCAGGCTGGTGAGCATGCTGGCCCGCCGCGGTTACAACCAGTCGATGGCCTTCGACGTGGTCGAGGTGGCGCTGGCCAGCGAGCGGGAACGCAGGCGAGTGTAGCGACGTGGATGCAGATCAGGGTTTCTCGTTGGTGCCCGAGTCCTTCTGAGGCGCGGTGTCGGTGTCGCCCTTATCCTCAGGCGCCGCATCGGGCTTGGAGCGCGCTTCGCCATTGCCACCCTTGTTGGCCTGCGTTGCGCCGTCGCGATCCTTGGCGGCGACGCCATCCGTGCCCGTCGTGCCGGTGGTGGCGGTTCTGACTTCGCCTTGACCGCTGACCGTCGACTCCGTGACGGTCTGGGGTGCGTCGACGGCCTCCACGGCCGATATCGCCGGCTTCGGCTTCTTCGGCTGCTCCGTGACGGTGTCCTCGGCGGTGGAGGCCGTTCTCGTCGAATCGTGCATGGTTTCGATGGCCCGGCCGTCGGACCGCCGTTCAGTCGCTGACGGCGGCGTGGTCTGGCGCGCGGACGCCGGCGCGAGACCGACCGAGACCGGCTCCGCGCTCGTGGGCACAGCCTGCGTCGACGCTGGCGTCAGGCGTGCGGCCACCGAGGTCATCGAGTTCACCAACTGGCCGACGACGCCGACCGCGAAGGCCGCGAAGGCGATGGTGGTGTTACTGACGGTGGTCATGACATCCCGCAGGACCTTCGTCAGGAAATCAATCTGAAAGTTCACGTACTCCGTTGCGAACCCCACCAATTCGCGGCCGGCATCGATTTCGACGTCGGCGAAGGTCTGCAGGGCCCGGCCGACCGCGACGGGCAGCGGCGTGCCGTTCTGAATGTCTTGCAGCAGGGTCCCGGGTATCGGGACCTGGCGGGCGACGAGTTGCGCCCCGGTCACGACGAAATCCGCGACGAAGCCGACATGGAAACTCACCTGTTGACCCACCAGATCGAACGGCTGCACTGATGCCACCGGCATTGGCGCTGCCAGCGGTTGTGCGAGCGCCGCCAGCGCAATGGGCGGCGGTTCAGGTCGGGTGGGGGGCGGTGTCACGGGCGTTACCGCCAGCGCGCTGGCCCCGAGCACTGCAACTCCAGATATGAGGCACGGACGAATGAACCCAATCATGGCAACTCCCCGTTGAGTGCGTCAGTTGGTCATCCGGTCAGCGCGATTTCGCGCGAACCACTCTTAGGACACGAACTGGGAGCGCGCCGGGTTCAACGCGCCGGGTTTCAGATCGACCCTCCGCCGCCTGCCGCGAACGTGCCCTGCGTGACGGGTGCGATGTGCAGTGGCGCCGGCCCCTTGCGGGATCGCCGCATCCGGCCCTCGAGCCACACCGCGAATGCCGACAGCGAGAAGTTGACGCTGATCATCAACAAGGCGATGACGATCAGTGCGGGAATGTAGTTGCCGTAGGACGATCCGACGTTCGTGCCCTGGCGCACCATCTCGAGGAAGGTGATCTGGTAGCCGATCGCGGTGTCCTTGAGCACCACGACGAGCTGCGATATCAGCACCGGCAGCATCGACGTGACGGCCTGGGGTAGCAGGATCGACCGCATGGTCTGCCCCCAGCGCAGGCCGAGTGCCGACGCGGCCTCGGACTGACCGCGGGGCAGGGCGTTCACCCCGGCACGGACGATCTCGGCGATGACTGCGCCGTTGTACAGCGTCAGACCGGTGATGACTCCCGCCAGCGCAAGGTGTTTCGATGGGAACACGTCGTACGTCGCATACAAGAAGTAGGCGAAGATCATCATGATCAGCACCGGGACGGCGCGGAAGAACTCCACGAACACCGAGCAGGTCCAGCGGATCGCGTTGTGGGTCGACAGCCGGCCGACACCCAGCACGAAGCCGAGCACCAACGCCAGCACGATGGATACCGCCGCCGCCGTGAGCGTGCCCTGAACGCCGGGCAGCAAGTAGGTGACCCATAGGTTCGAGGTCAGGAACGGCTTCCATTTGGCCGCGTCGAGTTGGCCCTTGGCCTCCAGCCGCGAATAGACCACCCAAAGCACCAGCAGGGTGAGCACCGCGGTGATGGCGGATATCACGTGATTGCGTACCCGTGCCCGCGGCCCCGGTGCGTCGAAGAGAACCGAGCCACTCATCTTGCCACCGCCAGTCGCTTGCCTAGATATCCGAACAACAATCCCAGCGGCAGCGTCAGGATGACGAACCCGGCGGCGAAGATCGTGCCCACCGCCAGCAGCGCGGCGGTGTTCTCGATCATCCCCTTCATCAGCAGCGCGGCCTCGGCGACACCGATTGCCGAGGCGATCGTGGTGTTCTTCGTCAGCGCGATCAGTACCGACCCCAGCGGAATGAGAACGGCACGAAAAGCCTGCGGCAGCAAAATGATCCGAAGATTCTGGCTGAACGTGAAGCCGAGGGACCGGGCCGCTTCGGCCTGGCCCAGCGGTACCGTGTTGACCCCGGACCGCACTGTCTCACACACGAACGCCGCGGTGTAGACGCTCAATCCGAGCACCGCCAACCGGAAGTTGCTGTCCGCGATCGACGTCAGCGAATTCGAATCGACCAGCGTGATGCCCAACGTCTGCGACAGGCCGAACGAGCAGAACAGGATGATCAACGTCAGCGGGGTGTTGCGCACCACGTTGACGTAGGTCGTCCCGATCCAATTGAGCATCGGCACCGGCGCCAGCCGCATCGCGGCCATCGCCGTGCCGAGGATCAGCGCGCCGACCGCGGAGTAGAGCGTCAGCTTGATCGTGACCCAGAACGCCGCAAAGATCTCGCTGCGGTACTCGGTGAAGATCTCCACTGTGCTGTGTTACCGACCTCGGCGCGCCGGCTCAGTAACGGTCTACAGCGGGGGGCGCCGGGGCCGTGATCCCTGCAGGACCGAGGTTCTTGTCGAAGGCGGCCTTCCATGCGCCGTCCTTCTCCATCTTCTCGATCGCGTCGTTGATCTTGGTGCGCAGTTCGGTGTCGTCCTTCTTCAGCCCGATGCCGTACTTCTCCTCCGAGAATGTCCCGCCGACGACCTTGAAGGCGCCAGGGGTTTGCGCGGCGTAGCCCGCCAGGATCACCTCGTCGGTGGTCACCGCGTCGACCGCGCCGTTCTTCAGCGCCTCGACGCAGGCCGAATAGGTGTCGTACTGCTGCAGCTGCACGCCGGGGTACTTGTCCTTGATGCGCTGCGCCGGCGTCGAACCCGACACCGAGCACAGCTTCTTGTTGTTCTGCAGCGACTCGGCGCCGGTGATGTCGGTGTTGTCCGCCTTGACCAACAGGCTCTGGCCGGTGATCAAGTAAGGCCCGGCGAAGTCGACCTTCTCCTTGCGGGCATCGGTGATCGAGTAGGTCGCGGCGATGAACTTGACCTGATCGTTCTGGATCAGCGTCTCACGCTGCCCCGACGGGGATTCCTTCCACTCGATGTCCTCGGGCTTGAAGCCGAGCTCACCCGCGACGTAGGTGGCGACGTCGACGTCGAAACCGCTCATCTTGCCGTCCGGGTTCTTCAACCCCAGGCCGGGCTGGTCGAACTTCGTTCCGATGGTGATCTTGCCCGCCTCCGAGCCGCCGCCGCCACCACAGGCGGTGACGGAGAAGGGCAGCGCGATGGCGAGCGCCAAGGCGGCGGCCACCCGGAATCGCAGGGAGGGTTTGGTCACGGAGGGCACGTTCGTTTCCTTTCGACGGGACATCAGTGGTTGAGGATCTTGCCGAGGAAGTCCTTGGCGCGGTCGGATTTCGGGTTGGAGAAGAACTCCTTGGGCTCCGCGTGCTCGACGACCGCACCGTCGGCCATGAAGACGACTTGGTTGGCGGCACCCCGGGCAAAGCCCATTTCGTGCGTCACCACCAGCATCGTCATTCCGTCCGCCGCGAGACCGGTCATGACGTTGAGCACCTCGTTGATCATCTCGGGGTCCAGCGCGCTGGTCGGCTCGTCGAACAGCATCACCTTCGGGTTCATCGCCAGCGACCGTGCGATCGCCACCCGCTGCTGCTGGCCGCCCGACAGCTGGGCCGGGTACTTGTCCGCCTGGTTGGCGATGCCGACCCGCTCCAACAATTCCATGGCCTTCTCGCGCGCCTCGTCCTTCGACTTCTTGCGCACCTTCATCGGCGCGAGCATGACGTTCTGCAGGATTGTCTTGTGCGCGAAGAGGTTGAACGACTGGAACACCATGCCCACGTCGGAGCGCAGCTCTGCCAGCTTGCGTCCCTCGGAGGGCAGCTGTGCACCATCGATGGTGATCGTGCCGGAGTCAATCGGTTCGAGTCGATTGATGGTGCGGCACAACGTCGACTTGCCGGATCCCGATGGCCCCAGCACGACGATCACCTGACCGCGGTCCACCGTGAGGTTGATGTCCTTGAGCACATGCAGGCTGCCGAAGTGCTTGTTGACGCCCTGTATTGAGATCATCGGGCCGGCATCGCGCTTCGGTTCGCTGGTTGCGGTCGCCCCCCCGCCAGTGTCCATGCGCTCAGACACTACCCAGGTAACGCGCAGCTTGCCGGGCTCTGGGCAATCTGGCTGATTTGGCCGAATTGGGTCTGCCAATACCCGCCCGTACCATTGGCCCGTGACTTCAACGGTGCCGCTCGAGGTGTCGGCCGCCGCAGGCGACCGGCCCGTTGCGCGTACCTATCAGGTCCGGACGTACGGCTGTCAGATGAACGTGCACGACTCCGAGCGGCTTGCGGGCCTGCTCGAGCAGGCGGGATATGAGCGGGCCGCCGTCGGCGCCGATGCCGACGTCGTGGTGTTCAACACCTGCGCGGTCAGAGAGAACGCCGACAACAAGCTCTACGGCAACCTCAGCCATCTCGCACCGCGCAAGCAGGCCGAGCCGGACATGCAGATCGCCGTGGGCGGCTGCCTCGCGCAGAAGGACCGCGATGCGGTGCTGCGGCGGGCGCCGTGGGTCGACGTCGTGTTCGGCACGCACAACATCGGCTCGCTGCCGACGCTGCTCGAACGCGCCAGGCACAACAAGACCGCCCAGGTCGAGATCTTCGAAGCGTTGCAGGAATTCCCGTCGGCGCTGCCCGCCGCACGGGAATCCGGTTACGCCGCATGGGTTTCCATCTCGGTGGGGTGCAACAACACCTGCACGTTCTGCATCGTGCCTGCGCTGCGCGGCAAGGAGGTCGACCGGCGTCCCGCCGACGTCCTCGCCGAGGTGCAGTCGTTGGTCGATCAGGGCGTTCTCGAGGTCACGCTGCTCGGGCAGAACGTGAACGCCTACGGCGTATCGTTCGCCGACTCCGATGTTCCGCGTGACCGCGGCGCATTCGCGAAGTTGCTGCGCGCGTGCGGCCGGATCGACGGACTGGAGCGGGTTCGGTTCACCTCGCCGCATCCGGCCGAGTTCACCGACGACGTGATCGAAGCCATGGCGGCCACGCCCAACGTCTGCCCGACGCTGCACATGCCGCTGCAGTCCGGATCGGACCGGATCCTCAAGGCGATGCGGCGCTCGTACCGCGCGGAGCGCTACCTCGGCATCATCGACCGGGTCCGCGCCGCGATACCAAACGCGGCCATCACCACTGACCTCATCGTCGGGTTCCCCGGCGAGACCGAAGCGGACTTCGCGGCCACCCTCGACGTGGTGGAGCGCGCCCGGTTCGCCACTGCGTTCACGTTCCAATACTCCAAGCGGCCAGGCACCCCGGCGGCGGAGTTACCCGACCAGCTTCCCAAAGCCGTTGTGCAGGAACGTTATCAGCGCCTGATCGACCTGCAGGAGCGAATCTCGCTGGAGGAGAACGCCGCCCAGGTGGGTTCGTCCGTCGAACTCCTGGTGGCCACCGGCGAGGGCCGCAAGGACGCCAGCACCGCACGGATGTCGGGCCGGGCCCGTGACGGCCGACTGGTGCACTTCGCTCCTGGCGACCGCGACATCCGCCCTGGCGACGTCGTCACCACTACGGTGACCGGTGCCGCGCCGCATCACCTGATCGCCGACGCCGGCGTCCTCGAACATCGGCGCACCCGCGCCGGTGACGTACACGACGCCGGGCGTCGAGTGAGCACCAACGTCGGCCTCGGCATGCCCGGGGTGGGGGCGCCGCCCACGCAACCGGCGACGACCGGGTGTGCCCTGTGACCGACCGGAACGACCCGGACTTCGACGACTTCAAGGGCGACATCGAGGACGCCGAGCGCCGCGTCGCACGCGAGATCGACCCTGGGGCGAGGGCCATGGTGGTCGCGATCCTCGTATTCGTCATCCTGGTGTCGTTCGTCCTGCCGCACACCGGTGGCGCCAGGGGACTCGACGTACTGGTCGGCGACGACGCGGCCATCCAGGCTGCAATCGCGCTGCCGTCGCGGGTGTTCGTCTGGCTGGTCCTGGTGTTCAGCGTCGGATTCTCGATATTGGCCCTGCTGACCCGACGTTGGGCGCTGGCCTGGATCGCCCTGGCCGGATCGGCCGTGGCCTGCCCGCTCGGGATGCTGGCCGTGTGGTCCCGTCAGACGGCCGCCGCTTCGCACCCAGGACCCGGCATCGGCCTGATCGTGGCCTGGATCGCGGTGATCCTGCTGACCTTCCACTGGGCGCGCGTGGTGTGGTCGCGCACGGCGGTGCAGCTGGCGGCCGAGGACGAGCGCCGCAGGTACGTCGCCGAACGGCAGCGCAAGGGGCTGCTGGACGGCCCCGGCGACGACCCCGGCCCCGACTCCGCCTAGCGGTCCCGTCTAGCGCTTCTTGCCGAGCGCCTCGACGGCCGCCTCGGCCCATTCCCGCCACTGCGTAGCGTTCGCCCGCGCCTGCTCGGCGTCCTTGGTACGGCCCGCGGCCTCGGCCTTTGCCGCCTGCTGCTCGTACTGTTCGGCCCGAACCCGGAACTGGTCGGCCCTGGCCTGCGCCTCCGGATCCGCCCAGCCGGTCGACGCCGCGTCGCGAATCCGCTTCTCCACGACGCGAAGTCGTCGCTCGAGCTCGGCGCCGCGCTCGCGGGGCACCTTGCCGATTGCGTCCCACTTGTCTTCGATCGCCCGCAGCGCCGCGCGGGCGGCGTCCGGATCGGAGCTGTCAATGGCCTCGGCCTGGGTGAGCAGTGCCTGCTTGGCGTCGGCGTTGGCGCCGAACTCGGCGTCACGCTCGGCGTTGGTGGCGTTGCGGGCCGAGAAGAACTTGTCCTGGGCGCCCTTGAACCGCGCCCACAGCGCGTCGTCGACCTCCTTGGACGCCCGGCCCGCGGCCTTCCACTGCGTCAGCAGGTCGCGGAACGTCGCGCCGGTGGGGCCCCAGTCGGTCGAGTCGGAGAGTTCCTCGGCGCGGTCGCACAGCGCCTCCTTGGCCTGACGGGCGCCGACCCGCTCGCGGTCGAGCTCGGCGAAGTGCGACCCGCGCCGACGGTTGAACGTCTCACGTGCCGCCGAGTACCGCTTCCAGAGCGCGTCGTCGGTCTTGCGGTCCAACCCCGAGACCGTTCGCCACTCCTCGAGGATGTCGCGCAGCCGGTCGCCCGCGGCCTTCCACTGCGTCGAGTTGGCGGCGATGTCCTCGGCCTCGACGGCCAGTGCCTCCTTGTGAGCGGTCTGGGCTGCGCGGTGCTCGTCGCGCCGTGCGCGGTCCTCCTGCGCACTGGCGTCGGCCTGGTCGACGATCGCGCTCAGCCGGGCGGCCAGCGCGTCGATGTCACCCAGAACCGCCGCGGTCGGCAGGCTCTCGGCCAGCACGGCGGCCGCGGACTTGATCTTGCGCGCGTCGCCGGTGCCCGACGCCAGGCGCCCTTCCATCAGCGCGACCTCGGTGTGCAGGTCGTCGTAGCGGCGGCCGAAGTGCGCGAAGGCCGCCTCGATGTCGCCGGCCTGCCACGACCCGATCTGGCGTTCGCCCGCGGAAGTGATCAGCCAGACGGTGCCGTCCGGGTCGACGCGGCCGAATCGGTGCGGGTCCGCAGAGGCCACGGCCACGACGGCGGGTGGGCCGCCGGGCCTGGGGACGGGTCGCGGTGGTCCGGGTCGGGGGGTAGGCCGGGGTGGCCCGCCTGACTCGCTGGTGGTCATATCCGTATCCTCGTGCCCTCCGCGGGGTTAACCCGCGCTCCTGCCGCGCAACGCGGCGCCGTTTAACGCTCTCGCACGCTATTGAAACAGGTCGCCGCGTGGCGTGCCCACGCCTTCGCGCTAGCAGTTTGCCTAGGCTCGACGGAGCAGCGACCGGGGAATCGGGTCGGACGACTGGGAGGTCACCGGTGGAAAAGGCGGACATCGCCGCCCTGCTGGCGCTCGGTGCCGCCTTCTTCATCGCGGTCGGCGACGTCATGCACCAGCGGACAGCGCACGACGTCACCGACGAACCGGTCAGCCACCTCGGCCTGTTCACCCGGCTGCTGCGCGACCGTCAGTGGTGGCTCGGCAGCATCGTGTCCGGCGTCGGATTCGGCCTCCAGGCCGCCGCGCTTGGCCTCGGGTCGGTGCTGCTGGTCCAGGCCGTGCTGGTGACGTCGTTGCTGTTCGCGTTGCCGATCAATGCTCGGCTGACGCATCGCCGGGTAACCCGTTTCGAGTGGATCTGGGCGGGGCTGCTGGCGGTGTCGGTCGCGGTGATCGTCACGGTCGGCAACCCGACCGAAGGTCAATCCAGGGCGTCGTTCGAGACCTGGACGCTGGTGATAGCGGTGCTCGGACCCGCGCTGGTGGCCTGTATGATCGGCGCCCGCGTCTTCTCCGGACCGGTGAGTGCCGTGCTGCTGGCGATCGTGTCGGGGGCGCTGTGGGGATTGTTCGCGGTGCTCACCAAGGGCGTGGTCGACCGCCTCGACGACGGCATTCTGGCACTACTGAAGACACCGGAGCTCTACGCCTGGGTGGTGGTCGCCATCGCGGGCACCGCGTGGCAGCAGTCGTCGTTCCGGGCGGGCTCGCTCACCGCGTCGCTGCCCACGATGACCGTCACCGAGCCGATCGTCGGGTCGGTCCTCGGTGTGGTCGTGCTCGGCGAGGCGTTGCGTCCCGGTGAGGCCGGTTGGTTCACGCTCGTCGTGGCCGTCGCGGTGATGGTGTTCGCCACCGCAGCCCTGGCGCGCGGAGAGGCCGCGACGATGGGCGCCGACGAACCCGCCCAACGAACCGCTGGCTAGCGTGGATTCGTGCTGAGCGCCATCGCGATCGTCCCGTCGGCGCCCGTACTGGTGCCCGAGCTCGCGTCCGGAGCCGCGGCCGAACTGGTCGACCTGCGCGATGCCGTGTTCGCCGCCGCTGCGGGGCTTCCTGACCGATGGGTGGCCGTCGGGGCGGGCTCCGTCGACACGGTGATCGGCCCCGATGCGGTCGGCACGTTCGCCGGTTACGGCGCCGACGTGCCCGTCGCGTTCGCACCCGGGAGTGCAGGTGCTCCGTCCGAGCTGCCATTGTGTGCGCTGATCGCCGGTTGGGTGCGGGGCCGGGTCAGTCCGCTGGCGCGGGCCGAGGTTCGGGTTTACGCCCATGACCACGGGGTTGACACTGCGCTGGCGCGCGGTCGGACCCTGCGCGCCGAGATCGACGAGGCCGCCGACGCGGTGGGCGTGCTGGTGGTCGCGGATGGAGCTCACACGCTCAACCCGGCCGCGCCCGGCGGCTACGACCCCGATTCGGTGGCGGTTCAGGCTGTCCTCGACGACGGGCTGGCCCGCGGTGACGCCGCCGCACTGGCCACGCTGCCGGTCGGTGTGGTCGGCCGGGTCGCCTACCAGGTGCTCGCCGGACTGACCGAACCGGCGCCGGCGTCGGCGCGGGAGCTGTACCGCGGGGCGCCGTACGGGGTCGGGTACTTCGCCGGCGTCTGGACCCCGGCGGGGCGGAGCGAAGCGACCGGGGGATCGGCCGAGTGAACAGGCCCATCGCGATCGTCGGGCCGACGGGCACGGGGAAGTCCGCGTTGGCCCTAGATGTCGCGGAACGGGTCGGCGGCGAGATCGTGAATGCCGACGCGATGCAGCTTTACCGGGGGATGGACATCGGCACCGCCAAGCTGTCGGTGGCCGAACGTCGCGACATCCCGCACCACCAACTCGACCTGCTCGACGTGACCCAGACCGCGACCGTGGCCCGCTACCAGCAGGCGGCTGCCGCCGACGTCGAAGCCATCGCCGCCAGGGGCGCAGTGCCGGTTCTGGTCGGCGGGTCGATGTTGTACGTGCAGTCGCTCTTGGACGAATGGGCGTTCCCGGCGACCGATCCGGCGGTGCGTGCGCGCTGGGAGGATCGGCTGGCCGAGGTCGGGGTGAGCGTTCTGCACGCGGAGTTGGCCCGCGTCGACGCTGCGGCCGCGGCGTCGATCCTGCCCACCGACGGCCGCCGCATCGTGCGCGCGCTCGAAGTGGTGGAGTTGACGGGTCGACCGTTCGCCGCGTCGGCGCCGACGATCGGCGCGCCGCGGTGGAACACCGTGATCGTCGGATTGGACTGGGACACCGAACTTCTCGACGATCGTCTGGCGTTGCGAACGGACACCATGTTCGCCGACGGCCTGGTCAGCGAGGTCACCGCGCTGCTGGATCGGGGTCTGCGCGACGGTGTCACCGCCTCGCGTGCGCTGGGCTACGCGCAGGTACTCGAAGCACTCGACGCCGGCGGTGGCGACGCAGCACTCGCCGAGGCGCGCGAGCGGACGTTCATCGGTACCCGGCGCTACGTGCGCCGCCAGCGATCGTGGTTCCGCCGCGACCACCGCATCCACTGGCTGGACGGATCGGCGATCGACAACGTGGACGCGGTGCTTCGGGCGTGGCGGGACCGCCAACAGCTCAGTCCCGAGTCGACCTAGGCGGCGTGTTTGGCGATGGCGATGCCGATGTCGACTTCCATTGCGCTGCGTTGGAACCGTACGGGGCCGGGTAGTGGTGGTGCGGTGGAGTGGTGGCGGGCTCCGGTGGGTGTGATGAATTCGGCGTGGTGACCCCCGGTTTCATCCTGGGTGGTGGTGACTTTCCAGCCGGGTGCTTCCTTGGCGTAGTTACACGCCTCGCATGCCCCGAGCCCGTTGAGTCCGTTGGTCTGACCGCCCCGCGTGTGCGCGGTGGCGTGGTCGTGGTGGCGGATCGGGGCGTCGCAGTATGGGGTGCGGCAGGTGTCGTCGCGCAGGTCGATGAACCGTGCCAGGGCCCTTGGGGAACAGTCGGGCGCGGGACTCCATGGCCACCAGTGCCCCGCTGCGGGGGTGTTTGTAGAGCCGGCGCAGCGTGGCTCGCGATCGCTTGTCGGCGACCGCGGCACCGATCAGCCGCCGCGCGACCGCGGCAGGGACCGGCCCGTACCCGGCGACCCGCGCCGGTGAGGTGCTGCCGGCCAGCAGGCTCTCATCGGTCAGGACCAGGTCGACCGTGACCGGGACCGGGACCTCGGCGGGTCGCCCGGTGACCCGCTCGACCAGGGTGTCGGCCA
>NZ_JAVRPS010000326.1:0-21987 GCF_032162105.1 Mycobacterium sp. | reverse complement strand
CATCGCCACCGAGGGTGCGCTGCGCTTGAGCCGGGGCGGACCGCTGCGAGGAGTGCTGGCCGCATCCCAGGCGTTTGATCCGGCCGACTTCCTGGCGGCACTACAGCCGCACGGTGTGGCGTGGGGTACCGCAATCAGGTGACGACAGCACCGAAGAAACGGCGGATTTTCGCACCGGCGGCGCGGCGCACGGTCAGAGGAAACGCATAGGTTGCGAATCGTTACCAGATCTTGTTGCAAACGTGTCTGGAGTGAAAGAGGGTTCCAACGTGACTCAAGTGTCAAAAGTGCACTGCCGAGCACGCAACGGAAGAAGTATTCGCAGATGAGCTCTCAAAGATCGACATTCCGAGTGGCAGCCGTGGCCTTGGGCGTGTTCGCGGCCGCCGTGGTGTCCGTCGCACCCGCAAGCGCCGACGACGGCAATGACGCCTTCCTCAACGCACTCAGCGGCGCAGGAGTGGGGTTCGGGGATCCGAACTCCACGGCGGCATTGGGCCAGGCGATCTGCCCGATCCTCGCCCAGCCGGGTGGCAACTTCGCCCAAGCGGCGTCCAGCGTCACCGGCAGCGGAATCTCGCCGGGCATGGCGGGACTGTTCACCACCCTTGCGATCCAGATGTACTGCCCGACGATGGTCAGTCAAATGGCCGGCGGCGACTTCTCGAGTATCGGGAACCTTGCCGGCATCGGAAACTTCATGGGAATGCCGAAGATTCCAGGCCTCCCGGGCTCCTGAGCGTCGCTAGACCCGCGTGGGCTGCCACGCGGGAGAACGACCGAGGTGCAACAGGATTCGTTCCAGGCCGGCTGCGTCGTCGTCGCCGATGGCCGGCTGGAACGGGGCGCCTTCGATCGCGCGAAATTCTCCGTCCGGAACGGCCAGTGCCAACGGAAGCACCGCGGCGATCACGTCATTCGGTAGATCGAGTGTCGCGCCGATGGAGCGGGCGACGTCCCAGGCGTGCACGACGTAGTCCACGAAGTGAAACCCGATGGCCATCTCGCCGGGAAACATTGCGCCCGGCCCGAACTCGGGCAGCGCGAACGACGCGGTGAGGGCTTCGTCGGCGGCGAACGCCTCGAGCACGTCGGCCGCCGCGGAGGCATACGTGCCTGCGGGGTCGCGCGACACGGCGTCCACGACGGATGCGCGATCCCACACCGCGAGGTCGGCGCCGTGACCACGCGCGGATGCGGCGAACCCGTGGTGTTGGACCGTCATGTGGGCGAGGAGATCGCCGAGATCCCAACCGGCGCAGGGTGTCGGGCGTCGCAGATCGTCCGTGGTGACCGCCGAAACGACGTCGACGGACGTCCGTACGGCGATCCGATGGGAGGGTCGAAGGTCCGCTATAGTGTTCATACGTAGATCATAAGCATATGTTTACGATAAGTCGAGGTTTAGCATCGGACGGTGGCGCGACGGAGGGACTTGGCAGCGATGCTCGCGCCGCTGATCCGGGAGATGATCGCGGCCGAGCGTCCGGTGCTCGACGAGCATGGCCTGTCGATGTGGGGCTACAGCGTGCTCGTCGCCCTCGACGAATCGCCCGTCCGCACGCAGGCTGCGCTCGCCGAGGCGATCGGTGCTGACAAGACGCGCATCATCCCGATCCTCGACGAACTGCAGGCGCATGGGTTCATCGAACGGCGCCCCGATCCCGAGGACCGTCGGGTCCGTCTGCTGGCCGCCACCGACGCGGGTCGCGACGTGAAGGATGCCGTGCAGGCCGCGATTCAGCGCGGTGAGGAGCGTTGGCTCGGCCCGCTGTCACGCGCTGACCGCGCCGCCTTCCTTCGCGTCCTCGAGCAGCTGACGGCCGAGCGCGACTGACCACACGTCGAACTCGCCGCGCGCCCGCCTGGCATCCTGTGCTGATGGCCAAACCGCCCACCGGCAAGGACGACCTCGCCCCGCACTTCGACGACATCCAGGCCCACTACGACATCTCCGACGACTTCTACCGGCTGTTCCTCGACGCCACGCAGACCTACAGTTGCGCGTACTTCGAGCGTGACGACATGACGCTCGAAGAGGCGCAGATCGCCAAGATCGACCTCGCGCTGGGCAAGCTGGGCCTCGAGCCGGGCATGACACTGCTCGACGTCGGCTGCGGCTGGGGCGCCACCATGCTGCGGGCGATCGATCGGTACGACGTCGACGTCGTGGGCCTCACGTTGAGCAAGAACCAGGCCGAGCACGTCGAGGAGTCGTTCGCGAAGTCGGACAGCCCGCGCTCCAAGCGGATCCTCCTGCAGGGCTGGGAACAGTTCAGTGAGCCGGTCGACCGCATCGTCAGCATCGGGGCGTTCGAGCACTTCGGGCACGAACGCTACGACGCGTTCTTCGCGATGGCTCGCGAGGCCTTGCCCGACGACGGAATCATGTTGCTGCACAGCATCACCGGTCTGCATCCCGATGAGATGCGCGAACGGGGACTGCCGCTGACGTTCGAGTTCGCGCGATTCCTCAAGTTCATGCTGACCGACATCTTCCCCGGCGGACGCCTGCCCTCGATCCCGATGGTGGAGGAGCGCGCGACGGCAGGCGGGTTCCAGGTCACGCGAGTCCAGTCGTTGCAGGCCCACTACGCCAAGACTCTCGATATGTGGGCGGCGGCGTTGGAGGCCCACCAGGACGAGGCCGTCGCGATCCAGTCTCAGGAGATGTTCGACCGGTACATGAAGTACCTCACCGGGTGCGCCGACATGTTCCGCGTCGGCTACATCGACGTCAATCAGTTCACGCTGGAGAAGTAGTGCCGCTATTCGGCGAGCCTCTTGCTGAAGAAGACTCGTCGGTAGCCGTCCTGAGTGCCGCGGCCGGTCTCGCGGTAGCCGTGCCGCGGATAGAACACCAGGTTCTCGGTCATCGCCTCGTTCGTCACCAGGCGCACCTCGATCAGTCCCTGTTCGGTGGCGTCGCGTTCCGCTCGCTCCAACAGCCGACGGCCCTGACCACCGCCCTGCGCAGCGGGAGCCACCGCAACGGTGTCAAGCAGCAGATGGTCACCTTGGTGCTGGGTGACCAGCACGCCGACGATCGCGTCCCGTAGCTCGACGACCCACATCCGAGAATCCCCGAGCAGCGCTCCATAGTCGGCGAGCATCGGGGCGGGCGGCTTCCCGATCCGTTCGACGTACTTGCCGAACGCCTCCGCGACGAGTCCGGAGATGGCGTCGACGTCGTCGCCGGTCGCACGCCGCAGCAGGGGCTCGTCCATCCCGGCGAGCCTAGTCGGCGTTAAGCGGCGGCAGCGCCTGCGGATTCAGCGTCGCCGGAGGGCTCGCCGGCGGTCGGACCGGTCGTGGTCGTCGTCGTGGTGCCGGTGGCCGGCGTCGTACCAGAGCCGGTGGGCGTGGTGTCGGTGGCGTCGGCCGGCGTGACCTTGTTGCCGTCGGAGGTCACCGTCGGATGTAGTCCGTCTCCTGGCGAGTTCACCGTAGACGTCGAGGCGGTTGACGTCGACACGGTTGACGTCGACACGGTTGAGGTCGACACCGTTGAGGTCGACGCTGCGGCGGTCGGTGCCGTCGACTCCGTCGTCGACTTCGAGGAAGCCTTCTTCGGAGTCTCGTCGACCGCGGCCTTGAGCTCGGGTTCGGGCTCGGGGACGGCTGCCAGGCGCAGCGCGGTCGGGCCCCCGCTGTCCGCGGCGGGGATCGAGGCCGCCGACAGTGCGTTGACGTTCTGATTCGCTGGGGCGATCGCCATCTGGCCGCCGCTCAACAGGTTCGCCAGCCCCTGGGCGAGCGCTCCTGGGATCGCACCGAGTGCCTCGAGGATCTTGTCCGGTGGGGTGATGAGCGAGAACGGCGTCGGCGTTGCAGGGTTCAGGTTCAGCCGGTCGGTGTAGCTCATGTCGATCAAGACCCGCAGCAGCGGCTCGAAGGCGCTCAGCACCGGTTCGGCGAAGGGGGTCAGGGACACCGCCGCCGCTGCCTCACGCAGTGGTCCCAGCAGAGGCAGGTGCTGGGAGTACACCAGCACGTAGGTGTCGGTGCCGCCCGCGCTGTTCTGCACCGTCGTCACGGCGGCGGGGGTGGTGCCGGGCAGGACTGCGTCGTAGATGTTGTCGGGGTGCGAATAGCGAAGTGCGAGGGCGGAGTTCGCCAGCGCTAGCAGGTTGAAATAGGCCGGGAAGTCCCCGTAGGGGTCGTACTCCATTGCGACGAAGGTGGAGTCGTAGCGCGTCGGCTGACCGGCGCCCATCCCGTCGACGATCACGGGAATGGAGAAGCCGGGGAACCGCCCGAAGATGCCGCCGTTGGGCGCGAACGGCGAGGCGATCAACACGAAGCTCAGCTGGCTCGGCAATGGCGCGGCCGACGGATCCAGCGCCTGCAGCCTCCGTCGCTCGAGCTCTTCGACCAACGTCCCCTCCGAGTAGCCGGTGACGATCAGCTTCTGCTCCCCCGACCTCGAGGTGATCGCGCTGTGCAGGTTGGGGAGGCCGGCCTTGGCGCTCTCCGACAGGGTGAGGCCAGCCGGATACTCGACGCCCTGATAGCCGTAACCCAGCGGCACGACCGTGCCGCTGAGCTTGTTCGGCACCCGGACACCCGTCGTGTCGCCGAGGCCGCCGACGCCGATGACGGTGTTGGTGAGCTGCACCAACAGGTTGTGGTTGGTCGCCTGTCCGAGCACCAACGCACTGGAGATGCCCGCCGCAGCCGCGCCGGCAAGAACCGCCGAGCGGGCCCTGCGCTTCTTCGACATCCGATGCTTTGCCACGGGCACCCCTCGCTCCCCAATCGCGCGCCTTCGCGCGTTGCCCGGACAGTACCGCAGAGCTGGCACGTTCAATGGTGGAATCCATACCGCCGTCTGAGCCCGCCACTCGTTAGCTGAAAGAAGCGGCGGCGCCCCTGTGGGACGCCGCCGCCTGGTGTGCTTCGTAGCCGTGAACTAGGGGCAGGTGACCGCGATCTCGAACGGCTTGTTGACCGGCGTCATCGGGTTGGCCATGTCGATGCCCGTCGCGTTGCCCTTGATCGTGTAGGACTTGCCATCCTTGGTGGCCGTCGCGTCTCCAGCGCCTGGGCCTACTGCCAGGGTGACGCCGTTGACGTTGCCAAGGCCGACCGAGGTGACGGTTGGCGAATCGCCTTCGCCGAGGAGTACGGCGATGCCGGTGCCCGCGTCGCCGATCGCGATGCTCTGGTTTCCGCCGACGGCGGCGCAGACCACGGAGCCTGCGACGTTCTGATCCTGCCCATCGATGGTGACCTTGGTACCGCCGCCGCTGGGAGCGGCCGTGGCGCTTGCCGACGCCGTGGCGGAGGCGGAGCTTTCCGCCGAGCTGGATGAGCTCGACGATGACTTCTTGTCGGCCGATGAACAGCCTGACAGGCCGGCGATGACGATCGCCGCACCACCCACTGCGACCAGCAACCCACGCTTCACGACTGCACTCCTTTTGTCATTGCGACCAGTCAAGATCAACGGATCGTCCTCAGTACTATGGACTGCCTGCCACCCCCGGTCCTGAGTTTGCGCGAAAAATTTGCCTCCGGATCGACTGGCGGACGGCTGTCGGCCACACTGTGAACCGGCTCAGCGGGTCAGCAGGCGACCTTGATCGCGAAGGTGCCGTTGGTCCGGAAACTCGGCTTGTCGGTGGCGAACCCGTCGGCGGTGCCCGTGATGGCGTAGGTGCGCCCGGTCATCGTGACCGTGGCCTCGCCGCCGAGCCCGGCGTTGTAGCTGCCGGTGAAGCCGCCCAGATTGTTGATGCTGACGGATTCGGCGGTGAGCTCGCCCTCGTTGGACACCAGCGCCGTGACGCCGGACTGGGCGTCGCCGGTGGTGATCGTGGTCAACGGTCCCGCGGCGGTGCAGGCGACCGTGTTGGTGGAACCCGCGTCGGCGTCGTTGACGGTGACCTGAGCGGTGCCGACCACGAGAGTGCCCGGCTGGGGCTTGACGGGTGGCGGTGACGAGCAGCCCGCGACGGCGCCGACCGTGGTGCAGGCGATGGCCAATGCGGCGGCAGTCAGGACGATGCGCATGGTGTGAGAATCTACAGCGGTGAGCGCACCTTCCCCGGAGTTTTTCGAGGTCGAGGCTGAACTTCCTGGACGGTCCGGCCGGGTCGGCGTGATCCATACGCCACACGGTGACATCCGAACCCCCGCGTTCATCGCCGTCGGTACCAAGGCCACGGTCAAGGCGGTGCTGCCCGAGACCATGAAAGACGTTGGCGCGCAGGCAGTCCTGGCCAATGCCTATCATTTGTACCTGCAGCCAGGACCCGACGTCGTCGACGAGGCAGGCGGGTTGGGCGCTTTCATGAACTGGCCTGGACCCACCTACACCGATAGCGGCGGCTTTCAGGTGCTGTCACTGGGTGCGGGGTTCCGCAAGGTCCTGGCGATGGACGTCGACCGCGTGCAGGCCGACGACGTCATCGCCGAGGGCAAGGAGCGCCTGGCGCGCGTCGACGACGACGGCGTGACGTTCCGGTCGCACCTGGACGGCTCGACGCACCGGTTCACCCCGGAGGTCTCGATCGGCATCCAGCATCAGCTCGGTGCGGACATCATCTTCGCGTTCGACGAGCTGACCACACTGGTGAACACCCGTGGCTACCAGGAGCAGTCGGTTCGGCGTACCCATGACTGGGCGGTTCGGTGCCTGGCCGAACACCGTCGGCTCACCGAGGTGCGGGCGGCGAAGCCGTATCAGGCACTCTTCGGCGTGGTCCAGGGAGCGCAGTACGAGGACCTGCGCCGCCAGGCTTCCCGCGGGCTGACCGAGATCCTCGACGAGGAAGGTCGCGGCTTCGACGGCTACGGCATCGGCGGGGCGCTGGAGAAGCAGAACCTCGCGACCATCGTCGGTTGGTGCACCGACGAGTTGCCCGACGACAAGCCGCGCCACCTGCTCGGCATCAGCGAACCCGACGATCTGTTCGCCGCCGTGGCGGCCGGCGCCGACACCTTCGACTGCGTGTCTCCGTCCCGGGTGGCCCGCAACGCCGCGGTGTACTCGGCGACCGGGCGCTACAACATCACCGGCGCCCGGTACCGCAGGGACTTCACGCCCATCGACGCCGAATGCGACTGCTACACCTGCGCCAACTACACGCGTGCCTACATCCACCACCTGATCAAGGCGAAGGAGATGCTGGCCTCGATGCTCTGCACGATTCACAACGAGCGCTTCGTGATTCGGCTCGTCGACCGGATCCGCGAGTCGATCGTCGCCGGCGAGTTCGACGACCTTCGCGAGCACGTGCTGAGCCGTTACTACCGATCCTGACCTCGCGAGTTCTTCAACGCGTGCACAATAAGAGGATGACGTCCACAGCCGACACACAGTCGCTGCTGGTGCAGCTGCTGGACCCGTCGAACCGGGCCGACCCGTACCCGGCATACGAGCAGATTCGCGCGCGTGGCCCGTTGCGGCTGCCCGAGGCGCACCTAACCGTGTTCTCGTCGTTCACCGACTGCGACGACGTGCTGCGGCATCCGTCCTCGGCCAGCGACCGGATGAAGTCGACGCTGGCTCAGCGTGCGGTGGCCAACGGCGACGAGGAGCGGCCGCTGGGCCCGCCCGGATTCCTGTTCCTCGATCCGCCCGATCACACCCGGCTGCGCAAGCTGGTCAGCAAGGCGTTCGTGCCGAAGGTGGTCAAGGCCCTCGAGCCCGACATCACCGCGATGGTGGGCAAGATGCTCGATGACGTGGCAGCTGCCGGCCATTTCGATGTCATCGCCGACCTGGCCCATCCACTGCCGGTGGCGGTGATCTGCCGGCTGCTCGGCGTGCCCCTGGAGGACGAGCCGAGGTTCAGCCACGCCTCGGCGCTGCTCGCCCAGGGGCTGGACCCCTTCATCACGTTCACCGGCAGCCTGCCCGACGGATTCGACGAGCGGATGGCGGCGGCTGCCTGGCTGCGCGACTACGTGCACGGCCTCATCGACCAGCGCCGCACCGAACCGCGCGACGACCTGATCTCGGGACTGATCGCCGCCGAGGAGGGCGGCGACCAGCTCACCGAGGATGAGATCATCGCGACGTGCAACCTGTTGCTGATCGCCGGTCACGAGACGACGGTGAACCTGATCGCCAACGCGATCCTCGCGATGCTGCGGCACCCGGCCCAGTGGACCGCGCTGGCCGCTGACCCGAGTCGGGTCTCGGCGGTGATCGAGGAGACCATGCGCTACGACCCGCCCGTGCAACTGGTCGGGCGGATCGCGGGGGACGAGATGACGATCGGAGGAACAACCACCCCCAAGGGCGACACGATGATGCTGCTGCTGGCCGCGGCGCAGCGAGACAGGGCCTCGATCGACCGTCCCGACGAGTTCGATCCCGACCGGGAACCCATCCGCCACTTGGGCTTTGGCAAGGGTCCGCACTTCTGCCTCGGCGCACCGCTGGCCCGGCTCGAGGCATCCGTCGCCCTGTCGGCGGTGACGGCGCGCTTCCCGAATGCCTGCCTGATCGGTGAGCCGGTCTACAAGCCGAACGTCACGCTGCGAGGAATGGACTCGCTCGCCCTCGCCCTGTCCTAAGCGATTCGTGCACGCTCAGTTGCGGTGAGCGCGACCGGACGTGCACGAGTCGCGGGGAGGATAGGGTCGCGGGATGCCGCAGGAGCTCACCGCAGAGCAGGCCGCCGCCCTGCTCGAGACCACCGACACGCTGGGCATGCCGCTCGGCCCCGGCCAGCCGCCTGCGTTCTTGCGTGCGCTGGGTCAGCGCGAGGACTGGACCGATCTGCGGGTGTACGGCGCGCTGCTTGCCGTTCTCACCCAACTGTTCTCGCGGACCGGCGTTCGATACCTGTCGGGCTTCTTCGGTCCGCTCGAGCGGGCGCTGCGGACCGCCGGCTTCAACTTCGATTTCACGCCGGCGGACTTCCGGCGCTTCGGGCCGCTGCTCGAAGCGTGGGCCCCGCGCGTGATGACGACTGTCGCGAATTCGCCCGATGCCGACGGCTGGTGCTCCCTGTCGCTGCACGCGGGTGGCACGATCGGCGAATTGCGCCGCGCGGGCGCCGATCCCGACCGGCTGCTCGTCGTCGAGGTATCCGACTCGTATCCGCGGACTTTCGGGCTCGGCGAGCATCGCCACGCGCTGCACGTCGACGAGATCGACGTCCTGGTGCGCTCGACCGACGCACCGCTCGCGCTGCCGGGAGGTGACGCGCTGCCCACAGACGTCGACCGGGCGATCGCGCGACATGCCGTTGGCTTCATCCCGTCCGGCGCGACCCTACAGACGGGGATCGGCTCGATCCCCAACCAGATCGCGACGCTGCTGGCCGATGGTGACGGCGGCGACTACGGGCTGCACAGCGAGATGTTCACCGACGGCTGCATGAGGCTGCATCTGGCAGGCAAGATCAGCAACGCAGGCAAGGGCCAGTTCGACGGGGTGAGCGTGACGACGTTCGCGTTCGGCTCGGCGGAGCTCTACGC
Organism: Mycobacterium sp.; assembly: GCF_032162105.1. GTDB lineage: Bacteria > Actinomycetota > Actinomycetes > Mycobacteriales > Mycobacteriaceae > Mycobacterium. Next base: position 12,549 of record NZ_JAVRPS010000326.1, on the reverse strand, counting down.
GTGGCTGAACGACAATTCCGACGTCGCATTCCTGCCGGTCGAGATCGTCAACGCACCTGAGGTGATCGGCGCCAACCGCGACATGGTCTCGATCAACGGCGCGCTCGCGATCGACGTCCACGGCCAGGTCGTCGCCGACACCATCTCCGGCGACCAGTTCAGCGGGATCGGCGGTGCCGAGGACTTCGTCGCCGGTGCCGGGCTCGAGCTGTCGGATCGCTCGCTGATCTGCCTGCCCTCGACGTTCTCCAAGGACGACCGACTGCAGTCGCGGATCGTGCCGTCGTTCGGCGCAGGCGCGGTGATCACGACGCCACGGCACCAGGTCGACGTGATCGTCACCGAGTATGGCGTCGCAGAGCTGGAGGGCAAGACCGTCCGCGAGCGTGGTGAAGCGCTTGCGGCGATCGCGCACCCGCAGTTCCGCGACGAGCTGCTGGCGGCCGCCCGTAACCAGTGATTTCGGCGCGGTTTCGTTCGCTCAGCGACGGAAAGCGCGCACGAATCGCTATTGGGAGAGGGCGTCGATGACCTCTCGTGCGGCTCGCTCTCCCGCATCTACTGCGCCCTCCATGTAGGCGCTCCAATACGTTGCGGTATCGGTTGAGGCCCAATGGATCGTGCCGATCGGCGCCGCGAGGGCGTGGCCGTAGGTGGTCCACACGTGCGGGCCATGGTTGGCGTTGTAGCACCCGCGGGTCCACTGCCGATCGGACCATTCCCCGTCGACGTAGGCCTCTGGCTTGGCGGCCCTACTGCCGAAGTGCCGCACCAACTCTGCCGTCAACGCCGTACGCCGCTCGTCTTCAGGAAGCCGCCCGAAGGTCCTGGCCTGGTCCCCTTCCAGGAACAGCAGGATCACCCCGCGATCGTCGCCGGGGATGCACGTGTCGTTGGACATCCGGGCCGGGCCGACGTCCGAGATCAGCTGACCGTTGAACCCGTCAGTGCGCCAGAACGGTTCGGCGTAAACGAAGAACGCCTTCATGGCCGAGCCGTTCGGCAGCCGCTGCGTGAGCTGGTCGCGAACGCCGGATAGCGGTGGGTCGTACATGATGCGGCCGGCAAGGGCCGGCGAAATGGCCACGATGACGCGGCGTCCGCGCGCGACCAGCCCGCCACGGCAGTGCACGGTGACGCTGTCCGCGGTGTGCTCGATCAGCTGTACGGGAGTGTCGAGAATGATGTGGTCGGCGATCAGCGCGGCCAGTCGCCGCGGAATCTCACCCGTGCCGCCGACGAACCGCGTGGTTTGGGCACCGCCCTCGGATTCCGCGAAGAGGTCGGACGTCACGCCGCAGGTTTGGATGGTGAACAGCAGATGCAGGAACGACACCTCGACGCTGGGCACCGCCAAGATGCCGACCGTGCAGATCTCCAACAGCGTGCGGGCAACCGGCGAAAGTCCCTGCGCGTCATACCAGGTGCTCGCCGTGATGACATCCCATTCGGCAGCGCGCGGTGCCAGCCACGGTGCGTCGACCGGAACCTCCGCGGCCAACTCGTCGAGATGGCGCAGGACACGCTCGAGGTCGGTCAGCTCATCTGCGAACCGGGCATGAAACGCGTTCTCGCGCAGGACGCCTGAGCCGTCGAGGTCGTAGGATGTCTCGCCCTGGTCGTACTGTGGGTAGGTCTCAACCCCGAGTTCTGCCGCCAACCGAAACATCCGGTGATGGGTGTCGCCGATCCACTGCGCGCCGAGCTCGATCGGCAACCCTGGAAGCACTTCCTCGGTGAGGATTCGCCCGCCAACGCGACCGTCGGCCTCGAGGACCAGTGGCCGCAGACCTGCGTCGAACACCTTGCGGGCGGCGATCATCCCCGAGAGGCCTGCCCCCACGATGATGACGTCGGCCTCGAGGCTCCGTGACATGCCGCCACGATGTCACACTCCGGCACCGCCGAACGCGCGAAACCTACAGCGGGTTGAGGATTCGCGTCAGGAACTGCCGCGTGCGCTCTTCCTTCGGGTCCCCGATGACCTCTTCGGGTGTGCCCTTCTCCAGGATGATGCCCTGATCGGTGAACAGCACCTGATTGGAAACCTGTCTGGCGAACTGGATTTCGTGCGTGACGATCACCAGCGTCCAGCCCTCGACGGCCAGATCCTTGATCACCGACAGCACCTCGCCGACCAGCTCGGGATCAAGGGCCGACGTCGGCTCGTCGAACAGCACCAGTTTCGGCTTGAGCGCCAACGCCCTGGCGATGCCGACACGCTGCTGCTGCCCGCCGGACAGCTGATACGGGAACTGGTCCTTCTTGGCAGCCAGCCCGACCTGGTCGAGCAGCTCGACGGCCTCCGCAACGACTTCGTCCTTGGGTCGCTTCTGCACGATCAGCGGCCCCTCGGTGATGTTCTCCAGCACCGTCTTGTGCGGGAACAGGTTGTGCGCCTGGAACACGAAGCCGCTTCGCGATTGAAACCTGCGCACCTCGGGCTTGGGCACGGGCTTGGAGAAGTCGATCTCGACGTCGTCCACCCGGATCACTCCGGCATCGGCCCTGTCGAGCGCGTTGAGCGACCGCAACAACGTGGTCTTGCCCGAACCCGACGGCCCGATGATGGCGGTCGCCGTGCCCCGCTCTACGGTGAACGAGACACCCTTGAGCACCTTGTTGTCGCCGAACGCCTTCTCGACGCCATCGGCGACGACCCGGTACTCGACCGCGTCCGTCTTGTCTTCGGTTCCGTTGTCAGTCATCGCGCCACGTACCTTTCCAGTCGGCGTTCAAGGCGGCTCTGGCCGAACGAGAGCACCAGGCAGATCACCCAGTAGTAAACGGCCGCCGTGCCGTAGAGGGCGAAGAACTCGAAGGTCGGCGCCGCCACGTTCTGTGCGGTGCGGAACAGTTCGGTCACCAGGATGGTCGAGGCCAGCGACGTGTCCTTGACCAGTGAGATCAGCGTGTTCGACAGCGGCGGGACGGCCACCCGGGTGGCCTGCGGCAGGATGATGCGGCGCAGTGCCCCGACGTAGTTGAAGCCGATCGTCTCGGCTGCTTCCCACTGGCCCTTCGGGATGCTCTGGATCGACGACCGGATGATCTCGGCGGCGTAGCCACCGACGTTGAGGCTGAACGCGATGATCGCGGCGGGGAACGGGTCGATCCTGATGCCGAACTCGGGCAGTGCGAAGAACACGATGAACAGCTGCACCAGCAGCGGGGTGCCGCGGATCAGCGAGATGTAGAAGCGGGCGATGTTGGACAGCACCCGATTCTTCGACAGCCGGGCCAGCGCGACGCCGAGTGCGATCACCAAACCGAGGATGAAGCTGATGATCGTCAGCGGGATGGTCACCGTGATCGCGGCCTTGGCCAGCGGCCACAGGTTGTCGCCGATGAGCTTCCAGGCCGACCGCGCCGGTGCCTGCTGTTGTGCCTCCGCACCAGAGACGTTGGCCTTCAGGTACTTCTCCGAGATCTTCGGCAGCGTGCCGTCACTGCTCAGATCCTTGAGCGCCTTGTTCAGTTCCGGCAGCAGCCCGCTGTTCTTCCGCGCGGCGAAACCCTGCTCACTCTTCTCGTCGGTCTGCGCGGCGATCTTGACCGTCTTGTCGCCGGTCTCGGCAAGGTACTGGTACACCGCGATGCTGTCGTTGACGACGATGTCCACCCGGCCCTGGTTCAGCAGCTTGATGGCCTGAGCGAAACCGTCGACCGATTCGACGCGGGCACCGTTGTCGCGGGCGAGCTGCGCCCAGTTGCTGGTGGGGTTCTCGGCGGCGACCTTGTCCTTGAGATCGGCCAACGACTTGATCGAGTTGTCGTCGGCGCGGGTGACGATGACGCCCTGCCCGATGGCATACGGGTCGGACAGGTCGTATTTCTGTTGGCGCTCGGGGTTGATGGTGACCTGGTTGGCGACGATGTCGAACCGATTGGCCTCCAGCGCCGCGAACATCGAATCCCATGGTGTTTCAACGAATTCGACCTTCACGCCGAGCTTGTCGCCCACCGCACGCGCAACGTCGACGTCATAGCCGACCAACTGGCCGCTCTCGTCGTGGTAACTGAAGGGTGCGTATACGCCTTCGGTGCCGACGCGCAGGACGCCGGCGGACTGGATGCGGTCCGCCTTGTCGGAATCGGGCGCCCCGCACGCCGCGGCAGCGAGCACCGCTGCCAGCAGGATTACCGCGAGCAGTGCTCGACGAAGGTGATAGGTCACCGCGGGAACCTAGCAAGATGCTGGGGATCGAGGAACAGTTCGGCTCACCTCCGCTGATATGTCCCGAATTCGCCTACTGCCAGGTCGTGCGAAGTTGGGTGACGAGCGAGAGCGGGTTGTCGCCGCGGAACAGGTCGAGGATGGCCTGGCCGTCCGCCGAGTCGGCGCGCGTGAGTCGGGGCGGGCCGATGTGCTGTTCCCAGCAGGACAGCAGTGCGCGAAGGCGTTGCTGGTTCTGGGCGAACCACCGGGGCACGGGGTGCCAGGCGACGGCGCCGGGCAGCGACAGCCCAACGACTGCGCGGGCAGCGAAGAGCGCACGGGCCAACCGCGCGGTCGGCGGGACGAGGATCTTGCGTCCGATGAGGTAGCGCGGTTCGGTCAGCGGTGCCAACAGCTCATCGAATGCGGCGGAGAAACGCTGCGCCTGCTCGGTGGGCACGCCGCCGAGCTCGCACCGGAGCCAGCCGTCGGCGTCGGGAGTGAACCGTAGTGCGGCAGAGCCACTTTCGGCGCCGCCTGCGGCCTTCAGTGCGTCCGCGACGACCGCGGCCAGCTGTTCGAGCGCATTGGGCGCTTCCGTCAGTCGGCGACTCTCGGTTGCCGCTGCGGAGGCAAGGAGGCCGGCACCCGTGGCGAGTACGGCTCCGACCGCGGTGACACCGGCCAGTGGGCCGAAGTTGGCAGCGGCGACGACACCGCCTGCTCCAGCGCCGACACCGGACAGTCCGGCGACGACGGCCGCGCGCGCGGAACCCCACCTGCGGTGGCCTGGCAGCGGTGGGGTCAGTGCCGATTCGGACGTGTGCGGCGTAGCGATTCCGAGTGGGCGTTGCGACCGGACGCGGATGGTGGCGACGTCGTGTCCTTCGTAGGGTTCACCGATCCGCCACCAGATGCTCGCACGTGTGCGTTCGCCAACGCGCTCCAGGGCGCGCGCGGTGACGTCGCGGGCCTCGGTCGGCGCAGGGGGGCCGTAGGGCGACAGCGTTGGATCGCAATGCGTGACACCCGACTCGATGAGCCCCTGCGGTGTCGCGGCGTAGTAGGCATCGTGTTTGCGCACCAACCGGAGGTAGTCGGCATCACCGCGGGGGTGTCCCGAAGTGATGCAGCAGACCGACCAGTTGTCGGCGACCTTCTGCGTGTCGGAGGGGTCGAGGCGAAGCGCCCGACCGCGCATCTGCGTGATCGCCATCTGCGTCGTCACACTCGTCAGATCGACGGTGACGTTGACCGCCGCGCAATCCCATCCTTCGCCGAGAAGTGCGCGCGTGCCGACGAGCACACGGGCGTGCCCGGCGACGAAGTACGCCGTCGCCACGGTGACCCAGACGCGGGGGGTGAACCTGCCGTCTCCGCGGATCACTCGTAGGCCGGGATGGGCCTCGAACGGCTCGGCCGCGACGAGCACGCCGCGCGCGGCGCAGATGGTGATCAGGTGGTCTGCGATGTCGGCCGGACAGGCGAAGGTCTGACCCGTCACGAGAAGGGGGTGCAGCCGGGCACTGCGACGGCTGTCGGACGCGCTGAGCATGGCCGTTACGAGCTGGGCCGAGCCCGACTGCGTGCTGAGCGGTGCTCCCGTCAGCGATGCGGGAAGGGTGGCCGTCATCCTTTCGAAGTCGCAAAGGACCAGCGCACGCATCCGTGTTCCGAGCACGGCGTCCTCGGCGTCGAGGATGTGCGTCGTCGCTGCGATCTTTGATTCCGACAGCGCGCACACCCTGTCCACCGGCGAGGTCGCAACCCGCACTCCGCGGGTGGTGAGCCGGTAGCCCAAGCCGGGCAGAACCCGTTTGATCGCGGTCAGCGCCTGCGCGTCGCGCGGATCCCGACTGTTTTGCAGATGCCCGATGCTGAAGTCGGTCAGGACGTTGACCCAATCCTCTGCGGCGGGCTTGACGCGGTGTTGCTCACGCAGCCGAGCACCGTGAGGCAGCGGAATCAGGCCGTCATACGCGAAACGTAGTCCGCTCAAGGCCAAGTCGGGTTCGGCACGCTCGAACGACGACCAGGCGAGCTGGTTGCCGTCGCTCGTCGATCGGTCGACGATTCGGGTGCGTAGCCACACGGCGAGTGACATGCTGCCGACCTTCTCGTCGATGAGCTCCAGCATGAGCTCGGCGAAGCGTGCACGGTCGGTCGCGACCCAGGCCTCTTCGTCGGGAGTCGGTTCAGTCAGATACACCAACTCTTGGTAGGGCGCGAGATCGCCTTCCTTGACGAGTGCCGGTGTTGCGACCACGAAGTCAGCGGTGCCGAACAGCTCATCGTGCAGGGTGCGCTGCCACTGGGTGAGTGCTGTCACCGGGGTCGCCGTGAGCCCGATCAACGCCGTCTGTGGTCCCAACACCGACGCCAGTGCGTTCACCAGCGCACCCCACGTTGCCAATAGATGGTGGCATTCATCGAGCACTAGCGTCCACGGGCCCATCGTCGCCGCCCGGTCGATGAGCGCAATCCCGTTCGGGTGCAACAGCTTCAACAAGGCTTGCTGGTCGCCGCCGCGCAGGACTGCCCGTCGAGAGTCTCGATCGGTTTCGTCGTCGATGACCGCCAGCGACTGATACGTCAGCACGTTCATCGCCGACATCAGGTCACGCTCCGTGCCGCATGCGGGCGCCGAGGGGTCCTCCGACGGAAAGTGCTTGTCCCACGCCGCCGCCCACTGTGCCTGCACCGCCGTGTTGGGAACCAGCACCAAGGTCCGACGCCCCAGCCGGCGCGCCGCTTCCAGCCCGATCATCGTCTTTCCGGCACCGGGCGGCAGGACCAGGTACGAGCGGTTGTCACCGGCGCGGACATCGACGTCGAACGAATCCAACGCTTGCTCCTGGTACACCCGCCACGCACCGACGAACCCTCGCGACTCGAGGTCTCGACGGGGCTCCACGACTGTCCACCCTAAGGTTCGAACACCCAGGGATCGCGGGGTAGCCGCAAGGGATCGAACTCGGCGAGCATCCCGTCGACCGTGGTCGCGGTGTATCCCAGCGAGCCCGCGATCAGGGACAGCGCCCGCTCGATCCCGAGTTCGGCCAGCGTCACCGCGCCGTCGCGCTTGGCCAACCGCTTCCCGTCGGCGTTCAGTGCCAGCGGCACGTGGGCATACGTCGGCTCCGGATAGCCCAGCAGCGAGCCCAGGTATGCCTGCCGGGGCGAGGACGCCAGCAGGTCGTCACCGCGCACCACCTGATCGATGCCCTGCGCCGCGTCGTCGACCACCACCGCCAGGTTGTAGGCGGGCACTCCGTCGCCGCGGCGCAGCACCAGATCGTCGACTACGCCGGTGTAGCTGCCGTGCAGCAGGTCGGTCACGGTGTACTCGCCGACGCTGGAACGCAACCGCAGCGCGGGAGCCCGGCCCGCGGCGCGGCGGGTGGCACGCTCGTCGTCGCTCAGGTCGCGGCACGTCCCCGGATAGGCTCCCTCCGGCGCATGCGGGGCGCGCGGTGCCTGCAGGATATCCCTTCTGCTGCAGAAGCATTCGTAGGTCAGGCCGCGTCCGGTCAACTCGTCGATCACCACGTCGTAGCGGGGTCCGTGTGCGGTCTGGAGCTCGGGCGGCGCGTCCCAGTTCACCCCGATCGCGGCGATGTCCCGCAGTTGCCGCTCGGCCACGTCGGCGAACGTACGGTCGTCGAGGTCCTCGACGCGTACGAGGAACCGTCGCCCCGTCGACCGTGCGAACAGCCACGCCAGGATCGCCGTCCGCAGATTGCCGATGTGCAGATCGGCGGACGGGCTTGGCGCGAACCGGCCCGCGGGGCTCATGCCTGGAATCTAACCCGGGCGAGCGAAGCGACGGGAGATGACACCGGGGCGAGCGAAGCGATGGGAGATGACACCGGGGCGAGCGAAGCGATGGGAGATGACGCGCCCGCCCTCAGGCCACCGCCGCCAGCCGTGACCGCGCCTGCCGCACGCACTCCGACCAGCGGCCTCCTGGCGCGTGCACCGCGGTATCGCCGGGGAAGGCGCTGGAGATCACCAAGTCGGGCCTCAGCCCGGCGAGCACCCGCAGACTCTGCGCCAGCGGCGCGGCGTCGCTGATGGGCGGGATGTAGCCGGCCACCCAGTCGCCGTCGGATCCGAGCATGATGGTGTCGCCCGTGAACAGGTACCGCTGACCGTTGGCGCCTGGCACCAGGTAGGAGGTGCTGCCGGGGGAGTGGCCAGGCGTGGGGATCACCTCGATGCCGTTGGCGTCGAGATGTCTGCTGCCGACCGGGACGTCGATGTGCGTGTGTTGGCCGATCTCGACCAGTTCGGCCGCAGGCGCATGCAGTTGCGCCCCGAAGCGTTCCGCGATCCGGCCCAGCATCGGGCCCGCCTCGTCCCGGTGCGAGAGGTAGTGGTGGGCCACTCCGCCGAGCGCCTCCAGCTCGTCGAAGTCGGCATCGGTCTGGGTTCCGTAGAACAGCACGTTGCCACCGGGGCCGCCGGTCCACAGGTAGGCGTGGGTGTTGAGCCCGGGGAAGGGGCTGTCGACGCGGGTCTCCCAGAGATCGGCGCGAATGGGTCGCATGGTGTTCTCCTCAGTTGGTTCACGCCAAGCCTTAAACATGAACCACACTTGAGGTCAAGTGCTTTTCGCCGTGGGAGAGTCAGCTTGCCTTGGTCCGGACGTCCTGGCTCTGCAGGGCTACCGACGCCCTGTCGGCGGGTGACTGGGTCCCGATTCCACGCCCCTGGACGGTGACGGCGAGACACGTGCGGTCACCTCGGAACAGGTCGCGGGAGAACTCGCAAGGTGTTCCGTTCTGGTCGTAGGCGACTCGGGTAATCAGCAGCAGTGCCGACTTGGGCTTGATGTCGAGCAACGACGCCTCGTCGGGTGTGGCGTTGACGGCCTCGATCCGCTCGTCGGCGCGAGAAGTGACGAGACCGTAGAGGTCTTCGAGGATTTCGTAGATCGATCCGCCGAGCTGTTGCTCGAGGAGACCCGGAAAGGCGTCGGCGGGAAACTGCGCGAGTTCCAACGAGATTGGAGATCCGTCCGCCAGGCGCAGACGCTGGATCTCGATGATGAAGTCAGTTGCGTCGACGCGCAACGCGTTCTGCGTGGTGCGGTCCGGTGGGGTGATCTTCGTGGACAGGACGCGGGTCCCGGCGACGTAGCCCTGGTTGGCAAGGAACGCGGGCACGCCGACGACGTCGGATAGGCTGCGTTGAATCTGGGCGTGGCTGATGAAGATGCCGCCGGATCGGCCGATCGCCCGATGAACCAGGCCGGCCTCCTCCAACGCCGCCAGTACCTGCCGCAGACTGGAGCGGCTGGTGGCGTAGCGATTGGCGAGATCGCGTTCGCTGCCCAGCTTGGCACCGGGCTCGCCTGCGTTGATGTCGGCGACGATGTGGCGTCGCAGTTCCTCGGTCGGCTTCGGCACGTGTCGCCCCCTCCTCCGATTTGGTAGGTCCAATTCTAGGGGAGGGCCCCTATTGCTCCGCGATCGCGGCCTGGGACTCCGGCAGGATCTGCCCGCCGTCCACGACCAGGGACTGACCGGTGATGTAGGCGGCTTCGTCGGTGGCGAAGAACAGCGCGGCGTTGCCGATGTCCGCCACGTTGCCGAGCCGTCCCGCGGGCACGGCGGCGGCCATTTGGTTCATGTACTCCTGGCCCATTTCGGCGAGGCCCTCGGTGACGATGTTGCCAGGCAGCACCGCGTTGACGGTGATGTTCTTGGGCGCCAGCTCCATTGCCGCGGTGCGCAGGAAACCGAGCTGCGCGGCCTTGCTTGCGCCGTAGTGCGACCACCCTGGGTAGCCGGTGATCGGTCCCGTGATCGACGACGTGATGACGACGCGGCCATGCCCGCTGGCGGCCAACGCCGGCAGCGCCGCCTGCACGATGTACACCGTGCCCTTGAAGTTGACGCCGAGCATCTCCTCGAGGTTCTCCGGGGTGAGGTCCTCGATGCGTGCCGACGGGAAGATGCCGGCGTTGGCGCACACGATGTCCAGCCCGCCGTGCCGTTGCACTGCGGTGTCGACCACGCGACGGCAGTCGTCCTGGCTCGTCACGTCGGCGGCCACCCCGATCACCGTGCCTGGTCCGCCCGCGAGTTCGGCGACGGCAACGTCGATGTCACTCTGGGTGCGACCGGTGATGACGACGTTGACGCCTGCGGCGGCGAAGGTTTCGGCGATGCCGCGGCCGATGCCCTTGCTGCCGCCGGTGACGATGGCGGATCTGCCGTGAAGTGAGCTGAACATGTTCCTGTCCTTTGGTCAGGCCAGACGGTGGCCGGTGGAACCGAGATAGCGTTCGGCGAGCGTGCAGCTGCCCTCGGCGTAGGTGATCGCCTTGGTACGGGATTCCTTGGAATGGCTGTGTGTTCCCATCCAGGCCAACAACAGCAGTCGGCGGAGCAGCACGAACGACGCCAGCATGTCTTCGTCCGCGGCGGCGATCGGGCTGCGGCTACGGTATCCCGCGATCCAGGAGTCCTGCCACTCGGGCAGTGCCGGGTCGTCTTCGATGAAGGACACCGCGGTGCCGAAATCGTAGAAGTACCAACCGAGTCCGCAGTCGTCGAAGTCGATGATCGTGATGGTCGATCCGTCGACGAGCAGGTTGGCCGGACGCAGGTCGGCGTGCACCAGCCCGAACCGTTGCGGCCCCGATCCGTACTCCGTCAAGCGCTGCCGGAGGAGTCGCGCGGCCCTGTCCAGCAGTTCGTGTTCCTGCTTGCCCACTCCGGAGGCGTCCTGCCAGCGGCCCCAGCGCGGGTGATCGCCCAGGCTGTGCTCCCAGTCCCAGGAGAACCGGCCGAAGCCCGGTGGGCGGGACCACGCCTTCGAGTGGTCGTGCAGGGCGGCCGTGATGCGGCCCAACGCGTGGAAGTCCTCGACGGTCAGAGTCTCCTCGTCGGGCTCCACGCCGGGCACCATCTCGAAGTGCACGACGTGGCGCTGCGTTCCGTCGTGGTCGACGGTGACGACGCGTCGACCGTCGTGCGCCGGAAGCACGGTGGGCACGGTGACGTCGCCGTCGCGCCGCAGCGCCTCGAGCCAGTCGAGTTCGGACTCGATCTCTCGTGGGCGGTGGTAGTTCTTGCGGTGCACGCGCAGGATCGACCGTGCGCCGGTGCCCGCGTCCTCCACCGCATAGGTGGCGTTCTCGGAGAGATTCAGCAGGCGCAGTGTCGAATCGGGCGACAGGTCGTATTCGGCGAGCGCCCGCTCGGCGACGTCGATGTCGTCGGCTACGAAGGCCTCGTCATCAGCGCGTTGCTCTTCGCGCAACCGCTCATCGCCGCCCACGGTCAGTTCCGTTGCTGCACGGCCGCGGCCGTGCTCGCCTTGCCCACGGCCACGTCCAGGCGGTCCAGGACGTCGTCGCAGAGGTCGCTGCTCAGCAGCAGGCCCGGTTTGAACTGCAGGACACGGGGATCCAGCGTCGAGAAGATCGCCCATACCCCGTTCTCGTAGAGTTCGCGCATCACGAACTTGGCCCCTTCGGGGTGGTCGAACTCGAGGCCGATCACCACACCGTTCTGCCGGATGCCGACGAACCAGTCCGGGTAGTCGGCCTGGATCCGGGCCAGTCCATCGGCGAACACGGCGGAGATGTGGTGCACCGACGAGCGGACCTCGGGGCGGCTGGTGATCTCCAACGTCTTGATGGCGGCGACGCACCCGAGCTCGGCACCGCCGAAGGTCGCCATGTGGGCGAAGCCGTCCTCGTCCAGCCACTGCGCGGCGCGGTCGCCGAGCATCGCCGCGGCGATCGGGTACATCCCCCCGGACAGGCCCTTGCCCGTGACCATGATGTCGGGCTCGATTCCGTGCTTGGTGATACCCCACATCTCGCCGGTGCGCATCAGCCCGGTCTGCACCTCGTCGGCGATGTACAGCGCGTCGTGGCGGACGGTGAGTTCCTTGACCGCCTCGAGGTAACCCGGTGGGGGAAGGGGGAATCCGTACGTGGCCGGGATGGTCTCCATGATGACCGCGGCGACGTCCCCGCCGGACAGCGCCTGCTCCATCGCGTCGACGTCACCGAACGGCACCTGGACGAACTCGTCGGGCCGGTCGGATAGGAACAGCTTGGAGAACCGGTCGTCGCCGGTGGCGACGGCAAGTCCGGTGTGGCCGTGGTAGGCCTTGGTGATCGACACGATCTTGCGGCGCTGGGTGGCGTGCCTTGCGCTCTTGAGCGCGATGTCGATGGCCTCGCCGCCACCGGATCCGAAGGCCACCTTGGTAATCGACGCGGGCGCCGAATCGACCAACCGTTGCGCCAAGGCCGTCCTGGCGACCGAGGGGAAGTGGTGGTTGCCGATGTCGAAGTACTGCATGCCGTCGATGAGCGCCTGCATCACCTCGGGATTGCGGTGCCCGAGGTTGTAGGTGCCGCCGTT
>NZ_JAVRPS010000325.1:0-6395 GCF_032162105.1 Mycobacterium sp. | reverse complement strand
ACCGTCCCCAACTGGTGTCGCAGTGGGACGCGCCCGCCAATACCCACACCCACAAGGTGCAGGTCGCAGACGGGCTCCTGCTGATCAACCACGAGCGATTCCCGTACCGGCCCAAGAAGCCGTTGGGCCCACACTCGGCCGGCGTCGCGGTCTACCGGGTCGACGAACCGTTCGAGCCGAAGCAGGTCGGGTTCTGGGAGTCCGGGGGCAAGGGCGTCCATCGCATCGTCTGGGAAGGCGGGCGCTATGCCCACATGTCCGGTGCGCCAGATGGATTCACCGACCGCATCTGGATGACCATCGACCTGATCGAGCCCGAGAAGCCCGTGCTCACCAGTCGGTGGTGGTGGCCCGGGCAGTGGAGCGCGGGAGGCGAGACCGCCGACTGGTCCGAGGGTCATCGGGTCGCGGCACACCACGGTCTGGTCGAGGACAAGTACACCTACCTGGGTTACGACGACGCAAATCTGGTCGTGCTCGACACGTCCGATCCGACGACCCCCCGGGAAGTGTCACGCCTGCAGTGGGGAGGTGGGGCGACCCACACCTGCATGCCGCTGATCGGTCGCGGACTGCTCGTCGTCACCGACGAACAGCAACACGACGGCCCGCACGGCGAGGAGCGACGGATACACCTGATCGACATCGCGGACCCGTCGGCACCGCGATACCTGCGGACGCTGCCCGCCCCGGCCGGGCCGTACGACGAACTCCCCCAACGCTTTGGACCCCACAACCTGCACGAGAACCGGGACGGGTCCTACCGCAGCGATCGGCTGGTGTTCGCGACCTACTTCAGCGCGGGTCTACGGGTGTACGACGTGTCGGATCCGCAGAATCCGCAGGAGGTCGCGCACTGGGTGAGCGAGGCACCGCCAGGTTCGGCCGTGCCGCAGTCCAACGATCTGTTCGTCGACGAGCACGGCCTGATCTGGGTCACCGACCGCGGCACCGGCGGGGTCTTATGTCTGGAGCCGCTGCCGGAGTTGGCCGATTTGATGACGCAGGCGGCTTCGTGAGCGGAGCCCCACCCGGGTTCACTGCCGACGGTGTCGATTTCATCGGGTACCACGATGCCGGCGGCAAGCCCGTCTTCAAGCTGGCCATGCAGGTCGTCCCGTCCGATTCATCAGGCGGTCGCTGGTACCTCTATGCGAGCCACTTCTGGGAACCTCGGCTGTCGATCTTCGACGTGTCCGACCCCGCCGACCCACGCCTCGTCGGCGCGATCGAGGGCCCCAATCATGCCGCGACCTGGCAGGTGCAGGTAGCCGACGGGCTACTGGTCCAGGGCATGGAGCATCGTCCGCAGGCGTGGGGCGGCGATCCCGCCCTCAACTCCGCCGAAGGCATCCGGTTTTTCGACGTGAGCGATCCCGTGGCGCCGAAGCCGTTGAGCGAGTGGCACACCGGCGAGCACGGCGTGCACCGCAACCACTTCACGGGTGGCCGCTACGTCCACGTGACGGCAAGCCGCCGCGGGTTCGACGGCAACATCTACGTGATTCTCGACATCGCCGATCCGCGACGTCCCGAGGAGGTGGCGATGTGGTTCCTCCCGGAGCAGTACGTTGCCGCCGGCGGAGCCGCCCCGCCGCGGCGCATCTCCCTGCACGGACCTCCGTACGTCCTCGGTGATCGCGTCTACCTCAGCTACGGAGCCGCCGGCGTCGTCATCCTCGACATCTCCGACATCCAGCGACCGAGGCTCGTCTCCCGGCTGGACATCGGGGCCGCGTTCTCCAGCATGATCGCGATGCACACCGTGATCCCCCTGCCGGCGCGAAACCTGTTGTTGGTCAACACTGAAGCGATCGCCGAACGGCAGCAGGAGGCATACAACTTCGCAGGCGTCGTCGACGTCACCGATGAGCAGAACCCGCGCCTGATGTCACTGCTACCGATCCCCGAGCCAGCAGCGGGCGCGGGGTATCCGAACTTCAGCACGCGGGGCGGGCGGTTCGGTCCGCACAATCAGCACCATCCACAAGGTCCCGCACTCTTCGCCGACGACAACCTGATGTTCATGACGTGGTTCAACGCAGGGCTGCGGGTCTACGACATCAGCGACGCCTATCTGCCGCGCGAGATCGCCTGGTACCTCCCCGACGATCCCACCGACCGCCGCGGCCTGTTGCCGAAGACGTTGGTCACGCAGTCCGAGGACGTCCTGGTCGATGCCCGCGGCAACGTCTACTTCTCCGACAAGAACCACGGCCTGCACGTCGTTCGGCTGACCGGGCGCTGATCCTCGGCTACGGCACTGACATCGGCGCTGTCAGCCCGAGGTCGGAGAGCACCGTCCGTGCGGTGTTGCGCCCTGGCCGCCCCGACACCGAACCACCGGGGTGCGACGTCGAGCCCGTCAGGTAGAGACCGGGGACGTCGGTGCGATAGTCGAGCCAGCCCGGGATGACGGTGCCGTCGTCCAGCGCGAACTCGCCGCCATGACAGGATCCGCCGATATTCGAGAGATTATGCGCAGCAAGTGATGTGGGTGATTCTGGCCTGATGGCCAGGATGTCGTCGTTCTCGATTCCATCGATGTGGCCTCGCGCGATACCCAATAGCAGCTGCGCGTACGCCATTGCATCGGCGTGCGACCACGCACGGCCGTCATGAAGCATCGGCGCTGCGGTCAGGAACTTGAACGTGCCGCCCGGCGCGCGGTCGGGATCGACCGCCGTCGATGACATCATCAGCAGCCACGGGTCCTCTGTCTCGAGGCGCCCTGACGACAGTCCCGCGATCTGGCGCAGCAAGCCCTCCGGGCTGCCGAGTCCCCCTGCGGCCGACATGACGGGTCCGCTCTCCGAGCGGTAGCGGGCGTCGGCACGGAGCGCGAAATGCACTGCGAACAAGGGAATCCCCGGTCGCCAGCAGCGTGCGGCCTCGTCGGCGACCGTTGAAGCGGCGCTGAGCATTCCGCGTAGTTCGCGTAGATGGCTGCCTGCGACGACGGCCCGGCCTGCCCGGAACTCGCGCCCATCGTCGGTGCGGACCCCGACGCAGCGCCCCTCTTCCACCAGGACCGACCGCACCCACGCCGAGGTCTCCACGGTGCCGCCGTGATCGGTGATGTGAGCGGCGAGAGCATCGGGCAACGCGCCAGAGCCGCCGACGGGGGTGGCCCAGCCGTATGCCAATCGACCAGCCATGATCGCGGCGGGCAGTGCGCCAGTGCCGGCTCGCTGAATCGGCTGGATCGTGGCGAAACCCATCCAGGCCATCACCTGGCGCGGCACCGAATGATGGAACGTCGAGGCGATCACGTCCCATGCGCTTCGGCGCCGCAGCTGTTCGTAACTGCGCGACCAGGATTCGTCGGGTAGCGGGAGTCCTGCGGACAGATACGCGTGCGCGGTCCGCTGGCCGGCGTTCCAGTCCTCGATCATCGTGACGAGCGCGTCGGCGTCGGCGCGGGAGTAACGGGCGAACTCCGCGGCGGTATCGGCGAGTTTCGGGTGGACCGTCAGCAGGTCGCCGTCGGGCAGTGGGAAGACCACCGCCGGGTCGGTGACGATGTACTTCAGCCCGTAGCGTGCGATCAGCCCAAGTTCGTCTTCGCGGATCAGCGGGTTCGACTGCAGCACAACGTGGGCCGTCGAGCACGAGTCGTGCCGCCACCCGGGCAGGGTGAGCTCTTCGGTCACGGTGTTGCCGCCGATCACGTCGCGACCTTCGAGCACGGTGACGGACAGACCGGCCTCGGCCAGGTACGCCGCGCAGATCAGTGCGTTGTGCCCGCCGCCCACCACGACGACATCACTGACCGGGTGATTCGACGAGGTTCTTGCCGAGGCTGGAGCCACTTTCGTCCTTCCGTCGATACATCGCTACTGCTACGGTAGAACCCTACGCAATCGTTTGCAATGGCGGGAACCGAAGAGGACTAAAGCATGGACGAGTACGTCGCATCCGCCCGTTCGCACTGGGGTCCCCGGTTCACTGCCAACGGTGTGCCTGCCGCCGACTTCGATCGGGTGATGGCCGGGCTGCAGTCCTGGGACGACTGGTGCGCCGTGTGGTCGGCCGCGGCGAGCGTCCACGAGGATCTCGGGCTCGAGGCGCTCGAGGACGGCCGACATCGCTCCGCGGGCGCACACCTGAGCACCGCGGCCGTCCTGTATCACTTCGCGAAGTTCGTCTACGTCCGCGATCTCGAGCAGATGCGTGCCGCCCACCAAGCGGCCGTGCGGTGCCTCGATGCCGCGCTGCCGCATCTCGACCCGCCGGGTGAACGGATCGAGATCCCGTTCGAGGGCTCGACGATGTACGGGATTCTGCGCAAACCTGACGGCCCGTCGCCCCATCCGACCGTGATCTGTGTGCCGGGCCTTGATTCGACCAAGGAGGAGTTGCGGGCAACCGAGCAGCTCTTCCTGGAACGCGGCCTCGCCACGTTCAGTGTGGACGGCCCCGGGCAGGGTGAAGCCGAGTACGACCTGCCGATCCGCGCGGACTGGGAGGTGCCCGGCCGGGTCTTCGTCGACGCCCTCATTGCCCGCGATGACGTCGACGCTTATCGCATCGGGGTCTGGGGGGTGAGCCTCGGCGGCTACTACGCACCCCGATTCGCCAGCGGCGACGAGCGGATCAAGGCATGCGTGAGCCTCTGTGGCCCATACACTTTCGGCGAGAACTGGGACGTCTTGCCCGCCCTGACCCGGGAGACGTTCACGGTCAGGTCACGCTCGAAGGACGAGGACGACGCCCGCGTCTTGGCGCTCACGCTCACCATGGCCGGTCGAACGTCGTCCTTGCGGTGCCCGACGCTGGTCGTCGCGGGCAAGAGGGACCGGCTGATCCCGTGGCAGCAGGCCGAGCGGCTGCACGACGAGGTGGACGGAAGCGACTTCCTGGCACTGGAGGACGGTAACCACGGCTGCGCCAACGTGCTTGCCGCACACCGGTATCGCACGGCGGACTGGATGGCGGCCCGCCTCGGGGAGCCGCGTTGATCGCCGCCACGATGTAGCCGGTCGTGAACGGCAATCGATTGTAGCGAGTATGTGCTGACCAGTTCGGAGCGTCACGGCTGCGTCAGTCGAACAATGGTGCGCGAGCTCAGCCGCCGAGGTGCTGGTCGAGGAACGCGATCACCCCGTCGATAGCGCGGTCCTGCACGTCATCGACCTCGACCGTGCCGTCGGCGCCGATGACTGGGTAAATGTAGCCGTGCAGCGGATGGTTCCACGAGACCCACGTGGCGTCCTTCCCGCTGGATTCCAACAGGTCGTAGCTCAGCCGGAAGATCCCCTGGAGATGGTCGTCGTCACGGCCCATCACCAGGATGGGCAGCGAGATGGGCGCGATTCGCTCGAGCGCGAGCCGCTCGTTGATCCGTGAGCGCACGAACGCGGTATCGCGCATCTGCATCTCCTCGAGGTTTCGCAGCTCGGTCTCCGGGTTCGTGAAGGCCGTGTCGTCCGGGGTGAGGTCGAGGAATTCGTGATTGGCGGGCTCGCAGGCGACCCCGGCCTTGAGCGGACTGTCGTACTGGGACGCGATCTTGAACAGCATTTCGCCTGCATGGCTCACTCCCACGTGACCGAGTCGCTCGGGGTCGATCTGCGGGTGCTGAGCCACGTGCTCGAGGATGGCGAGTTCGTCCTCGAACTCCAACGGCGAACGGTTCATCAGGTCCATGCCCTGCCGCTGGTCCACGACGAGGCGTCCGCCGTGATGGAAACCGAGCTCGACCTCGGCCCGGTACCGGCCCCACGCGCAGGCGTAACCGGCGTCGAGAAGGCGCTCCATGATGTACCCGTGGGTCTCGACCCGTCGGCGCAACCAGTCCAGACCGCCGCCGCCGTTGCCGTATGCGAGGAACACGAAGAGGGCTGGCCCGTGGCGTCCTCCGACGGCAGGCGAAGGGCGTAGGGGACGTATAGGCCATCCCGAGTCTCGGCCAGGCGGTAGGTGACCGGCCGCGAGGAGCCGTCTACGGATTCGGTGATCGCTGGATAGCCCTGTGCGGACATGACGCTTCTCCAAACGCTCAAGCCATACCTCAACCGCAAACGATTACGCCATAGCACCCCTAGCGGTTTGTGAGCGGAAACGTTCGCCCAGCGATCGTTTCCGCGCCCAAATCGCAAGGGAAGGAGGGGAGGGAGGGGGTCAGTTGCGGGTGGATCGGATGAGATCGGCGGCCTTCTCGCCGATCAGCACGCTGGGCGCGTGCGTGTGCCCGCGGATGATCGTCGGCATCACCGACGCGTCGGCCACCCGCAGTCCGTCGACGCCACGGACCCGTAGTTGCGGATCCACCACGCTGGCGTCGTCACTGCCCATCCGGCACGTGCCCACCGGGTGATAGAGCGTGTGCGACAACGTGTTCAGCGCCTGCTCCAGTGTCTCGTCGGTCAGCTCGCGCGCACCGGCCGGCCTGG
>NZ_JAVRPS010000324.1:0-4850 GCF_032162105.1 Mycobacterium sp. | reverse complement strand
ACCGGTTTTCGCACCCTTCTCTCCACGCCGCTGATTCTTCAGGACGAGGTCGTCGGGGTGCTCTCCATGTGGAGGACCGACGTCAGGCCCTTCGACGAGCGTGAACGAGAGCTTCTCGAGGAATTCGCCGCCCAGGGTGCCATCGCGTTGCGACTCGAGTCCAGGGGGGCCGAGCTGGCCAGCAAGGTTGCGCAGCTCGAGGCTCTCCGTGAAGTGGGCGAGGCCGTCGGCTCGAGCCTCGACCGCGACGAGGTCCTGGACCGGATCGTCAGCAACGCCGTGCGGCTCACCGAAACCGACGGCGGATCGATCATGGAGTACGACGAGTCGGACGATTCGTTCCAGGTCCGTGCCGTCTCCGGCAGCAGCCCTGACCTAGTGGAACAGTTGCGGGCGATGACGATCGACCGGGAATCCACTCTGGTCGGCCGGACCGCGCTGGCTCGCCGTCCGCTCGAGGTGGCCGATCTGGGTAGCACGGAGCTCGACCCCCATCTGGAAGTCCTGTTCCGGGACGGATGGCGGTCAGTGCTCGCGGTTCCCATGCTGCGCAGCGACACGATGGTGGGCGTGCTGGTGATCCGGCGCAGGAGCACGGGCGTCTTCCCGCCCGACATGATCGAGCTTCTGCAGACCTTCGCCAGCCAATCGGCGCTCGCCATCGTCAACGCTCGGCTGTTCGGGGAGTTGCAGACGAAGACCAAGGAACTCGAGATCGCCAGCCAACACAAGTCGGACTTCCTGGCCAGCATGTCCCACGAGCTGCGGACCCCGTTGAACGCGGTGATCGGCTTCTCCGAGGTGCTGCTGGATCGGATGTTCGGCGAGATCAACGAGCGCCAGGACGAGTACCTGCGCGACATCTTCAATTCGGGCAGGCACCTCCTCGAGGTGCTCAACGAGATCCTCGACCTGTCGAAGGTGGAAGCGGGTCAGATGGTGCTCGAGCCGAGCACGTTCGGGGTCGGTAGCGCCCTGGACTACACACTGAAGATGGTCCGCGAACGCGCGACTCGGCATGCCATCGCCTTGTCGGTTCAGGTCGCCGACGACATCGACACGATCGAGGCCGACGAGCTGCAATTCAAGAAGGTGGTGCTCAACCTCGTCGCCAACGCCGTCAAGTTCACGCCCGACGGCGGCAGCGTTTCCGTCCGGGCCTACCGCGAGGGGACCGACCTCGTGGTCACGGTCACCGACACCGGCATAGGGGTACCTCCCGAGGACCAGGAACGCATCTTCGAGTCCTTCCAACAGGGCCGCCGGGGCGCTCCGAAGGAGGAGGGCACCGGTCTCGGACTGACGCTGTGCCGACGTATCGTTGAGCTGTTCGGCGGGCGGATGTGGCTCAAGAGCACTCCAGGCACCGGAAGCACGTTCGGCTTCTCGGTCCCGGGCCTGCCGGAGCGGGAGGACGACGTCGCTTCCCGTGAGCGCGACAAGCTTCCCGTCGTCGTACTCGTCGACGACGATCGGGCGTCGCTGGATCTTCTCTCTGCCTACCTGGATGGTTCAGGGACTCGGGTGCTGCGCGCCCGCGACGGCGTCGAGGCTCTCGAGCAGATCCGCAAGGTGCCGCCGGTAGCCGTTGTGCTTGACATCAAGCTGCCACGGCTCGACGGCTGGGAGGTACTGGCCGAGCTCAAGGCCGACCCCGTCACCGCCGCCATCCCTGTGGTCATCGCCTCCGTCGTCGACGATCGGCCCCGGGGTCTAGCGCTGGGCGCGGACGAGTATCTGCTCAAGCCAATTCGTCGCGACGAGCTGGTCGATGCGCTGCGACGTGTGGGCGCGTTGGGGGGATCGTCATGACGCCGCGCAGAATCCTCGTGGTGGAGGACAATCCGTTGAACCTCAAGCTGGTTCGCGACGTGCTCCAGTTCGCCGGATACGACGTCATCGAGGCCAAATCAGGGGAAGAAGGTCTCCGCGTCGCCCAGCGCGATCCCCCTGATCTGGTGCTGATGGATCTGCAACTCCCCGGCATCGACGGGACCGAGACGCTGCGCAGGTTGAGAGAGGGCAGCCTCGGACGGGACGTGCCGGTCGTCGCCGTCACCGCCTTCGCGATGGCCGAGGACCGGGAGCGAGCCTTTCTGGCCGGCTTCGACGGATACGTCGAGAAGCCGATCAGCGTGCGAGAACTGCCGGGCCAGGTCGAGGCGTTCATCAACAGGCGGGCGGTCTGATGGACGTTCCGGTCACCGCACTGGCCGTCGACGACGAGCCGGCCAACCTGAGACTCCTCGACGCAGTCCTCACGCCTCGCGGGTATCGGGTTCTCACCGCACCGTCGGGAGCGGAAGCGCTCGCGTTGCTCGAGACCGAGGACGTCGACCTCGTCCTGCTCGACATCGTGATGCCAGGGATGGACGGGCACGAGGTCTGCCGGAGGATTCGAGCCACGCCTGCGACGGAATTCCTTCCGGTCGTGATGATTACGGCCAGTGGAAGTGAACAGCGGCTGGCCGCACTCGAGTCGGGTGCCGACGACTTCGTCACCAAACCCTTCGACAAGAGTGAGCTGCTGGCGCGGGTGGCGTCGCTGGCGCGGATCAAGCGATACCACGACACCATCCGACGGCAGGCCGACGAGCTGACCGCATGGAACACCGAGCTCGAGACTCGGGTCGCCCAGCAGGTGACCGAGTTGGAGCGCACCAACCGCCTGCGCCGCTTCCTGTCGCCACAACTCGCCGATCTGGTGATCGGCGACGAGACCCTCCTGGGCAGCCACCGCCGCGAGATCGTCGTGGTCTTCACCGATCTCAGGAACTTCACCCCCTTCGCGGAAGCCAGCGAGCCCGAAGAGGTGATGAGCGTTTTGGGCGAGCATCACCGCGCCATCGGGGCGTTGGTCCACGCCTACGAAGGCACGCTGGAGCGGTTTACCGGTGATGGGGTCATGGTGTTCTTCAACGACCCGATCCCGTGCGATGACGCAGCGGACCGTGCGGTCCGGATGTCGATCGACATCCGGGACGCCGTGCGCGAGCTTTCCGCGGGCTGGCTCCGCAAGGGCCATGATCTCGCGGTTGGAATCGGAATCGACCAGGGTTTCGCGACTCTCGGCAGGATCGGCTTCGAGGGCCGCTTCGACTACTCGGCCATCGGCAGTGTCACCAATCGCGCCGCCCGGCTGTGTGCCGAAGCCCGAGGCTGGCAGGTACTGGTGAGCGATCGCGTGCTCGCCGGCGTCGAGCACGCATGCGTCTCGGAAGTGATCGGCGACCTGCAGCCCAAGGGATTCAGCCGCTCAGTGCGGGTCCACAACATCAGTGCAGTACACGACAAGTAGGTGAGGAAATGACACAACTACAGGTTTCCGACCAACCGAAAGCGGGTCGACATCTGTCGGATCTCGACGAAGCGGAGCGCTACGGCGTCTTCGACGATCTGCAACGGACGATGTCGACCGTGTGGGAGTCGATGCGGCTCGGCTTCGACGACGAATCGGTCGTCGTGGTGCCCTCGATCAGCATCGAGCGCACCACCCCCGGGAGCGGCACCATCATGGCTGCGTTGGAGGAGCGCGCACTGTTCCTGCTGCTCCTGCTGCGCCAACCACGGCTCCGCATGATCTACGTGACGTCGCAGCCGGTGTCGGAGTCGATCGTGGAGTACTACCTCGGGTTGCTGCCAGGGGTAATTCCCAGCCAAGCCCGCGCCCGGCTCACCCTGGTCCCGGTCGGTGACGCGTCATCAACCCCGCTCAGCGCGAAACTGCTTGCGCGACCACGACTTCTGCGGGAGATCCGGAACCTGATCCCCAACCCGGCCCGCAGTCACCTGATCCCCTACAACACCACACCGCTCGAGCGAGACGTTTCGCTGTCCCTCGGCCTCCCGATGTACGGCGCGGATCCCCGGCTGGCCGACCTCGGCAGCAAGACCGGCTGCCGCAGGATGTTCGAGGAGCTCGCGGTGCCATGCCCGGTCGGAGCGGAGGACCTCCACACGGTCGACGAGATCGTGGCCGCCGTGCAGGGCATGCGCACGAGACGGCCCTCGCTCAATCAGGCGATCGTGAAGCTCAACGAGGGTGTCTCGGGCGCCGGCAATGCTCTGGTGGACCTTTCTGGCCTGCCGGACGCCGGCTCGCCGGACGAGGCGACCGCGATCAAAGACCGCATACTCGGCATGCAACTGGAGGCCGAAAACCTTGCGCTCGAGGTGTATCTCGCCTCGTTCGAGAAGCACGGCGGCATCGTCGAGGAGCGGATCACCGGCGTCACGCTGACCAGTCCAAGTGTCCAGATGCGGGCGTTGCCGGACGGAACCGTCGAACTGCTGTCCACCCACGACCAGCTTCTCGGCGGCAAGAGCGGTCAGAAGTACCTCGGCTGCGTGTTCCCGGCCGATCCCGCCTACGCCGCGGCCATCGCGGAGCCCGCGATGGTGATCGGGCGGCATCTCGCGGGGCTCGGCGTGCTCGGCCGGTTCGCGGTGGATTTCGTCGTCGTGCAGGACGAGAGCGGCGCCTGGACGCCGTATGCGATCGAGCTGAATCTCCGCAAGGGCGGCACCACCCATCCGTTCCTGACGCTGCAGTTCCTCACCGACGGGAGCTACGACGGTGAGCGCGGGGTCTTCCTGACCCCCAGTGGCAGCACCAAGTACCTGGTCGCGACCGACCACCTCGAGGACGAACGACTCAAGGGACTGACCGTCAGGGACCTCTTCGACATCGTGGTCAACCACGGTCTGCACTTCGACCAGGCCCGCCGTACCGGCGTGGTGTTCCACATGATCAGCTGCCTGACCGAATGCGGTCGCGTCGGCCTGACCGCGGTGGGAGACAACCCCGAGGAGGCGCGGCGGATCTACGAGGAGGCGCAGTCCGTCCTCCT
>NZ_JAVRPS010000323.1:0-5829 GCF_032162105.1 Mycobacterium sp. | reverse complement strand
GCCTTGGGCGCCGGCTTCCATCGCGCGTCGGATGGCGGTTTCGTCGGCACAGCTTGGTATGCGTACCAACGGCACCAGGCCGACGGTGTCGGCGGCCAGGACCGCGTCCTCAATCGCTCGGGGGTTGGCCGGAGAATGCTCGGTGTCGAGCATGACGAAGTCGAAGCCGGTCAACCCCAGGACTTCGATCATCGCGCGATCGCCGGTAAAACACTGCATTCCCAACGGAATCTGGCTCTGCGTGATCATGGCGAGCAGTCGGTTGTCGGTATCGAACATGGTTGGTGCTCCTTTCACTTGCGGGGTGGTGACAGATCAGGCGCCGGGATCGGCTCGCAGGTCGCAGGCTGTGATGCCGTGGATGGCGCAGGCTTCGTCGGCATCGGGCAGGTGACCGCTCACCCCGACCGCACCTATGAGGTCGTCGTTCTCGTCGCGGATCAGCACACCGCCAGGCACCGGCACGAGGTTGCCGTCGGCCAGCGACACCAGGGAGTTGACGAATGTGGGATCCGACGCCGCGCGCGCGGCCAGGCTGCGGCTGCCCACTCCCATGTTCAGTGCGCCGTGGGCTTTTCCGCGGGCGATGCGTTCCCGCAGCAGGCTCGAGCCGTCTTCTCCCGCGAAGGCCACCAGCCTTCCGGCAGCGTCCAGCACCGCAACGGTCATCGGGGGAAAATCGCTGCTCCGTGCGTGCGCAAGGGCGCGAACCACAATGGTGCGGGCGGCAGCGAGGCCGATCGCGGTGCCCCAGGGGTTCGACATCGTAACCTCCAAACGATGGTAGCCGTTTCTATTTGAGTTTGAACGTACACCTTGATTTGTTATAGCGCAACCGATCGTTTTCGTTTAAGATAGTGTTATGCCCCGACTCAGCGAGAAGACCCGCGCGCGACGCCGCCAGCACATCCTCACCAGTGCATGGACGTGCTTCTCTCGCGACGGCTTCCACGCCACCTCGATGGACCAGGTGATCGCGGAGACCGGGATGTCCTCCAGTGCGGTGTACCGCTACTTCGGCAGCAAGGAGGAGTTGATCCACGCCAGCGCCGAGGAAGGGGTGCTGCGGGTGCGGGGAATTTTCGCGGCCCTACTCGACCGCGACCCCGTCCCCAATCCGGCCGAGACGCTGAGCCTGATCGTCGCCGAACTGCGCAACAGGACGGACAACCCCGACTACGACATGACGCGGCTCGCTCTGCAGACCTGGGCGGAGGCCCTGCGGGATCCGGTACTGCAGAAGCGTGCCCGCGCGCTCTACCTCGAAACCCTCGACCACATCGCCGAACTGGCCGGCCGGTGGCGCGACGAGGGATACATCCCGCCGAACTCGGATACCAACGCCGTTGCCGCCACCCTGTTTTCGCTCATGCACGGCCTGATCGTGATGCACCACCTCGTCGACGACGTACCGGCCGATGCCCTGCGCAACGGACTTTCCCTGCTCGGCGCGGCCGTCGTCGGCCCCTACACATTGCCCGCCACACCACCACAGGAGGCCACAACATGACCGACATCGACCTGACCGACCTCGCCGCCGACCGCGACGGGTCCCAGCCGCTTCGCGGCTACCTGGCTAGCCCACCGGGCATCGGTCCGTGGCCGGCCGTGGTGATGATCCACGAGATCTTCGGCCTCGACGGGGTCATGCGCGGCCACGCCGACCGGCTCGCCAGTCTCGGCTACCTCACCCTGGCCGTCGACCTGTTCAGCGCGGGTAGCACAGCACGATGTCTCGTCTCGACGATGACCGCCATGATGCGTGGCCGCGGCCGCGCGTTCGCCGACATCTCCGCCGCCCACGACTACCTGGCCGGTTCTCCCGAGTGCACCGGCAAGATCGGCGTCATCGGCTTCTGCATCGGAGGAGGCTTCGCGCTCCTCACCGCGAACAACGGATTCGATGCGGCCGCAGTCAATTACGGTCAGCTACCGCGTCGCCTCGACGAAGCGGTGGCGGGTGCCTGCCCGATCGTCGGAAACTACGGTGGCCGTGACCCGTCGCTCAGGGGCGCGCCCGACCGGCTCGACGCGGCCCTCGACAAGGCAGGCGTGACCCACGACGTCAAGGAATACCCCGCCGCCAGCCACGCTTTCCTCAACGACGCCGAAGCCGGCCCCCGCATGCTTCGCCCCCTCCTGCGGGTAGCCGGCATCGGTCCGGAACCCGAGTCAGCCAAGGACGCCTGGGACAGGATCGAAAAGTTCTTCGCCACCCACCTACGCTGACCCAGACGGCGCCTAGTGCCGCGGCGGGGTCTTGTTGCTCGCCAAAGGTTTCGGCGAGGGGACCTGCGTTGGCTGGACACGTTGACCCTTGTGCAGCGTGTCCAGCAGTTCCCGGTGAGGGCCGACCAGGTAGGCGGTGTCCCCGGCGGACAGGTGGCTGTCCCGCCGGGGGTGTAGTTGGAGGTCACCCGGCCCGTGACCGATGGCGATGACCCGGGTCAGGGTGGACAGTTCGCCCATCCGCAGCCCGTCGAGCTCACTACCGGCCTCGACCTGCACACCGCCGAGCATGAACGACTGCTGGCCCACCGAGAACGTGCCGAACACCTGCAGGCCCATCGCGGTACCGATGAACCAAGGCGTCGCGAGCTCGACGGTCGAGCGCACGTTCTCGAACCCGAAGCGCTGTGCCACCGCCGCGCCGAGCGTGCGGTCATAGACGCGCAGCACCACGGGAACGTCTGGCCGGACGACCTCTGGCTTCACGCGTGGTCCCAGCATCTCGTGCAGCACGATCCCGGTCTCGATGTTGACCATGTCGTCCTGGGTCAACACCGCCACCGCCTGGACTTCGTCGATGCGGGCGGATTCCAGCGTCTGGCGCAGTGTGGCGTCACCGAAGATCACCGGCACGTCGAGTTCGCGCGCCGCCGCCAGGTAGCGGTTGTCGTCGTCTCGCTCGATGACCGCCACGTCGTATCCGGCGGCCTTGAGGTCGCTGACCACGCGGATGCCGAACGAGCCGAGACCGACGACGACGATGTGGTCCTGGAGATCGCGCACCCGCCGCCTGCCGGCGGACTGGGCGATCCGTCGCGACAGCAGCAGATCGGCGATGAACGCCACCAGGATCGCGGTGGTGGTGACGCCGGCGAACATCAGCCCGATGCCCCAGATCCGTAGCCAGGTGGGCTGCTGCATGAAGCTGAAGTCGCCGTAGCCGACTGTGGCGATGGTCTCGGTGCTGAAATACAGTGCGTCGATCCAGCCCATCCCCGGGGGATGGCGATACGAGAAGCGCAGCAATACCGTCGCACCGAGCAGCAGGGTCATCGAGGCGGCGAAGGCGCGGAAGAACATCGGGTTGATGTCGTCGCGCAGCGCGCGCAGGGCGTTGATCCCCCGCCGCAGCGGGGACCGGCGAACCCGTGCCATGGCCGCCGGTTGCGCGACGGTGATGCCTTGGGCGGTCAGCTCGTCGGCGGTGCCGATCATGGCGGTCCAGTCGCCGGCCCGAACCTGCTGGTCGCGCCCCGGGCACGCCACCACCTCACCTGGGGTGGGTGAGTTCTCCCCGTGGATCACCGCGACCGGCGCCAGGTCACCGTAGATGTCGCGCAGCGTGGCGTCGATTGGCGCCTCGGTGCCGGAGACGACGAACTCCACCCCGGCGGCCGGGATCGCATGGGTGGTGCGGGCCAGACACGCCTCGACGACTGACGGCGCCGCGAGATCGGCGACGTCCAGGATCGCGCCGGGCCCGTTGCTCACTGCCATCGCCTCGCGCAGCACGCTGTTGGCCAGCCGGGCGACTACGCGCACGGTCGCATTGAGTTGTCGTGCCAGCAGCGCGATCTCGAGATTGAGGGCGTCGTCGTCATCGGCGCAGATGACCGCCGTCGCGTCCTCGACCCCGGCCGCGGCCAACTCCTTGGCGCTACCGACCACGACGACGTCGGTTCCCGTGCTCCGGAGCTCCTCGATGATCCGCAGCCCCAGCGGGTCATCTCCGCAGACGATGGTGTGGCCCCGCATTCTGCGAGGTTACTGTGGCGCACCGTCTGCTGCCGGGTGGTTCGTTACAGGCGAAGATGAAGGGATGACCAAACCCAGCGTCTACGTCAAGGCGTGCATCAACGGAGCCCGCACCCCCGACCAGCACCCGAACCTGCCGGTCACGCCCGATCAGCTGGCCGCAGCGGCGATCCAGGCGCATCGGGCCGGTGCGAAGGCCGTGCACATGCACCCCAAGTCCGCCGACGGCGTCGACTCGCTGGACGGCGACGTGGTCGCGGCGGCGGTGCAGGCCGTCCGCGTGGCCGTTCCCGGTCTGCCGTTGGGGGTGACGACGGGGTTCTGGGCGCTGCCCGACGCCGACGCCCGGCTGCGGGCGGTCGAGGGCTGGACGGTGTTGCCCGACTTCGCCTCGCTGAACTGGCACGAACCGGGCTCGGAGGAGCTGGCGCAGCTGTTGCTGAGCAAGGGGCTCGGGGTCGAGGTGGGCCTGTTCCACGCCGAGGCGGTCGCGTCCTGGGCGCGATCCGACCTGGCCAGGCACTGCATGCGGGCGATGATCGAATTGCAGGCGGATGCGGACGTCGCCGTCGCGGACGACATGCTCGAGCGTGTCCTCGCCGTCGGTTCGCCAGCCCCGGTGCTGCTGCACGGACTCGACGAGAGTTGTTGGCCGTTACTGGAATACGCGGGGGTGCGCGGTGTGCAGACGCGGATTGGCATGGAGGACACCCTGAAGTTGCCGGACGGGTCCGTCGCACCCGACAACGCCGCGCTGGTGTCGGCGGCGGTGAGCCTGCTCAGTCGGTAACGGCAGCCAGGGCGAAGTCGGCGAAGTCGAAGCCGGGCACCACCACGCAGCTGACCAGGGTGGGCTCTTGGTCCCGCGGACGGGCCCGCTGCCAGTGGCCCGGCGGGACCAGCAATTGCGGTTGTTCGCCAGCATCGACGTCGCTGCCGAGCAAAAGCGTTGTGGCACCGTCCTGTTCGGGCCCGACCTCCAAGAGCAACGGGCTGCCCCGGTGGTAGAACCACAACTCGGCGCTGCGCACGGTGTGCCAGGCCGACTGCTGGCCGGGCATGAGCAGGAACAGGATGGCCGTTCCTGCGCTGCGTGGGCCCGTGTAATCCGGTGGCAGGGCGGACTCACCGACCGTCAGCTCGCTGCGCCACGTCTCCCGGAACCAGCCGCCCTCCGGATGCGGGGCAAGGTCGAGCGTGCGAGCCCAGCCGGGTAGCTCCGTCATGAGTGCAGCCTACGTCGAGGTGACCGGCCAACCCGATACCCTCATCGCATGGCCCGCCTGCGCCCCGCATGGTTCGTGGTGCTCTGTGCGTTGGTGCTCCTGGTCAGCGCATGGCTGCCGTGGCTGACCACCAGCGCCGACGGGGGCGGCCGCGCCAACGCGATCGGCGGAAAGCTCGGTCAGATCGCCGTGCCGCCGCCGGGGTTCGGCGTCGGACAGCTGATGGTGGTGTTGTCGTCGACGTTGATCGTGGCCGCCGCCATGGCCGCGCGCGGTTTGTCGGCCCGGATAGCTTCGACTGCGGCCCTGTCCATTTCGGTGCTCCTGACGGTACTGGCATGGTGGTACTTCCGGCTGTACGTGGCACCGCCGATCGCGGCGGGTTACGGGTTCTACATCGGTGGGACGGCGACGGCCGTCGCGGTGGTGCTGTCGGTCCTGGCGATGGTCGCTGCCTGGTCCAGTGGGAGTAGACGCCGATGACGGGATTCGTCGAGCCGGTGGTGCTCACCGGGCAGCAGTGGGTCAGGCTCGAACCCTTGCGCGCCGCAGACGTCGCGGAAATCGCGGTGGCGTCTGCCGACGGCGACGTCGGCGGTCTGTGGTTCACCAGCGCGCC
>NZ_JAVRPS010000322.1:0-3474 GCF_032162105.1 Mycobacterium sp. | reverse complement strand
GCCGCATCCGGAGCCATACTCGAACAATAGTTCGATCCACCGACAAGAATCCGCGAATGTGACACCAGAAACCTAAAGTGACACACGGGATTACGAGCCAGTGCGCCTGTGGATGAATTCTGCTGTCGTGGAACGATTCTGGTACTGCGGCCGCTCTCGCGCCCGACACACGTCCCCGCCTCACGCGCCCAAGCACTGAACTCTGCGACGGTGGGGGCATGGGACCAGCAGTCGAGGCGGTGCTCGAGGAGTTCGACGAGTACCTCGAGCTGCAACGCGGCCGTTCCGACCACACCCGCCGCGCCTACCTCGGTGACCTCCGGTCGTTGTTCGCGTTCCTCGGCGAGCGCTCACCGGACGTCGCACTGACCCAACTGACACTGCCCGTGCTGCGATCGTGGTTGGCGGCCCAGGCCGGCGCAGGCGCCGCACGAACGACGTTGGCCCGCCGCACGTCGGCGGTCAAGACGTTCACCGCGTGGGCATCGCGATCGGGGTTGATGGACGCCGACCCGGCCACCCGGCTGCAGGTCCCGAAGGCGCATCGCACCCTGCCCGCCGTGCTGCGTCAGGACCAGGCGATCGACGCCATGAATGCCGCCGAATCGGGTGCGCAGCAAGGAGATCCGCTCGCGCTGCGGGACCGGCTGGTCGTGGAGATGCTCTACGCCACGGGGATACGCGTGAGCGAGTTGTGCGGCCTCGACCTCGACGACGTCGACTTCTCGCGTCGGCTTCTGCGAGTGCTTGGCAAGGGCAACAAGCAGCGCACGGTGCCGTTCGGGGAACCCGCGCTGCGCGCGCTCAAGTCCTGGGTGGCCGACGGCAGACCCGCCCTCGCGACCGAGACGTCGGGGCCGGCGCTGCTGTTGGGCGTGCGTGGCAAGCGGATCGATCCGCGGCAGGCCCGCACCGTCGTGCACCAGACGATGGCCGCCGTCGACGGGGCACCTGACATCGGCCCACACGGCTTGCGGCACAGCGCGGCCACGCATCTGCTCGAGGGCGGTGCCGATCTGCGGGTGGTTCAGGAACTCTTGGGCCACTCGACGCTGGCGACGACGCAGCTCTACACCCACGTCACGGTCGCCCGATTGCGCGCAGTGCACGATCAGGCCCACCCGCGGGCGTGATCACCGAAGCAGACCGATGACCTTCGCGATGTCCGGCAGCGCCGACGGCCTGCCCGCCCACGCGTCGAACACGCTCCAGTAACTCACGCCGAATCGGTTGCGCCGCTCGATGAGTGCCTCGGCCATCTGTTCGTGCGTGCCGATCAACACGAACGGTGAACCAGCGTTCCGGTGTGCGGGTGGGTAGTCGCCATCGCGGCAGCCGTCGCGCCCGCGAATGGGGACAGCGTCGGCACCAGGTGGTCCGGGAACGTCAGAACGTCGAAGCAGGCGTCCTCGACCGTCACCGCGAAGTCGCGGAACTCAACCCCGCGGGGTAGCGCGGTGGTGAGACCGAAGCGCAAGGGTCGGGAACGATGTGTCTCCGAAGCGACGGACATGATTCGACGGTAGGCGTCACGGGCCGCGCAGCGGCTTGAGCCGGACCGGTGTCGTCACCACCAAACCCAGCGGGTCGACGTAGGCGGCGCGCGAGGCGGCACCCCACATCGCGCCCCAGTGCAGGCACACGCCGCAGCCGGGATGGCCCGCGACCAACTCGCCGAGCACCGTCCCGGCGGTCACGCGCTGACCCGCCCGCACGACGGGTTGGACGGGTTCATAGCTGGTGCGCAGGCCCCCGGGATGGGCGATCGACACCACCGGCCGGTCGGCGAGCCTGCCCGCGAACACCACGGTGCCCGCACCGGCGGCGTACACCGCCTGACCAGGTACGCCCGCCAGATCGACCCCGCGGTGGCCACGGTTCCAGTTCGGCGACGGCGCGTCGAACATTCGAAGAACGCCAGGTCGGGGGCGTAGCGGCCAGTCCAACCGGCCGTCCTCGGCGATTGCCGGGGCCGCCCACACCAGGCCGACGGTCAGCAGCATGGCCAGAAATCTCATCAGCCCAGTTCAGCGCGCCGCGGCACCGGCCGGAAGGCCCCCGCGGCCCATCTGTGGATGACGCAGCCACTGTGGAGCGTCCAGTGCACCGGCGATGGCAAAAGCACGCATGTCAACGGTGTAAACTCAGTCCCGCAACTTGCATCAGCGAGTTGACTTCGCGCGCCTGTGCGCAGCCCCGTAGTTCCAGGGTTGCACTCGCATGCCGGGCGGTCCCGTCTCACGACGGGTCCGGCATCGCAGCAGACGCCAGGGCCAGGCATCACCCGATGCCGGGCGACAACCGACAATGAAAGCTGGGCAAACCATGGCCGTAGTGACCATGAAACAGCTGCTTGACAGCGGCACCCACTTCGGGCATCAGACCCGTCGCTGGAACCCCAAGATGAAGCGGTTCATCTTCACCGACCGCAACGGCATCTACATCATCGACCTGCAGCAGACGCTGACCTACATCGACAAGGCGTACGAGTTCGTCAAGGAGACCGTCGCTCACGGCGGTTCGGTGATGTTCGTCGGCACCAAGAAGCAGGCGCAGGAGTCGGTCGCCGACGAGGCGACCCGCGTCGGCATGCCGTATGTCAACCAGCGCTGGCTGGGCGGCATGCTGACCAACTTCTCCACCGTGCACAAGCGCCTTCAGCGCCTCAAGGAGCTCGAGGCCATGGAGCAGACCGGTGGCTTCGAGGGTCGCACCAAGAAGGAAATCCTGATGCTGACGCGCGAGAAGAACAAATTGGAGCGGTCCCTGGGTGGAATCAGGGACATGCAGAAGGTGCCGTCGGCGATCTGGATCGTCGACACCAACAAGGAGCACCTCGCGGTATCCGAGGCCCGCAAGCTGGGCATCCCCGTCATTGCGATCCTGGACACCAACTGCGATCCCGACCTCGTCGACTACCCGATTCCGGGCAACGACGACGCGATCCGCTCGGCCGCGCTGCTGACCAAGGTGATCGCGTCCGCGGTCGCCGAGGGCCTGCAGGCCCGTTCGGGCGCGGGCAGCGACAAGCCAGAGGTCGAGGGTGCCGAGCCGCTGCCCGAGTGGGAGCAGGAGCTGCTGGCCAGCGCAACGGCCCCCGGCACTCCGGCCGCCGCGACCGACGCCGCTGCTGCCCCCACCCCGACCGAGACAACCACGGAAGGCTGAGATGCCGAACTACACCGCTGCCGACGTCAAGAAGCTGAGGGACTTGACCGGCGCCGGAATGCTGGATTCGAAGAACGCGCTGGTTGAGGCCGACGGCGACTTCGACAAGGCTGTCGAACTGCTGCGGATCAAGGGCGCCAAGGACGTCGGCAAGCGCGCCGAGCGTGCCACCGCCGAAGGTCTGGTGGTGGCCAAGGACGGCGCGCTGGTCGAGCTCAACTCCGAGACCGACTTCGTCGCGAAGAACGCCGAGTTCCAGGCGCTCGCCGACCTGGTCGTCACCGCCGCGGCAGCGGCCAAGGCGAC
>NZ_JAVRPS010000321.1:0-13093 GCF_032162105.1 Mycobacterium sp. | reverse complement strand
GAACTGCGGGGAGTACAAGGCCTGATGCGAAGACGAGCGCGAGTGAGGATCGCAGCGAGGCACGAGCGAGGACCGGAGCGAGCGGGAGTCGAGCCATGAGTGGGAGCGCCCGTACGGACGTCGGCACCGTCGACGACCTGCACGCGTCGGCCGTCAAGGCCGCAGGACTCGACGACTTCGGCGTCGACGACGACAACTACCGCGAGGCACTCGGCATGCTGCTCGAGTCCTACCGGCGCGACGCCGACCTGACCGAGTTCGGCAGCAAGATGTGTCGCTTCTTCGTGCGCAACGCACTGGTCGCGCGCCTGGTGTCCGAGGCGGCGTTCAAGCAGTACCCACAGCACACCGACGTCGCGATCGAGCGGCCGATCTTCGTTACCGGGCTGCCCCGCACCGGCACCACCGCCATCCATCGCCTTCTCACCGCCGATCCGGCCCACCAGGGTCTGCAGCTGTGGTTGGCGGAGTTTCCGCAGCCCCGCCCGCCCCGCGAAACCTGGTCGGAGAACTCGGTTTTCGTCCAGCTCGACGCGCAGTTCACCAAGGCGCACGAAGAGGATCCGGACTACACCGGGCTGCACTACATGACCGCCGACGAGGTGGAGGAGTGCTGGCAGTTACTTCGCCAGTCGTTGCACTCGGTCTCGTACGAGACGCTCGCCCACCTGCCGACGTACTCGCAGTGGCTGGCCAAGCAAGACTGGACCAAGCCGTATCAGCGGCACCGCAAGAACCTTCAGCTGATCGGGCTCAACGACGTGGGGAGGCGGTGGGTGCTGAAGAACCCCAGCCACCTGTTCGCCCTCGACGCGTTGTTCGCGACATACCCCGACGCGCTGGTGGTGCAGTGCCACCGGCCGGCTGAGACCATCCTGGCGTCGATGTGCTCGCTGGCTCAGCACACGACCGAGGGCTGGTCGAACACCTTCTCCGGCAACGTGATCGGGCAGGATGCGATCGAGACCTGGTCGCGCGGTCTGGAATTGTTCGACGCCGAACGCGCCAAACACGATCCGGCCCAGTTCTACGATCTCGACTACTTCGAGCTCGTCAAGGATCCGATCGGCGTCGTCGAGGCCATCTACAACAAGTTCGGGCTGGACTTCACCGACGCGGCCCGCGAGTCGATGGAGACCATGCACGCCGAGAGCCAAAAGGGCCCGCGCGCACCGAAGCACACGTACTCACTGGCCGATTACGGGTTGACGCCCGAGGCGGTCAAGGAGCGCTTCAAGGGGCTGTAGACACCACGTTGCCGGATCAGTGCTGGTGCCTGCCAACGCCGAGATCGTGCTCGAGTGCGAACTGATGGCGACCGAGGGATTGACCCACGACGAGGGACCGTACGGCGAGTTCACCGGCATGTACGGCGGCGGAATCAAGGCCAACTTCCCCAAGGGCGGCATCTACCAGCACGCGACGATCGGTGGCAAGCACCCTTGGTACACCGACAACATGCTGCAGCTGCCCATGATCGAGTCGGACCTCTACGGCGGGCTCGCCATGGCCGGGATCGACGTCAAGGAGGTCCGCGCGCCGCTGGGCGGGTTGTCGAACATCGCCTACGCGAAGATCAACACGCGAGGCGCGGGCGATTCGAAGCAGGCGCTCGGAGTCATGTTGACCCGCTCGAAACAGGGGCTTCCGAAGATCGCGATGGACTTCGACGAGGACGTCGACATCTGGGACGACAACGCGGTGCAGTGCGCCATGGCATTTCGGTACATGCCGCACCTCGACGCGGTGACCATCCCGAACTGCAACACGATGACCGTCGACCCCACGATCGTCGACCCCATGATCGCCGAAGACGCGGCGCCGGGAACCACGTCGAAGATCGGGCTGGACTGCACGATCCCGATCAGTCCGAAGTTCAACCCGTCGCACTTCGATCGCAGCATGGCGTTCGAACTCGGCGATCCGCCGTCGGACTTGGTCGTGATGTCTGAGGCGGAACTGACGCCAAGCATGGCGGCGCTCATCCGCGAGGCTCCCCGGACGTGGAAGGAGATCCTTCAGCATTACAACGGGCCGGCCGTGCCGCGCCGTCTACGGAGCGTTCAGCAAATCTTCGTCATCAACTCGGACGCTGCGACGACGAACCGTCGTACCCCTACACGTTCTCCGACACCGATTTTGCCGTCGATGCACCGCAACGGCCAGTCTCGAACTTCGACCCGCGGCATCGCGCGTAAACCGCAGCCGCCTATCCGAATTGGCCGGGCTGGTAATCGCCTGCGGGCTGCTGGACGATGACGTTCAAACGGTTGACGGTGCCCATGAAGGCGATGAGGCACACCAGCGCGGCGAGCTGGTCCTCGTCGTAGTACTTGACGGCATTCGCCCACACCTCGTCGGACACGCCGCCTGCGGCGTCGGCGATGCGGGTGCCCTGCTCCGTCAACTCAAGGGCAGCGCGCTCCGCTTCGGTGAACACCGTGGCCTCTCGCCAGGCCGCGACCAGGTTGAGGCGCGTCGAGGTCTCCCCGGCGTGCGCGGCGTCCTTGGTGTGCATGTCGGTGCAGAAACCGCAGCCATTGATCTGGCTGGCGCGCAGCGCTACCAGCTCCCGCGTCGCGGCCGGCAGCGGCGAGCCCGCGATCGCCCTGCCCGCCGAGGTGACGTACTTCAGGATCTTGCCTGCGGTCGGGTTGTCGAAGAGGTTCAAGCGAGCGTCCATGGTGCACTCCTAGTCGTTGGTGGTTGCACCTCTTGGACACCACGGCTCGGCCGTTTGTGACATCAACGAATGTGACATGGGTCATCCGCGCGTCAGGATGGCCGTCATGTCCTCGGCATCGATGACATCGGCGAAGGTGAGCAGCGTGGTGGCCAGGCTGCCGTTGTGCTCGGCGTCGGTGTCGGTGGCCGTGGCGTCGCACACGAAGAACACCCGGTAGTTGAGCATCATGGCGTCGCGCGCCGTCGATTCGCAGCAGATGTTTGTCGCGCAACCGGTGATGATCGGCGTGTCGATGCCCCGAGAAGTGAGCAACGCGTGGGCATCCGAGGTGTCCTTGATGAATGCACCGAACCGGTACTTGTTGATCCGAAGGTCGTTGTCCTCGGTCTCGATCGAGGGGTGCAGCGCGTGGCCCGGGCTGCCGTCGGCGAAGGTGGCGTACATCCCGGCTCGCATCTCCGGCGTCCAGAACGCGTCGAACCAGTTCGACCAGGTGGACTTGCTTTCGTCGTCGAGCGTGTGCTGAACGAAGACGTTCAGAACACCGGCCTCGCGACAGGCCGCACTGATCGCATTGATGTTCTCAATGATTCCAACCGCATTGGGAATCTCGGCCGGAGCACCAGGCGTCGTGAATCCGACCTGCATGTCGATGATCAAGTGGGCGGTGCGCGCAGGATCGACATCCTCGAAGAGACGCAGACGGCCGCGACGTTGAATGGCCAGATCGACGATCTCCTGTGGATGTCGACATTGTGCACTGAAGTCAGCCGTCGCCGGGAGCCGGGGCGGTCGAGACCTCGTCGAGGCAGCCCTCCGCGACGGCGTGCTTGATGCTGTCGGCGAGCCGTGGGCAGGCGCGGCTACGGCTGCTGTCACCGCCGCTCGCCCGCACCTCGGCGAATGTCGCGCAACGTTGCGATGCATCCGAATTCCACTGCACGGCAGTGTGCCCGGGACCCAGCTTCTTGACCGCCACGGTGAC
Organism: Mycobacterium sp.; assembly: GCF_032162105.1. Lineage (GTDB taxonomy): Bacteria > Actinomycetota > Actinomycetes > Mycobacteriales > Mycobacteriaceae > Mycobacterium. The sequence goes on along the minus strand of NZ_JAVRPS010000321.1, from coordinate 9,422 downwards.
GTGGCAGAACCTGCAATCGACGGGCGCCAGCCCGGCATTGAGGTAGCGCTCGCGATCGCGCGCGGTCGCCTCCCGCACCGCCGCGGCCCGCTGCGGATCCTCGGCGAAGTCCGGCGCCTTGCGCGACGAACGCGTGCTCGGTCCGTGGCCGGCCGGATGATCGTCATCGTCGTGCGCGCCGTGCAGGAGCAACATCGAGCGGGCCAGACGGTCGACGTCGGCGGGGCCGGCAATCGGGCCACCGTCTGGCGCTTGCATCCGCTCGTCGTGCGTGGTCATGTCGCAGGCTGCTCCGCGGCTTCCTTCTCCTGGGCCTGCACCTTGAGATTCTCCTCGACCTCGACGTGCCACTTCTCGTTCGCCGCCGTGGTGTCGACCTCGATTTCGAAGCGGTCGACCATGTCCGGCGAGATGTCGGCGACGTCGACGTAGAACTGCTGATACCACCGGCGCATCTGATAGACCGCGCCGTCTTCCTCGACCAGCAGGGGGTTGTCGATGCGGGTCTTGTGCCTCCAGATCTCGACGTCCTGCAGGAAGCCCTTGCTGACGCCGTCGGTGAACGTCGTCGCCAGCTTCTCGGTCATCTTCTCGTCCAGGCCCTTTGGCTTCTCGACGATGACGCCCCACTGCAGGACGAAGGAATCCTGGTTGACCGGGTAGTGGCAGTTGATCAGGATCGACTCGGCCTTGAAGCCGCCGTAGTTGTTGTGCAGCCAGTTGATCATGAAGGACGGCCCGAAGTACGACGCCTCCGAATCCAGGTGCGCTTCACCGTAGGACGTGCCAAGGTCGTTCACGTCCGGCCGGCCGACGTTGTGCAGGTACTGCGAGGCGATGTGGCCCTCGAACACGTTCTTGAAGTACGTCGGCAGACCGAAGTGGATGTAGAAGAAGTGCGCCATGTCGGTGACGTTGTCGATGATCTCGCGGCAGTTGGCGCCTTCGATCAGGATCGAGTTCCACTTCCACTCGGTCCACTCGTCGCTGGCGGCCTCCGACAGCTCGGGGACCCGGACCTCGGGCGGCGGCGGGTTGCCCTCGACGTCGTGCCAGACGAACAGCAGGCCGCTGCGGATGTCGGTGGTCCAGGAGCGGGTCCTGGCCAGGCGCGGCGTCCGCTTGGCGTAGGGCACCAGCTTGCACTTGCCGTCCCCGCCCCAGCGCCAGTCGTGGAACGGGCAGGCGACCTCGTCGCCCTTGATGGTGCCCTGGGACAGGTCACCGCCCATGTGCCTGCAGTAACCGTCGAGGATGTTGAGCTCACCCTTCGAGTCGGCGAACACCACCAACTTGGTGCCGAATGCCTCGACGGAGTGCGGCTTGCCGTCCTGGTATTCGGCCACGGGGCCGAGGCAGTGCCAGCCTCGCGCGAACCGGTCCGGCAGGGCGCCGGTGTCGATCTCACGGACTCCTGCGGTATCGGTAGTCACGGTGGGCCTCCCGTTCCTTGGTCTCTAACTAGAACACGTTACAGTTTTTGGAGCCCATCGCGCAATGCAAGCGCATCTACCTGCGGTATATCTAGTTGATGCCGTTGTACTCCTTCGAGGGCCGCTCACCCGTCATCGACGATGGCGCGTTCATCGCCCCCACTGCCACGCTGATCGGCGACGTGCACGTCGAGGCGGGTGCCTCGGTGTGGTTCAACGCGGTCCTGCGCGCGGATTTCGCCCCGATCATCGTCCGGGAGGGGGCAAACGTGCAGGACTGCAGCGTGCTGCACTCGCCGCCCGGCATCCCGACCGACGTCGGACCCGGTGCCACCGTCGCGCACGGCTGCATCATCCACGGCGTGCACATCGGGCAGGAGGCGGTCATCGCCAACCACGCGACCGTCCTCGACGGCGTGGTCATCGGCAGGCGCAGCCTGATCGGGGCGCACTCGCTGGTCGTCGGTGGAACGAAGATCCCCGACGAGGTTTTCGTCACCGGTGCGCCGGCCAAGGTGCGTGGCCCCATCGCCGGTACTGGTGCGGAGATGTGGGTGAACGTCAATCCCGGCGCCTACCAGGACCTGGCGCGGCGGTACATGACGGGCTTGAAGCTGATAACCAACCCCTAAGCGCGGACTGGTCGCGCGTTAGACGAGCGTCGCGCTCGCGGTAGCGCGGTCGAGTTCCCAATAGGCGCGCAACGCGACGATCTTGCCCTCGTCGTTCACGCGGTAGGTGAACACGCCATCGGCGGTGACCCGGTACCCCTGCGCGACGATCACGATGTGGCCGACGTTGGCTTCCTCGTTGCCGCACTGAAACGTTTCGGCGAAGTTGAACTCGAGCTGGCTTGGCGCGATCGCCATGTCGAAGAACGCCGCGATGGCCTCCTTGCCGCGGTGTCCCTTGCCCTCGGGGTCGAAGTGCGACGGCCCGATCGGGTCCTCGACGATGGCGTCGTCGGCGAACAGTGCGAGCCAGGCCTCCTTGTCCCGCGCCACGGCCGCCTCGCGGGACCGTTTGCCTGCCAGGTGAACCGGGGCTTGGGGGTCGGTCACGGTCATTGCTGCCATCCCGAGTGGATGTAGGTGTCGGCGAAGCGCTTGAGCGAATCCTTCTTCTTCTCCAGCGGAGCGTCGAAGCCGAGTCCGTCGAACATCCAGGGAATGACGATGTTGTCGGTGACCCCGGCCGCCGCGAGGTCGCGATGCCCGCCGACGCCGAACTTGTCGATGCAGACCGCCTGGAACTCGAACGGCTCATCGGCGCGGCCGTACTCGGCCCGCAGCACGTTCAGCTTCCCGATCGTCTCGGCCAACTGGTCGCACGTCATCATCGCGCTGGTCCAACCGTCGCTGACCCGCGCGGCCCGCTTCAGCGCGACCTCGGTGTGGCCGCCCACGTAGAACGGCACCGGCTTGCTCGGCGCAGGGCTCATCTGCAGCTTGTCGAAGTCGAAGAACGTGCCGTGAAAGTCCACCATGCCACCGCCAAGCACCAGCTTGATGACCTCGATCATCTCGTCGACGCGGGCGCCACGCTTGGCGTACGGCACGCCGCACCACTCGAACTCCTCGGGCGCCCAGCCGATTCCGACGCCGAACCCGAACCGATTGTGTGTCAGGTTCGCCACCGACCCGACCTGTCGGGCCAGCAGCAGCGGATTGCGGGAGCCCAACTTCATCACGTTGGTGTAGAAGAACAGCGTCGACGTGACGGCGCCCATCGCGGCCGCGGCGATCAGCGGATCCACCCACGGGGTGTCGGCGTTCCACATCCGCGACCCGTCCGGCGTGTACGGGTAGTCGGTCGACTGCTTGTCCATGTAGAACAGCGAGTCCGGCAGGGCGATCGCGTCGAACCCGACGTCCTCGGCGCATTGCGCCAGATCCACCAACTCCTCGATGGCGCCCATCGCGACGCTGCAGGTGTACTTCATCGTCACGGCTTGTCCGAGCTGACGACCCACATCGAGTAGTACTGCGAGCCACCGCCGTAGGCGTGGCCGAGAGCCTTGCGGGCCCCCTTCACCTGATGGTCGCCTGCCTTGCCCATCACCTGGATCGCCGACTCGGCGAACCGGATCATGCCCGACGCACCAATCGGATTGCTCGACAGCACGCCGCCGGAGGCGTTGAACGGGATGCGCCCACCGATCGCGGTCTCGCCTGCTTCGGTGAGCTTCCAGCCCTCGCCCTCTGCCGCGAAGCCGAGGTTCTCCAACCACATCGGCTCGAACCAGGAGAACGGCACGTAGACCTCGGCGGCGTCGATCTCGTCGATCGGACTGGTGATGCCTGCGTCGCGCCACAGCGCCGCGGCAGCGTCGCGGCCGGCCTGCGGGTTGACCTGGTCGCGGCCGGAGTACGCCAGCGGTTCGGTGCGCAGCGCGGTGGCGTGGATCCAGGCCACCGGATGGCCTTCTGCCACCCGCTGATCCGCGATCTCCTCGTTGCCGATGACCATGGCGCAGGCGCCGTCGGAGGACGGGCAGGTCTCGTCGAAGCGGATGGGATCCCAGAGCATCTGGGAGGCCATCACCTTCTCCAGCGTGATGTCGGGCTGGTGAAGGTGCGCCAGCGGATTCTTGGCGCCGTTGAGCCGATCCTTCACCGCGACCTTCGCGCCGATGTGGTTCGGTGCACCCGAGCGGCGGATGTACGACCGGATGTGCGGCGCGAAGTAGCCACCGGCACCGGCGCCGACGGGCTTGGTGAACGGCACCGGAATGCTCAACGCCCACATGGCATTCGACTCGGACTGCTTTTCCCAGGCCATCGTCAGCACGCGCTCGTACTTGCCGGACTGCACCAGGCTGGCCGCGACGATCGCGGTCGAGCCGCCGACCGAACCGGCGGTGTGCACCCGGATCAGAGGCTTGCCTGTCGCGCCGACCGCGTCGGCCATGAACAGCTCGGGCATCATGACGCCCTCGAAGAAGTCGGGCGCCTTGCCGACCACCACGGCGTCGATGTCGTCGAACGTCGAACCGGAGTCTTCGAGCGCCTTGTCGATGGCCTCGCGGACGAGGCCGTTCATCGAGACGTCCTTGCGCTTGGCGACGTACTTGGTCTGCCCGGTGCCGAGCACTGCGGCGTTTAGACCGGCCATCAGTTCTTTCCTTCCAGGACCGCGACGAGATTCTGTTGCAGCGCAGCACCGCTGGTGGCGTGAGCGAGTACGCGCTGCGCGGATCCGTCGAAGATGTGTCGGGCCGCGAAGCCGATGCGCTCCAGACCGGTGGAGAACATGGGGTTGGCGGCCAGCGCGCCCCCGGATGGATTGACCTTCGTCGAACCGTTGAGCCCGATGGCCTCGGTGAGGATCAGCTGTTGATGGGTGAACGGCGCGTAGAGCTCGGCCACGTCGATCGATCCGATGTCACCGCCGGTGGCCGCCTTGGCCGAGGCGGCCGTGGACGGGGACGTGGTCAGGTCCCGCGCACCAAGCACGGGGGTTTCGATGCGGTGCTCGATGCCGGTGATCCAGGCCGGGTTCTCTCGAAGCTCGCGGGCCTTGTCGCCTGCAGCCAACACGATCGCCGAGGCGCCGTCGGTGATCGGCGCAATGTCATGGCGGCGCAACGGATCCGCGAAGTACGGCCTGGCGAGCAGCTCGTCGATGCTGCTAGCCGGCTTCTCGGAGTCGATCCGGCCGGAGACCGCGAACGAATCCACCGCCACCTGGGCCATCTGCTCGGCGGTCCACTTGCCGGAGTCGAGCCCGAGCCGCGCCTGCAGTCCGGCCATCGACACGGCGTCCGGCCACAGCGGGGCGACCGTGTAGGGATCGGTCTGCATGGCGAGCACCCGGCGAAGCGTGCCCGCCGACGACTTGCCGAACCCGTACACCAGCGCGGTGTCGACCTGGCCGGTCAACAGCTTGATGTAGGCCTCGTACAGCGCCCATGCGGCGTCCATCTCGACGTGTGACTCGTTGATCGGCGGCACCGCACCGATCGAGTCGATCGCCGAGATGAACGAAAAGGCGCGTCCGGCAAGGTAGTCCGACGAACCGGAGCACCAGAACCCGATGTCGGTCTGTTCGATGCCGAGGTCGGCGTAGATCGAGGCGAAGCACGGCATCAGCATCTCGACGCCGTTGGTGGTGCCTTCGGTGCGGCGGACGTGCGGGGAGTGCGCGAAGCCGACGACGGCGATGTCGCGAAATGTCATTGGGTAGGCCTTTACAGGTGGTGCTTGTAGGTGTCGTACTCGGCGTCGGGCTCACCCGTCGGCCGGAAGTACTCGATGTTGTCGATGCCGAGACCCCACTCGTCGCGTGGCCGCCACACCGCTTCGACCCGCATGCCCATCCGCACGTCGGCGGCGTCGATCTCGGTGACCAGGTGCAGGAAGGGGATGTCGGCACCGTCGAGCAGCACGTAGGCCGCGACGTAGGGCGGTTTGATGCGCTGGCCGGCGAACGGGATGTTGATGATCGCGAACGTCGTCACCGTGCCCTTGTCCGGCAACTCGACGAACTCGGTGAGCTGCCTGCCGGTGGCCGGATCGGCCTCGCGCGCAGGGAAGTACACCTTCCCCTTGCCGCCGCCGTCCAAGATGGCGTAGGCCCCGATCAGCTTGCCCTCCTCGAGACCACGCAGGAACGTGCTCTCGGGCAGTGACGCGGTGTGCTGGATCTCGATCGCGCTCGGGACGACCAGCAAGGTGACGGGATCGCGATCATCCGTCGTCTCCTCGGGCACCTCCTCTGCCGAGTCGCCGAGCGCGAAGTACGCGATATCGGTGATCGAGCCCACCGGCTCGTCGACCCAGTGCACGTGCACCCGTGCGCCCGTGCTGATTGATTCGGCGGAACCCGCGGCTCCCACGTCAATGGCATGCAAGAGCGGGGTGTCCGCGCCGTCGAGCTTGATCAACGCCCACGCGAACGGGCGGTCGAGGGGCTGACCCTCCAGCGGTAGGGCCTGCCACGTCCACGACACCACCGTGCCCACGCTCGCGACCGGCACGACCTCGGTCAGGGGCTGGTAGTCGACGGGGTCATACTCGGCGGGTGGCACATGCACCCGTCCGTCCGAACCGCGCACGCCGAGAATGCGTCGCTCGCGCAGGGCGGTGAAGAACTGGCTGAGGAGTGGTCCGACTGAACGGGTGTAGTCGAACGAGAGCCTCAGCGGGGCTGAAAGTGGCGGCTCATGTGTGTCGATCTGCACCGGGCTGCTTTGGCTGGCGGTCACAGCATCGAGTAGAACAGGTTCTAAGAATGGTTTCAACCACGGGTCGAGAGGCGAGCTAATGAACGCAGGGTCGGGGTGGTGGGAATGAAGCTAGGCCTTCAGCTCGGATACTGGGGCGCGCAGCCGCCGACCGACCACGCCGAACTGGTCGCTGCCGCCGAGGAGGCCGGATTCGACACGGTCTTCACCGCAGAGGCGTGGGGCTCCGACGCCTACACGCCGCTGGCCTGGTGGGGCCGCGAGACCACCCGGATGCGGCTCGGCACGTCGGTCATCCAGCTGTCCGCGCGCACCCCGACCGCCTGCGCGATGGCGGCGTTGACGCTGGATCACCTCTCCGGCGGCAGGCACATCCTCGGCCTCGGCGTGTCCGGACCCCAGGTGGTCGAGGGCTGGTACGGCCAGAAGTTTCCGAAACCGCTGGCCCGAACACGCGAGTACATCGACATCCTGCGCCAGGTCTGGGCGCGCGAGGCACCCGTGCACAGCGACGGGCCGCACTACCCGCTGCCGCTGACCGGCGAGGGCACCACGGGCCTTGGCAAGAACCTCAAGCCGATCACCCATCCGTTGCGCGCCGACATCCCGGTCATGCTGGGCGCGGAGGGTCCGAAGAACGTCGCGCTGGCCGCCGAGATCTGCGACGGCTGGCTCCCGATCTTCTACTCGCCGCGGATCGCCGACATGTACAACGAGTGGCTCGACGAGGGCTTCGCCCGGCCGGGTGCCCGGCGCACCAGGGAGACCTTCGAGATCTGTGCAACGGCGCAGGTGGTGGTCACCGACGACCGGCCAGGCATCATGGAACTGATGAAGCCGCATCTCGCGCTGTACATGGGCGGGATGGGTGCCGAGGACACCAACTTCCACGCCGACGTCTACCGCCGGATGGGTTACGCCGAGGTGGTCGACGAGGTGACCGCGCTGTTCAGGAACAACCGCAAGGACGAGGCGGCCGCCGTCATCCCCGACGAACTCGTCGACGATTCGGCCATCGTCGGCAACCTCGACTACGTGCGCGAACAGATCAAGGCGTGGGAGGCCGCGGGCGTCACCATGATGGTGATCGGCGCCCGCTCACCCGAGCAGATCCGCGACCTCGCAGCACTCGTGTAGGCGCGTTTCTCCCCGCGAGACGCAAATGTGCCCGACACGCCGCGGTTTTCGGCACGTTTGCGGCTGCTCGCGGGGGATGTTGCGCGACTCGTGTAGACACTTCTTGCTACTTGTCTAGAACACGTTCTAGATTTGGCGTGTGACCGACGCCATATCCCAGCACACCATCGCAGGCACCGTGCTGACCATGCCCGTGAAGATCCGCACTGCGACTCAGCACAATGCGATCTTCGCCGTAGACGCGGACGCAGCACAGCGGCTGATCGACTACAGCGGCCTCGAGGTCTACCGGCCATTTCGCCGTCGAGCCATCGTGACGCTGATATTGACTCATTTCATCGACGGCGACCTCGGCCCGTACTTCGAATACAGCACCTGTGTGATGGTCAATCCTCCGGGTGCCGACGCGCCCGGGTTTCAATCGGCATTCGTACAGCACATGTTCGTTGACCAGACCTTCACGTTGGAAGCCGGACGGACGATTTGGGGCTTCCCCAAGGTCATGGCCGACTTCACCATCCGCGATGGCAAGCAGTTCGGTTTCGACGCCAGCATCGACGGTCAACTCGTGCTTGGCATGGAATTCAGTCCCGGGCTTCGGGTTCCGTCGGCGCTCACTTCACGGGAGCAGGAGTTGCGTGCGTACTCCTGTCTCGACGGCCTGACACGCGAAAGCGCCTACGAGGTCTCCTTCCACGGCGCGCGATACCGGCCCGGCGGCGCGCGAATCCGGCTCGGCGACCACCCCAATGCCAAAGAACTTGCAGCGCTTGGCTTGCCGAAGCGCGCGCTGATGTCGAGCTCGGCCGACAACGTCGAGATGACCTTCGGCGACGCCAAGGAGATCGCATGACTCAGACGCTCGCCGGGACCAAGCCGGACGTCGACCTGACCGACGGCAACTTCTACGCCGACGGCGGCGCCCGCGGGGCATACCGCTGGATGCGGGCCAACCAGCCGGTGTTCCGGGACCGCAACGGGCTTGCCGCCGCGTCGACGTATCAGGCCGTGCTCGACGCCGAGCGCAACCCGGAGCTGTTCTCCAACACCGGCGGCATCCGGCCCGAGACGCCAGGCATGCCCTACATGATCGACATGGACGATCCCTCGCATCTGTTGCGGCGCAAGCTGGTCAACTCCGGCTTCACCCGCAAGAGGGTGATGGACAAGGTGCCGTCCATCGGCACGTTGTGCGACACGTTGATCGATGCGGTGTGCGAGCGGGGGGAGTGCGACTTCGTCCGAGAGATCGCCGCGCCCCTGCCGATGGCGGTGATCGGCGACATGCTCGGAGTGTTGCCCGAGGACCGCGAGCTGCTCTTGAAGTGGTCCGACGACTTGGTGATCGGGCTGAGTTCGCACATCGACGAGCTGACCGCCCAGGCGGTGATGGAGGCATTCGCCGCCTACACGGCGTTCACGATGGACATCATCACCAAGCGGCGCACCGAGCCCACCGAAGACCTGTTCTCCATCCTGGTCAACGCCGAGGTCGAGGGCCAGCGGATGTCCGACGACGAGATCGTCATGGAAACACTGCTGATCCTCATCGGCGGTGACGAGACCACCCGTCACACCCTGTCCGGCGGGACCGAGCAGTTGTTGCGCCACCGCGATCAGTGGGAGGCGCTGGTGGCGGATGAGCGCTTGCGCGAAGACCATGGAGG
>NZ_JAVRPS010000320.1:0-2830 GCF_032162105.1 Mycobacterium sp. | reverse complement strand
TGGCGACGTTGAGGAAGACGTAGGCGATCGCCAGGAGCACCACCAGAAACTGGATCACCGGCACGTCCCGGTCGGTGATCGACGCGACGAGGCTCAAACCGATTCCCGGATACTGGAACACGGTTTCGACCAAGGCAATCCCGCCGGCGAGATAGAGCAGATTGAGCCCTACCACTTGGATGGTTGCCGCAAGCGAGTTCGGTAGGGCATGACCGAACAGCAGCCTGCCGGTGCTCGCACCCTTGAGGGTGGCGACCTCGACGTAGTCGGAACTCATGGCTTCGATCAGCGAGGCCCGAAACATTCTGAACACGTAGGGCGTCACCACGATCACCAAGGCCACGACTGGAAGCACGAGCTTGCTCGGTTCGTTCCAGATGTGTTCGCCCTCGGGCAGGATGCTGACCGCGGGGAACCAGGCGAACATCGTGACGGCGAAGACCATCACTACGAACACCGCAACGACGAACTCGGGCAGCGAACTTGCCACCAGAGCAGTCACCGAGAGCGAATGATCGACCCACGAGTCGCGGCGCGCGGCCGCCCACATGCCGAGCAGCACGCCGAGCACCGTCGAGATGATCGCCGTTGCCACGATCAGCACGATCGAATTCGCGAGTCGGGGCACCATGAGGTCCCACACCGGCGCCCCTTGTGTCAGCGACGTCCCGAAGTCACCGTGCAAGGCGGCCTTGGCCCAACTCAAGTACCCGCTGATCGCAGACTGATCCAGGTGAAGTTGGTGTCGCAGTTCGACGAGTCGCTCGGGCGTGGCCTGCTGTCCCAGAATTGCGGTTGCGGCGTCACCCGGCAGCACCAGCGTCGCTGCATACACGACGATCGAGATCACCCATACCGAGACGACACCGGTCAACAGTCGCCGGACGAGCAGCGAACGGATCGGATGGTTGGTGCGCACCTTGGGTTTTGAGGGGCTGGCCGCGGTCGCTTCCAGTGTGTCAGTCATGGTGGCAACTCCTCGTTCGACTCGTCATGACCTAGGCGAGCCAGAAGTCGCCGAAGTCGTTGCCGCCGGGGCTGTAGCCGTTGGCGGATTCGTCGACCCCGCCGACCTTCTGGCTGGTGGCATCGATGACCGGGAAGAAGTAGGGGACGATGTAGCCACCGCGGTCGTAGTCGATGTGGGCCATCCGGTGGATGAGGTCGGTGCGCTTGGCCTGATCGAGTTCGGCGAGTGCCTGAGCGTAGAGCGCGTTGTACTCGGGGTCGTTGAACTGACAGAAGTTGAATGGCGCACCGGGAGCCTGGGCCTGGCCGGCGGTGAACATGTAGGTTCCCGTCTGCCAATAGTCCTGACTGAACGGCACCTTCATATACGAGTTGGCGAAGTAGTCGGTGGTGGTTTGTTGCACCACGTTGACGTTCACCCCGGCCTTCTTTGCCTGGGTGGCGAACACCTGCGCGGCCTGAACCATCCCCGGCGCATTGGGCGTGGTCACCAGATCGATGGTCAGGTTGTCCGCGCCTGCCGCCTTGAGCAGTGACTTGGCCTGATCGATGTCCTGCTCGCGCTGGGGTAGATCAGTGGGATAGGACTTGTCCAGCAGGGCGAACACGTCGTTGCCGACTGTGCCCTGACCGCCGAACACCTGGCCGAGCATCTCCTTGCGGTCGACGATCAGCCGGAACGCCTGGCGCACCCGGACGTCGTCGAACGGCTTCTGATCGGTACGCATCGTAAATGGGCCCCAGCCACCGGTCTTGGAGATGTTGACGTGCATCCCACCGGCCTGCAGCGCCGCCACCGAGCCCTGCGACAAGAAGTTGACCACGTCGACCTGATTGGACTGCAACGCGTTGACCTGGCTGGTCTCGTCGGCGATGTTGGTGGTCACGACCGAATCCAGGTGCGGAAGTCCGCTGTGCCAGTAGTTCGGATTGCGCACGAACGTGCTCGACACACCGGGGGTGAAGCTCTGATACTTGAACGGCCCCGTGCCGTCGGGGTTCTTCGGATCGAAGTCGCGCGGAACCATCGTGAAGTACACCGAGGCCAGCATCTCGGGCAACACCGCGAAGGGCTGGTGATACTTCACCAGCAGCGTGGTCGGATTGGCGACCTTCGACGATCCCAGGTCGACCGGACCCAGGCTGGTGCTACCGGGAAACTTGCTCGACACGATGCGGTTCAAGCTGAACAGCACGTCATCGGCGGTGAACGGCTTGCCTCGGTGCGTCGTCACCCCATCGGGAATCACGATCGTCCACTCGGTGCCATCGGCGTTCGGCGTGATCGACTTGGCCAACGAATTCTGCGGCTGGCCCTGCGCGTCTAGCACGACCAATTGGTCATACAGCTGATAGATCCGACAAAAGTCGGTATTGGTCAGCCCGTTCTGTGCATCCAGGGTGTCGGTGTTCGCGCCTCCCTGAGCGCCCAAGCGCAAGATCCCACCCTGCTTGGCTTGCCCACCCGGACCCGCCGAACCCTGCTGAGAACCTCCCGCGCACCCCACCAAACCCGCACCAGCACCCACCGCGGCAGCGCCGACCGCCGCCGTCCACAAGAACTGCCGACGCCCCAACCGCGCGCCTCGGATGCTGGACAATGGCGTCGCTCCTGTATCGTTGACCACTGGGTCACTCCCATCGTGTGTCGGTAGGCTGTTGCGGCCGAGATGAATTCGGTGATGGAACCGGTCCGCTACGCTGGCCCGCAGCAGGGGCCGGCGACGACGGACGGACGCCGGTCGACGAATCGTCTTTCGTGTGGTCTGTTCAGGCCGGGCGTGACCGCGACCGTCTTGTGTCGGGATGAACGAGTACTGTTCAAGTGTTGAAGATCTCGTCGCCGATGAGTAGACGCCAA
>NZ_JAVRPS010000319.1:0-6632 GCF_032162105.1 Mycobacterium sp. | reverse complement strand
TTCTCTGGGACTGACCAACGATTCTGGCACCAGCAGCTCGGCGACCTGTTCGGCCGTCAACATCCCCTCTTCGACGATGAGATCGGGGATGGATCTACCCGTGTGCAGCGCAGTTTTGGCGATTCGGGCTGAAGCGGCATAGCCGATGTAGGGGCTCAAAGCGGTGATCACTCCAATCGAGTTCGTCACCGACTCGTACAAATGCTGTTCGTTGGCACTGATTCCGTTGATGCATCTGTCGATCAGCGTGCGGCACGCATTGTCGAGGTGGGCTGTCGACTGGAAGAGACTGTGGGCGATGATGGGCTCGAATGCGTTGAGCTGTAGTTGGCCCGCCTCGGCCGCCATGCTGATGGTCACGTCGTTGCCCATCACCTCGAACGCCACCTGGTTGACGACTTCGGGAATGACGGGGTTGACCTTTCCCGGCATGATGCTCGAACCCGACTGCACCGCAGGCAAATTGACCTCGTTGAACCCCGAGCGCGGACCCGAGGAAAGCAGGCGCAGGTCGTTGCAGATCTTCGACAGTTTCAGCGCGGTGCGTTTGAGCACTCCCGACACCTGAACGAACGCGCCGACGTCCTGAGTCGCCTCGACGAGATCGCAAGCAGTGGAAAGGGAGAAGCCGGTAATGGTGTTGAGCTTCTCGCACACCAGGGACGCATATCTCGGGTGGGCGTTGAGTCCCGTGCCGATGGCCGTGCCTCCGAGGTTGATCTCGGCGACGAGTCGCGCAGCCTCGAGCAGCCGTTCGGCGTCCTCACCCACCATGATCGCGTAGGTGCCGAACTCCTGACCGAGGGTCATCGGCACCGCATCCTGGAGTTGGGTGCGACCCATCTTCATGACGGATCGGAATTCCGTCGCCTTGCGACCGAAGGCCGCTGCGACGTCCATCAGCGTCGCATGCAGTCCGGCGATGTGGACCTGCAGCGCCACCTTGATGGCCGTGGGATAGACGTCGTTCGTGCTTTGACTGAGATTGACGTGTTCGAGGGGATGCAACCGGTCGTAGTCACCGCGCGCAGCGCCGAGGGTCTCCAAGGCCCGGTTGGCGATCACCTCGTTGGCGTTCATGTTCGTCGAAGTGCCCGCACCACCCTGGATGACGTCGACCACGAACTGGTCGAGCAGTTCGCCGGAACGGATTTCGGCACACGCGGCGACGATCGCATCGGCCCGTCGGCGATCAAGCAGTCCGAGTTCGCGATTGGCCATTGCCGCAGCCTGTTTGACAGCGGCGAGCGCGGCGACGAACTCGGGATACGTGGACAGCGCAATGCCCGAAATGGGGAAGTTCTCCAGTGCACGCGCCGTGTGGATTCCGTAGTAGGCGGCCTCCGGTACCGGGTACTCGCCGAGGGAGTCCCGTTCGCGGCGGGTCGCGGGCACGCTCACCGCCACGTCCGGGTCGGTGGTGCCACCGCGGCGCCGGGCAACCCGTCGTAGAAGCCGCCGGTGGCGCACGTGGTCAACTCCATCTGCATTCCCCATGGGGTTTGGAAGTAGAACCATCGTTGCCCGGCGACGGGCGCCTCGGGGCTGACCCCATTGGGGCCTTCCTGCACCGTGACACCGGGGATCGCACGGATGTATTCGTAGCCGGCGTCGATGTCGTCCACGTAGAACGCCAGGTGATGACCACCCACGTCACTGTTGCGTGGCGGTGTCGGCTCCTGTTGCGGTGCACTGTATTCGAACAGCTCTACGTTGTGGTGCTGGCCGAGTCGGATCATGGCAAGCGAGCTGCGTGCACGTGGGTCGACGCTGAGTCGCCTGTACATGCCGTCCGACTGGTCGTCGACGAACGGTCCGTCGGTGAAGATCAGTTCGGCGCCGAAATGGTCGACGAAGAAGCCCACCGCCTCATCGAGGTTCGGCACGGTGAAGGCCACGTGGTCGACGGCGCGCATGGTGGGTACTCGCGGTCGAGGGGTTTTGATCAAGGGTGGTCCTCCTCTAGGAGACGGTAGCCCTCTGCGAGGCGCCGAAGTCGTGGTCGGACCATGGGAGGGCGTCACCGCCGTACTTTGCGGCGCGCACGTCGGCGGAACGGGCATGGCCCTCGAAGTTCTCCAACCGGGCCGCGCGGCCGCAGATGCGGCCCAACTCGGCGCTCGACTCGGCGTCATCGATCTCTTGGTAGGTGACGGTCTTCAGGTACTTCCCCACCCACAGGCCTCCCGTGTAGCGGGCCGCACCCAGTGTGGGTAGCACGTGATTCGTGCCGATCGCCTTGTCTCCGTATGACACACACGTCTTCTCGCCGAGGAACAGTGCGCCGTAGTCACGCATGCCGGTCAGGGCGCGTCGCGGCTCGGCAGTGAGGATCTGGACGTGTTCGCCGGCGTACCGATCGGCCAGGGCGAAGGCCGCTTCGATGTCCTCGACCACGTGTACCTCGCCGTGCTGGTCCCAGGAGGCCGACGCGACGTTGGCCGTCGGCAGGGTGCTCAGCTGTCGCGAGACCTCTGCGATCGTTTGGCGGCCGACCCGCTCGGAGGTGGTGATCAGCACGCACGGCGAATCGGGCCCGTGCTCGGCCTGGCTCAGCAGATCGGCCGCGACGATGAAGGGGTCGGCGGTGTCGTCGGCGACGATGACGACCTCGGTGGGGCCGGCGAACAGGTCGATGCCGACTTCGCCGAACAGTTGCCTCTTGGCTTCGGCAACGTAGGCGTTGCCCGGTCCGGTGAGCAGGTTGACCGGCTCGATCGTGTCGGTCCCCAGTGCCAGCGCACCGATCGCCTGCACGCCGCCCAGCACGTAGATCTCGTCGGCGCCCGCCAAGTGCATGGCGGCGACGCTGATCGGCGGCGCGACGCCGTTGTTCGGTGGCGTGGTGGCTGCCACCCTTTCGACACCGGCGACTTTCGCGGTCACGACGGTCATGTGTGCCGATGCCGTGAGGGGATAACGTCCGCCGGGTACGTAGGCGCCCGAGGCGGAGACGGGCACGTGCTTGTGGCCCAGCCGCACGCCGGGAAGTGTCTCGATCTCGACGTCGAGCATCGAGTCACGTTGTGCCTGAGCAAAGTTCCGTACCTGTGCCTGTACGAACTTCAGGTCGTCGATGACGGTGGTCGGCAGATCGGACACGATTGCGGCCACCTCCGCCTCGCCGAGCCGGAATGACGATGGCGCCCATCGGTCGAACTGCTGAGAATATCTGCGTACCGCGTCGTCACCGTTGGCGCGAATGTCGTCGAGAACCTGGGTGACCGTTGCGACGACCTGGGGGTCGCTCTTGTGGGGCGTACCGACTTCGGCGGTCGGCGCCTTGAGTGTCTCCGGCACGATTCGTATCTCCTTGCGCTGCACTGCTGGGCATCGAACGTCGGTGATGTTGACCGTTGCCGACGTCATTCCAGTCTTGGCGCCCGTCGCCTACCTCGACAGACTCATCGTGTGCAACAGGCACAAGATTCGATGCACATGTTCACCGTTGTTCGTGCAATGTTCGTCGACTGCCCGGGCCTGCCGTCGCCGGAATCCGCCGGGCGGCGCGTTCGCCTTCGTGAACGGCATCCATCATGGTTCGGCTGGCGATCGCGTCTCCCACACGCTCGACCGCGACCGCCTGGTCCTTCATGGCGTTCTTGAGGGTGAAGTACAAGTCGGTGACGGGGCGGTGCCAGCCGGCCAGGATCACCGTGTCGACGTCGACGATGGTGGCCGGACGACCCTGTTCGGTGATGTGCACGGTGGACCCGTCGACTGCCGTCATCGTGGTGAATGGATGGGTTGTCATGCCGGACTGGTGAATTCGCGGAACGGCGAGGTTCGCGCTGAACGGTCCCAGCTTCGCGCCGACGTAGGGAAGTGGTGTCACGAAGTCGACGTGGTGTAGGTCGCCCTGCAGTTGCAGAGCGAGGCCGATGCCCTTCCAACCGCCCTCGCCGTCGTCGACGATCACCACGCGTTCGCCGATGGGCTTGCCGTCCTCCAAGACGTCCCAGACCGACAGCACGTGCCGCTGATCCAGTCCTGGCGTGAACGGGATGCCTTGGGCCAGGTTTCCGACGATGTCGGAAGCCGGGGCGGATCCCGTTGCGACGATGACGTGGTCCGGCCTCAATGCCATGACGTCCTCGGCGCTCGGCGAGCAGCCCAGTCTCAGGTCGACGCCATACTTTTCGATCATGACGTCGAGGTGGTCGACGACGCCGGCGATCTCTTCTCGCCCCTTGATCTTCGAGGCGATTCGCAGCTGGCCCCCGGTGCGTGACCGCCGCTCGAAGAGGATGACCTCGTGGCCCTGCCGCGAAGCGGTCTCGGCGGCCTTCATCCCCGCCGGACCCGCACCGATGACCACGACGCGATGCCGGAACGTCGCCTCCATCAAGGTGCCAATGCCCAGTTCCCGCTCGTACCCGGCGGCGGGATTGTGCACACAGGACGAGTGCGTGACGGCGAAGAGCCGGTCGATGCAACCCTGGTTGCAGCCGATGCAGCGACGGATCTCGTTGAGCCGGCCATCCTTCATCTTGTTGACCGTCTCGGGATCGGCGATCTGCTGCCGGGTCATCGCAACCATGTCGGCATGGCCAAGGCTCAGGATCTCCGCTGCGTCCAGGGGTTCGTTGATCCGGCCGACGGCGATCACCGGCACGTCGACGACTGACTTCACCGCCGCCGCGAGATCTTCCCAAATCCGCTTCGGGTGCTGCATGTCCGGCACGTTCTGGTGCGCCTCGTTGTAGGTGGCCGCCTTGACACAGATGTAGTCGACCTTGCCCGTCGACGTGCAGGCCACCGCGATCTGCTGCGCGTCGCTTACCTGGAGGCCACCCGGGCTGAAGTCGTGACCCTGCAGATTCATGCCAACCACGAAATCGGTGCCGACTTCGTCACGCACCGCGTCGATCACGCGAACAACGATGCGCATCCGGTTCTCCAGGTTGCCGCCGTAGTCGTCCGTCCGGTGATTGGAGAACGGCGACAGGAACGAAGCGAGAAGATAACCCCCGTAGCCGGAGTGAATCTCCACGCCGTCCATCCCGCCCTGCTTGGCGTGTCGCGCGCCGATCGCATGTGCTTCGACGATTTCGTCGATGTCCTCCAACTCCATCTGCTTGGGCATTTCGAGGTTGAACGGGCACGGGGTGTTCGAAGGAGCCCACAGTGCGCGCTCGGTGAACGTCGAATGGCCCTGCCGGCCGCCATGCCCCAGCTGCATCACGATGCGGGAACCGTGTTCGTGTACGGCGTCACTGATCTTGCGAAGGCCGGGCACGATCTCGGGCAGCCACGCCCGCGGCTCCCCTGGGACGTCCTGCGAGGTCGGATGAACCTGCGGAAACGCCATGCCAATCAGCCCGACACCACCCATCGCACGCTCCCGGTAATAGGCCACGTGCTGATCGGTGGGCAGGTAGTCCTTGGCCATGCCGGTCCCATGGCCGGTCATGACGACGCGGTTGCGGACCTGCACGCTGCCCAACGTGATCGGCTCGAACAGCGGCGCCAGAGTCTGGTCGGTGTCAAAGGTTTCGGTACCAACGCTTGACGTCACGGATGCATCTCCTAGGCGGTCAGCGCACCGGATTGGCCCAGTCGCAGGGCCAATGCCGAGACGGTGATCGCTGGGTTGACCGCCGCCGACGACGGGAACGGCGAACTGTCGGTGATCCATAGGTTGTCCAAATCGTGTGCCCGCAGGCTCGCATCGACCACGCTGGTCGCCGGATCATCGCCCATGCGGGCGGTTCCACACTGATGGGAGGTAGCTTCCACGCCGAGACTGCGAGTCAGCACGAATGGGAAGCCCGCCTTGCGTACGACCTTCTTCATTCGCTTGATGAGCTCGCGGTGTGCGGCGCCATTTGTTTCGCGGCGGGTCAGGCAGATCTGGCCCGAGGAGTTGAGGTGGACGCGGTTATCGGCGAGAGGCAGGTCCTCGGATTGGACGAACAGATCGAGAGTGTATTTGGTGACCGCGTCGAGGATTGGCATCGGAACCAATGGTTGACCCATCTTCGCCTGCGGCCCACGGAGTTTGCCCAACCCCTGAACATTCCCCAGCGGGTACTCATTGCCAGGGCCTGCGGTGTACCAGTCGTTGATTCCGAATGTCTTCTGGTAGACGGCTTGGTTCTCGTGCCGTGGATCGATCGCCAGGACGAAGGTGGTCAGGTGCGCCATGTAGTTGCGGCCCACCTGGTCGGAGGAGTTGGCCAGGCCCCGGGGATGGGCGTCCGAGGCCGATCGCAGCAGTAGCGCCGCGGTGTTGACCGCACCGCACGCGACGACGAAACGCTTCGCGCGCACCTGGATTCGGCGATCGTGGTGGCGAATCCGAGCAGACGTGACACGGCGACCGGTTGGGTCGGTGTCCAACCGGGTGACTTCGGCGTTCGTCAACAGCCGCACGTTCTTCGACGGAGCGCTCAGTGCCGGCCGCACCGCGGCCAGGTCGGCGTCGCCCTTGGCGTCGACCATGCAGGCAAACGAGTCGCAGGTATAGCACAGGACGCATCCGCCGCCGGGTCGGCGGTCGAGAGCCTGCGGCGCCGCGAAGGGATGCAGGCCTTGCCTTTTCGCGCTCTCCACCAGACGGGCGGTCGCCCCCTCGTGTGGTATGCCAGGGAACGGGTAGTCGGTGGAGCGCCACGGGTCGGTCGGATCCT
>NZ_JAVRPS010000318.1:0-5109 GCF_032162105.1 Mycobacterium sp. | reverse complement strand
CTGCTGACGGGGTGGCGCGACGCGTGGGAGCTGGGCCGGACCGCCCGCGACAACGCGCTGAGCCTGCTGTCGAGCGCCGTCGACGGTTGGGCGGTGGTGTGGAACCCGTTGGTGCACAGCCGGACGGACGTGGTCACCGTCCACCTCGACGAGCCGTTGCGCGGCACGGTCGTCGACCACGACGGCAATGTGGTGCCTACGCTGGTGGAGCACGACGGACACTCGGTGAGCTGGCTGGCGCGTGACGTTCCGTCGCTGGGGTGGCGGGCCTACCGGCTCGATGACGGCGCCGCGACCGGCTGGAAGCCGTTCGACGGCAACGAGATCGGCAACGAGACATACCGACTGCGCGTCGACCCCGCACGCGGGGGCGGGGTGGCGTCGCTGACGGCAGCGGGCAGGCAGCTGATCGCCGACGGCCGCGTCGGCAACGAGCTGGCGGTCTACGACGAATATCCGGCGCACCCGCAAGCCGGCGAAGGGCCGTGGCACCTGCTGCCCACGGGACCGGTGGTCTGCTCGTCGGCCTACCCCGCCGACGTCGAGGCCCATCGCAGCGCGCTCGGCGAGCGACTCACCGTCCGCGGCCGGATCGACGGTCTGCTGCGCTACACCCAGACGGTGACCCTGTGGCACGGCGTCGACCGCATCGACTGCCGCACCACCATCGATGAATTCACCGGAGAGAACCGGTTGCTGCGGCTGCGCTGGCCCTGCCCGGTGCCGGGCGCGATGCCGGTCAGCGAGGTCGGCGACGCGGTCATCGGCCGTGGCTTCGGCCTGATGCACGACCACGATCCGGCGCACGCCGTCGACTCGGCGCAGCATCCGTCCACACTGGACAACCCCGCGTTCGGCTGGTTCGGGCTGTCGTCGGCCGTCCGGGTCCGGGTCGGGGAGCGCACCCGTGCCGTATCGGTGGCCGAGGTGGTCGCGCCGAACCTGGACGCCGCGACGCGTGACCTGATGGTCGCCTTGGTCCGCGCCGGTGTCACGGCAACCTGCAGCAGTGCGGACAAGCCGCGGTACGGCGACCTGACCGTCGACTCGAACCTCCCCGACACGCGGATCGCCTTGGGCGGACCGCGCGAGAACGCCTTCACCGCAGCGGTTCTCGCCGCCTCCGACGATGCCTACACCGAGGAACTCGACCGCCAGCTGAAGGCCGACGGCGTCGCACGGGTCTGGGTACCCGCCGACGCGCCACTGGCGCAACGCTGGGTGCCCGGTGCCGACCTGCGCGGCACGCGCGCCCTTCCCGTCCTCGTCGTCGCAGGCCGTGACGGTTTCGCGTCGGCCGTCGCGGCGCTCGTCGAGGACCTGGCCGACGCCGAGGTGACCGTCGAGCAGGACGCGCCAAGCGGGATCGACGGATTCGAGGGGCGGACCGTGGCCGTGCTCAACCGTGGCGTGCCGAGCTTCGCCGTCGACACCGACGGCACGCTTCACACGTCGCTGATGCGGTCGTGCACCGGGTGGCCGTCGGGGACGTGGATCGACCCGCCCCGACGCACCGCGCCGGACGGTTCCAACTTCCAGCTGCAGCACTGGACGCACTCGTTCGACTACGCCGTCGTGGCCGCCGACGGCGACTGGCGCGACGCCGGGCTGCCCGCCGCGAGCGCGGAGTTCGGTCAACCATTGCTCGGGGTCGTCGGGACCGCGTCGTCCGCCGGTGGACTTCCCGACTGGGGGTCGCTGCTCGAAGTCGAACCGGCTCGCTCCGTGCAGCTCGGTGCTCTCAAGGTGGCAGGCAATCCCATCGCACGCGGTAGCGCCGAACACCTCGAGGCCGACGACGGACTCGCCCTGCGGCTGGTCGAAACCCGCGGCCGCACAACGGACATCGTGGTCCGGTCGGGCCTGCGCAACGTCGCCACACCCGAACGTCTCGACCTGTTGGAGCAGTCGCGCGGGCCGGCCGGAGACGCATTGCGCCTGCACGGCTACGAGATCGCCACCATGCGGGCACGCTTGAACATGCCGCGCGTACTCGACGGCGACAAGGCCACGCTCGCACCGGATGCCGAAGTCGCGCAACCGCTCTACGCGCGCTACTGGCTGCACAATCGCGGCCCGGCGCCGCTGGGCGGACTGCCCGTGGTCGCCCACCTGCACCCCCACGCGGCAGCGGTGGACCCCGGCGCGCCGGTCCAGTTGCAGCTCACCGCCGCCAGCGACTGCAGCGATTCGGTACTGCACGGCAGGGTACGGCTGGTCGCCCCGCCCGATTGGACCGCGGAACCCGACGAACTGCCGTTCATGCTTCCGCCTGGCGAGCATCTTGAGACGACCGTCGCGCTGACGATGCCGACGACCGTGGCGCCCGGTCTCTACCCGGTGCGCGCCGAACTCGCGATCACCGGCAATGCGTCGATCCCCGCGTCATGGCGCCAGGTGGTCGAGGACGTGTGCGTGGTATCGGTCGGCGAGACCACCGATCAGATGCTCCGACTGCTCGCCGAGCCGCAGGCCGTCGCCGTCTCCCCGGGCGACACGGCCACGCTCAGCGTCACGGTGGGCACCGACGCATACGCCGGCCTCGCGGCGGAGGCGCATCTGATCAGCCCGTGGGGGACGTGGGAATGGTTGGGGCCCTGCGTCGTCGGCGCGGAGATACCGGCGCGGGGATCTGTCGTTCTCGACTTCGCGGTGGCGCCCCCGGCCTCGGTGCAGCCGGGGGAGTGGTGGGCGCTGATCCGGATCGCCTGTGCAGGCCACTTGCTCTACACGCCCGCGGTGAAGGTGACCGTCCGATGAGCGAGCACGTGGCCGCCACGGTCAGTGGGCGCCCGGTGTTGGTGAGCGACGTCGACCGGCGCGAAACACGCCTTCGCGCCTCGATGTCGGCCGGGGCACTGCCGCGCTCCGGAACCAGCGAAGGGCGGCAACTGCGGCGGTGGCTCACCCAACTGCTCGTCACCGAGCGGGTCGTGGCGGCCGAAGTCGCCGCGCAGGGAGTCACCGCCGACGGTGCGCCGACCGAGGACGACTTGCTGCCCGACATGGCCGCCCGCCTCGAGATCGGCAGCGTGGCAGCGTCGGCGCTGGAAGATCCGCTGGGCCGAGCGTTGTACGCGCACGTCACCGCCGAGATCGAGGTCAGCGATGCCGACGTCGAGGATTACCACGCGCGCAATCCCTTTCGCTTTGCTGCGCCCGCTCCCGCGGCCGGGGGCTGGCACCGTCGCGCCGCCGCCCCCGCGCTCGACGATGCCCGCCAGACCATCGCCGAACATCTGCTGGCGGCCGCCCGTCGCCGCGGCTTTCGCGTCTGGCTCGACGCCAGGCGCGCGGTGCTGGTCGAACTGGCGCCGGGCTACGAGCACCCCGGCGATCCCCGCCAACCCGACAACACCCACAAACACTGATGCTGGAATACACCCCGGGTCGCTCCGCTCTCCCCCGCAAGCGGGGGGACCCCCAGCGCCGGAAGTTGACCCTTGCGCTCGACGTCGGCGGCACCAAGATCGCCGCCGGCCTCGTCGACGCCGACGGCACGATGGTGCACCGCGCTCAGCAGCCCACGGCGGAGGGCGACGCCGAGGCGGTGTGGGCGGTCGCCGAGACGCTGATCGCCGAGGCGTTGCAGAAGGCAGGCGGCGGCGTGGCCGGAGTCGGGATTGCCTCTGCGGGACCCATCGACCTGGCCAGTGGGACCGTCAGCCCGATCAACATCACTGAATGGCAACGGTTTCCGATCGTCGAACGGGTGGCCGCCATGACCGGAGGTCCGGTCCGGCTGGGCGGGGACGGGTTGTGCATGGCCCTCGGTGAGCAGTGGCTCGGTGCGGGCCGCGGCGCGCAGTTCCTGCTCGGCATGGTGGTGTCGACCGGTATCGGCGGCGGGCTGGTGCTCGACGGCGCTCCATATGACGGACGGACCGGCAACGCGGGTCACGTCGGCCACGTCGTCGTCGACCCCGACGGCGGGCCGTGCACCTGCGGTGGCCGCGGCTGCGCCGAGACCGTCGCATCGGGCCCGCATCTGGCCCAGTGGGCGCGCGAGCACGGCTGGGACGCTCCGGCGGACGCCGACGCCAAGGAACTCGCCGACGCCGCGAACGCGGGCGATCCCGTTGCGCTGTCGGCGTTCCGGCGCGGCGGGACCGCGGTGGCCGCGACGATCGCCTCGGTGGCCGCGGTGTGCGACCTGGACCTGGTGGTCATCGGCGGCGGCGTGGCCAAGTCGGGTGCGTTGTTGTTCGACCCGTTGCGCGAGGCGCTGACGACCTACGCGGGCCTCGACTTCATCCGCCGGCTGCGGGTGCTGCCCGCCGAACTCGGGGGTGACGCCGGTCTGGTGGGCGCGGCGGCCTTGGTGAACTCCTGAGACGTCCGGCGCGCCATGTGCTTTCGGCCCCACCCGCACAGGCTCTCCAGTACCGGTGCCAACGTCATGCCGTACTCCGAGATGGAGTAGTGCACGCAGGGCGGCACCGTCTGCGCGTCGTGGCGGTCCAGGATGCCCGCGTCGACGAGCTCGTGCAGATGACGGATGAGCATGCGCTCGGTGATGTCGGGGATGCTGCGGCGTAGCTCGGCGGTGCGCATGGGGCCGTCGAGCAGGCGCCACAGGATGGTGCCCTTCCACCGGCCGTCGATCACCGTCAGCGCCGTATCGATCGGGCACTCGGTGATGCCCTTCTTCGAGACCGCCACTACGCCTCCCCACTCTTTGGCACTGCCAAATTTGTCAGTACCTTGTTTTTTGTCAGCATAGCTAGCAGGGTCGATGACGTGACCAAGATGATCGAAATCGTTGCGCTGGTGTTGGTGGGCCCGCTGGTCGGCGTCGAGCTCGGGGTGGCCGCCTTCACCACCCCGGTCGTCGCGAAGCTGCCCGACGCCGCGTTCCGGCAATTCCGTAGCGGTGGGGGCCGATTGCTGGGTGTGGTGATGCCGTTCTGGTACATCGGCGCGCTGGTGTTGCTCATCGCCGCTGCGGTGTTGTCCCGCAACGTCCTCGTGGTCGGTGCGGTCGCGCTGATGGCGGCTGCTGTTCTGCTGTCGGTCACGACGCTCGTTCCGATCAACAACCGGATCGGCCGATGGCAGACGGATGCGGACGTCTCGCGCGACCTCGCCGGCCGATGGGACCGGTTGCAC
>NZ_JAVRPS010000317.1:0-9981 GCF_032162105.1 Mycobacterium sp. | reverse complement strand
ACAACGTGTTCAGCGCCCGCTCCAGTGTCTCGTCGGTCAGCTCGCGCGCACCGGCCGGCCTGGCGATGCCACCGAGTACGGTCTTCATCGTGGGTGACTCGGCGATCCTGGCGGTGATCCGCAGACCCTCCATCAACGCCGCGCGGTCCTCGCCCGCGTCGTCGGAGAGGTACCGCGGGTCGATGAGCGGTTTGACCAGCGGGTCGGCCGACGCCAGCGAGATCGTGCCGCTGCTCTTGGGTTTCAGCAGGATCGGACCCATGACGACGGCGTGGCCGGGATACGGCTCGCCGATGCCCTCGTCGAAGAACGGGGCCGGCGCGAAGATCAGCTCGAGATCGGGGAACTCGAGTTCCGGGTTGCTGCGCACGAATCCGTAGGCCTCGCCGACGTTGGAGGTCAGCATGCCGCGGCGCCGGGCAAGGTAGTTGACGAGTTCCAGCGGCTTCTCCGCGGCGAACAGCGTATCGCGCTGGGCGTCGAAGCCGAGCGGGACCACCAGGTGGTCGAGCAGGTTCGCGCCCACCTCCGGTGCATGGTGGACCGTCTCGATGCCGTGCTCGGCGAGTTGATCGCGGTCACCGATGCCGGACAGCATCAGCAGCTGCGGTGTGTTGATCGCACCGGCGCACAGCAGCACCTCGCGACGCGCCCGAACCACCTGACGTCTGCCGTCGGTGTCGAGTTCGACGCCGACCGCGCGGTTGCCGTCGAAGAGCACCCTCGTCACGTGGGCGTCGGTGAACAGCTTCAGATTCTGCCGACGCAACGCCGGCTTGAGGTAGGCGTCGGCGGTACTCCACCGCGCTCCCCTGCGCTGCGTGACCAGTGTCTGGCAGAACCCCTCCGGCGACGCCTGATTCGGCGCCTCGAGCCCGAGGCCCAGCTGCTCGACGGCGGACAGAAAGGTGGCGGTCGAACTGGACGGGCTGCGCTGCGGCGACACGACGAGCGGCCCCCGCTCGATCCGCTTGAAGTACTTCTCGACGCCGGCGTAGGACCAGTCCGCGCCTGCCCGCTCGCCCCACTCGTCGTAGTCCGCGGCGAACCCGCGCACCCACATCATGGCGTTCATCGACGACGAGCCGCCGAGCGTCTTGCCGCGGGGCCAGTAGATCTGGCGGCCGTCGAGTTGCTTCTGCGGCTCGGTCAGGTAGTTCCAGTCGACCGGGCTGCGGAACAGCTTGGCGAAGGCCGCAGGGATGTGGATGAACTTGTTCTTGTCGGGCGGCCCTGCCTCGACGACCGCAACCCGCACGCCCGGCACGGCACTTAGTCGACTGGCAAGTACAGAGCCAGCCGAGCCGGTGCCCACCACGATGTAGTCCGCGTCCACGTCGCGTGAGTGTAGGAGGCCTTGGGCCGCTACGCGGTCAATTCGATGTGCAGCGCGTCGCCGACCGCCGCGTAACGCTCGGGGCTGCAGGTCAGCACGATGACCTGCCCGTCGCCGCCGACGGCGTCGAACACCTCGCCCATCTTGGTCAGCCGGTCGGCGTCGGTGAACCCGAGGGCGTCGTCGATCAGGACGGGCACGCCGTCCTCCTTGGCGACCAGCGCCGCACCCGCCAGCCGCGCCACGATGCCGAGTTGCTCCTTGGCGCCCCCCGACAGCGAGTCGTACGGCACGGTGCGCCCGGCCAGGGTGCGGCTGCAGATGCGCAGTTCGGCGTCGATCTCCACCTCGAAGTCGGCACCGAACACGATGCGGCCCAACCGCTGCACCTCGGCGCGGAACGGCTCGACGTAGCGCAGCCTGGCGTCGTCGCGGTGCCGCAGCATCACCGAGCGAAGTACGCGCACCGCGTCGGCGCGCCTGCCGAGCCTGGCGTGCTCGGCGACGACGCGCTGCAGTTCGATCTGGGAGGCGTCCAGCTGACCCCGCCGGCCTTGCGTGCCGTAGGCCCGCAACTGCGCGCTGGTGTCCCGCAGCTGCTCGCCGATCTCCTCGTGCGCCCGCACCAGCGCGTCGTGGCAGCGGACGGCGTCGCCGAGTTCTTCGGCGACGGCCGCGGGCGCAACGCCTGCGAACTCGGTCTCGACGGCCTGCAAACCGGTCGCGACCTCGCGGGCACGCTCGGCCGCGACTTCCGCCCGGACCGAAAGGGCGTCGTCGGATGCCGACTCCCGCTGCGCGGCCAGGAGCTCACCGACCTTGGTCAGTTCGGTCGTTGCGGTGATCAGCTGCTCCCGCAGAACCGTCGCGCGGGTGGTCTGGTCCATCGCCGCGGCCGCCGCCGAGGTCGCCGCTTCGCGACGGACGTCGCACTCGGCGACGGCCCGGCGCCGGTCGGCCGTCGCGGCCTCGAGTTCGGCCCTGGCCCCCTCGGCGTCACAAGGCACGTCGGTGGGCTGAGCCTCGCGCAGCTCGGCGAGGTGTGTCCGCATCCCGGCGACGGAGTCGTCGCCTGTCAGCGCCTCGCGGGTGGCCCGCACGCGATCGCCGAACGCCAGCAGGTCCCGTCGCCGCTTGTCGAGCGTCCTTGCGGCGTCGACGTCGGCCGCCCCGGCACGTGCCAGCTGGGCGGCCAGGTGCGCACGCGCGGCGTCGAGAACGGCCTGGGTGTCGGCGGCGGGCTCACCCGGCAGCACACGCACCGTCAGCAGATCGGGCAGCTCGACGTCGGTGGGCCCCGCGGCGCTCGCCGACCAGCTCTGGCCCGCGACCAGCGCGACGACCTCGCCCGCGATCCGCAGCTCGACGTCGGCCGCGGCCGTCAACTCCACGCGGGCCGAGGCCGATTCGGCCCGCGCGGCGGCCAACTCGACCGCTGCGGCGGCGGTCTCGATGCCGCGCATGGAGCCGTCCACCATCGCGATCGCTGCGAGGTCGCGGTCGATGCCGAGCAACTCGCGGTCGGCGGCGTCGATCTTCGTCAGCTTCGCCGCCAGCCGCTCGGCCTGCTCGCGGTGGGCGATCTGCTCGACGGCACGCCGCGCGGCGTCGACCCTGGCCTGGCTGGCTTCGACGGCGGTCCTGGCCTCGACCAGGCCGGCATCGGCCGAGTCCTTCACCTCGCGGTCCTTCGTCTCGTCGATACCGGCCTGCTCGGCGGAGCGCTGCAGCTCGGCGATGGTGGCGGCTCTGGCGTCGAGGTCGGTGCACAGCCGGCGGCGTTCGTCGAGCGCTGCGACGGATGCGGTGCGCTGTTGTTGAGCCGCATCGGCGAGTGCGCGTGCGCGCACCAGCCGCTCGGTCAGTTCCTTGACGGTCTCGGCCGCCGCACGTGCGGCGTCGAGGCACTTGGCCGCATTGGCGCGATCGAGCGTCGCGCGGGCCAGCCGGTCGGTCAGTTCACCGTGTCGGGCCAGCGCGTCGTCGACCTCGGCGACCGCGGCCTCGCATTCGGTCACATTGCCCTCCGCGGTGCGCAACCCGGTGATCGCCGTGCCCCAGTCGCCGGTCGGCCGACCGGTCGCGGTGAAGTACTGGCGGTACTCGGCGTCGATGCGATCGACCAGCAGCGGCTCTGCCCCGGACAGCGCCACCGCCTGCCCGGCGGCGACGTCGAGTGCGCGGGACAGCGCGTCGGATCCGGACAGATCGACCGGTGCGGTGGCCCCCGACTGCAGCACGCGCTGGGCCTGCCAGAGATCGATGTCGACGGTCTCCTTCAGGATCGCCTGCACCCGGTCGTGCGCCTCGTCGCCGGTGAGTTGTTCGCGGCACGGCTCCAGCACCGTCAGCTCGGTCACCGGCCGCTTGTGGAAGCGCTTGAAGTACTCGAAACGGTAAGGGCCGGTGGAGATCACCGCACAGATCTCCGCGCCCTCGTCGACGTGAGTGGGCTTGACCAGCTTGACCTCCTTCCTGGCTGAGCGGTCCTTGGAGTGCAGCAGCAGGTCGAGCGCCTCGATCATCGACGACTTGCCGATCTCGTTGGCGCCGCTGATCACCACCACTCCGCGATCGGGGAACTCGATGTCGCGGTGGGCGATTCCGCGGTAGTTGCGCAGCGTCAGACGGTGCAGCTTCATGCGGCGCTACCCCGGTCCACCAGACGCAGCAGCAGCGCCAGCGCGGCGCGGGCGTCCACGGCCTGCTCGCCGTCGTCGCGTGCCGTCGCCACCAACTCGTCGACGGCCGCGGCCGCGAACCCCCCGAGGCCGAGATCGTCGAACTCGCCGTCGGCGGGCACCACCACGACGTCGGTCTGGCTGTCCCACGACGTCAAGGCCGCGAAGAGCCGGGTGTGCTTGTCGATGCAGGCGTCGAGCTCGGCCTTGTCCGTCACCGTCAGCGACCCGGTCAGCGCGAGCTGCACCACGGTGCGGTCCTTGTCGGGCATCAGGTCGAGGTTCAGGCCGAGGTCGGTGATGTCGCGGCTACTGTCCACCGTGAACCGCATCGACACGAACCGCCAACGCCCCACCTTGCGGGCATCCACCCGCACCGTCCGCTGCGCATCCCGTTCGTCGACGTCGACGACCAGCACGTGACCAGGGTCGGACTCGATGTGGTCGTAGTTGGTGACCTCGGGCGCACCCGAGTACCAGACCCGGCCCGTGGTACCGACCTCGGTCCGAGAGTGCTTGTCGCCCAACGCCACATAGTGCACGGCGCCCCGCGCCAGCGCGGCCTCCACCGCTGCGAGCCGGATCAAATCGGCCTTGTCCCGGTCGGGCTCGAAGACGTCGACCCCGCCGTGGCCGACGACGATGCGGGTGACCCCGTCGGCGGGCAGGTCGTCGAGCACGTCCCCGACCAGATCAGTGGTGGGCGCCTTGGAACGCCAAGGGGCCGCGACGAGCTGAAGCCCCGGCCGCACCTCGTGCACGCCTGCGCGGTCGAGCACCGTCACGTTGTCGGGGCACTCGGCCAGGAACAGCGCGCTGGTGTACACCGACGACGCGTCGAGGGGATCGTGGTTGCCTGGCAGGAGGTAGACCGGAACCCCGATGGCACGCATGGCCTCCAGCGACTGGCTGACGACGCGCGGGGCGAGTTGGTTGTTCTCGAACACGTCGCCAGCCACGACGACGAACTCGGCCCCGACCTCGGCGGCCAGCGGCCCGAGACCGGCGACGGCCTCGCGGCGTGCGGCCGAATACCGCGGCTGCGCCTCGCCGTTGAGGAAGTAACGGGTCATGCCGAGCTGCCAGTCGGCGGTGTGCACGAAGCGCATCTCGGCGTCCTCCTCGCTGCTATCTCTGGGTGGGGCAAGGCGAGTGTAGGTCCGTGCGCCGACAAGTCGGCGGACCTCGACCGGCATGTGTTCGGGCGGTCACGTCAAGCCGTTCTGCGGGCGGGCCCGCACCGGAGCGTACCGGTAGCGCTACGTTGACTCCCATGAGCAGGACGCTGTTGTTGCTTCGACATGCGAAGTCGGACTACCCGGCCGGCGTGCCCGACCACGAGCGGCCGCTGGCTGCGCGGGGCATCCGCGAGGCGCCCCTGGCCGGGGACTGGATCCGGGCGAATGCACCGGGTGTCGACGCGGTGCTGTGCTCCACCGCCACGCGCACACGCCAGACGCTGGCGCACACCGGGATCGACGCCCCGGTGGAATACGTCGACCGGCTCTACGACGCCGTGCCAGGCACCGTGATCGACGTGATCAACGA
Organism: Mycobacterium sp.; assembly: GCF_032162105.1. Taxonomy (GTDB): domain Bacteria; phylum Actinomycetota; class Actinomycetes; order Mycobacteriales; family Mycobacteriaceae; genus Mycobacterium. The sequence goes on along the minus strand of NZ_JAVRPS010000317.1, from coordinate 4,416 downwards.
AGTGAGTTCACGGTTCGACACCGACGTCGAGACGCTGCTGGTGATCGGCCACGAGCCCACCATGTCGACCCTCGCCCTCGGCCTGAACAACGAGGGCGACGACGCGGCGGCGCAGGAGATTGCGATGAAGTTCCCCACCTCGGCGATCGCCATGCTGGGCACCACCGAACCGTGGGACCGGCTCACCTTGCGCGGGGCGGCGCTGATCGCGTTCCACGTGCCGCGCTAGCTACGAATTGGTGGCGAGCGTCAACTCCATCAGCTTGATCGCCATGCTGCATGCGTCGATGCCGGGCGCCTGCGGGTTCACCCACCAGCCGACCACGCCGCCCGCGTCGCTGGCCACGCCGCACGCGCCCTTGCCGTCGTTGGGCTTCATCACGATCGACTGCACGCCGGCTATCGAGCGATTCTCGACCTGATACTTGAGGTTGTTGGCGACCTTCTTCTCGTTGTCGAGGCTGCCCTGCTCGAACCAGAACCGGGTGATGTCGATCAGGCCTGCGGGGTTGGCCGCCTGCCACCGGCAGATCGCGCCGACGAAGGTGCTCTGGATGTCGAGCGGGTCGGCACCGACGGTCTTCGCGAGGATGTCCTCGGTCAGCACGTCGCATTCCTTGAGCAGGTTCGGGTACTGCTTCTGCGAGTTATCGTTGCGCGGGTTGTCACCGGAGCCCGCCCGGGCCGCCGTGCCCTCCACCGTGCGCGAACAGCCCAGCAGCATCGTCATGGCCGCGAGCACCGCCACCGTGCCCGCCAACGCCCGGCGGGCTCCACGTGCCCCGGTCACTTCGCGTTCACGATCGACTGGCGGGTGAGTTCCTTGGCGACGCCGCACGGATCGGGGAACGGCTTCTCGCTGAAGCTGATCGACCACTCGATGAAGTCGTCGTCGTACTGGATGCCGATCTCGCACAGGCTGGTGCCGAGGACCACGTCGTCACCCATCGCGATGAACCCGCTGTGCCCCTCGATGGTGATGTTGTCGACGCTGGCGCGGGACAGTTCCTCGGTCTTGCGTTCGCGGCCGATCGGGCTGCCGCGGTACCAGGAGAAGGAGAAGTGCGGCCCGAGGATGCCACCGCCGGCCAGCCACTGACACCCGACCGAGTTCTTGGCCGTGTTGACCAGTCCGGTGATCCGGGTCTGTTCGGTGACCGTCTGATCGGTGACGCCGCCGCACTCCGGGAAGAACGGGCCGTGCTTGGCGCCGGCGACCGGGGCGGCCGTCGACGGAACCCCGGGCCCCGTCGGCTGATCCGAACCTCCGCAGGCGGCGATCAACGGAATCACCGCGGCGGCCATCAGAGCAAACTTGGCGGCAGGCCCTTTGGCGTTGCGCCTGCTGCTCAGGTCGCAGCGTCGTCCAATCACGCCCGCAACTGTAGCGGCAGCCGTGGTCTACAACCACCGACATGCCGATTGACCTGGCCTTTTCTTGCCATCTCGAGGAGCGCGGCCGCACAGTATCCGGTCGTGGTCGGTGTGCAAGAGTTACGGGATGCTCTGGGCGCTGCTACGGCAGTACGTGCGGCCCTTCCGCTGGCTGCTCACCGTCGTCGCAGTGCTTCAGGTGGTCAGCACCCTCGCATCGCTGTACCTGCCGACGATCAACGCGAGGATCATCGACGACGGCGTGGCCAAGGGAGACACCGGCACCATCACCGAGCTGGGCGGCATCATGCTCGTCGTCACCGGCATGCAGGTGGTGTGCGCGATCGGCGCGGTCTACTTCGGGTCGCGGGCGGGCATGGGGTTCGGGCGCGACATGAGGTCGGCGATCTTCCACCACGTGACGGGGCTTTCGGCCGAGGAAACCGCCCGGTTCGGCGCGCCGACTCTGCTTACGCGCACCACCAACGACGTCCAGCAGATCCAGCTGCTGGTGGCCATGACGTGCACCATGTTGATCACCGCGCCGATCATGAGCGTGGGCGGCATCGTGATGGCGGTGCACCAGAATGCCGGACTGTCCTGGCTGCTGGTGGTCAGCGTGCCGGTGCTCGGACTGGCCAACTACTGGATCGTGGGGCACCTGCTGCCGCTGTTCCGCAACATGCAACGCCTCATCGACGGCATCAATCGCGTGCTGCGCGAACAGTTGTCGGGCATCCGGGTGATCCGGGCGTTCGCGCGCGAATCGCTGGAGCGGGGGCGCTTCGCCGAAGCCAGCCAGGAGCTGTCGGACACCGCGCTCTCGATCGGGCGGTGGCAGGCATTGATGCTGCCGGTCACGACCCTGGTCATCAACGTGTCCAGCGTCGCGTTGATCTGGTTCGGCGGCAAGCGGATCGACGACGGCGAGATGCAGGTGGGCTCGCTCATCGCGTTCCTGTCCTACTTCATGCAGATCCTGATGGCCGTGCTGCTGGTGACCATCATCCTGGTGCTGCTGCCACGCGCCGCGGTGTGCGCCGAACGCATCTCGGAGGTGCTGTCCACCGTCCCGGCGATCAGCAACCCCGAGCATCCTCGACGGCCCGCGACGGTGACAGGACAGATCCGGATAGAGGCGGCGACGTTCCGATATCCCGGCGCGGATCGCCCAGTGCTACAGGATGTTTCGCTCACAGCACGGCCCGGCACTACGACCGCGGTGGTTGGCTCTACCGGATCGGGCAAGTCGACCCTGATCTCGCTGATCTGCCGGTTGTACGACCTGACCGGCGGCGCGGTGGTGATCGACGGCGTCGACGTGCGCGACTACGACACCGAACAGCTGTGGTCGGCGATCGGCCTCGTCCCGCAACGCGGCTACCTGTTCTCCGGCACCGTGGCGGAGAACCTGCGCTATGGGAAGGCCGACGCGACCGACGAGGAGATGTGGGAAGCGCTGCGGGTGGCGGCGGCCGACGGTTTCGTCTCGGCACACCCCGACGGCCTGGAGATGCCCGTCGCCCAGGGCGGCATCAACTTCTCCGGCGGCCAGCGCCAACGGCTGGCCATCGCCCGCGCCGTGATCCGCCGCCCGGCCGTCTACCTGTTCGACGACGCCTTCTCCGCGCTGGACGTTCACACCGACGCCCGCGTCCGCGCGGCGCTACGCGAGGTGTCGGCGGACGCGACGGTCGTCATCGTCTCGCAGCGCATCTCGACCGTCGCCGAAGCCGACCAGGTGGTCGTCATCGACGACGGCGCGGTGGTGGGCACCGGCACGCACGAGTCGCTGCTGGCCGACTGCCCGATCTACGCGGAGTTCGCCGACTCGCAGTCCGTCGCCGGAGCCGCCCCGGCGGCGACATCGGACCCAGCCGCCGGGGGGCCGCGGTGACCGCGCCGATGGGGCGGCCGATCCGCGGCGCCGTGCAGGCGCCGACGGAGCGGTCGCGTGACTTCAAGGGCTCGGCGATCCGGTTGGTGAAACGCCTTACGCCGCAACGCTCGATGACGGCCACGGTGCTGTTGCTCGGCGTCGCCGGCATCGCGATCGGCGTGGTCGGACCCCGCATCCTTGGGCACGCCACCGACCTGTTGTTCAACGGCGTGATCGGGCGTGAGTTGCCCGCGGGGATCACCAAGGAGCAGGCGATCGAAGCGGCCAGGGCCCGCGGCGACAACACGTTCGGCGACCTGCTGTCCGGGATGAACGTCGTGCCGGGCCGCGGCGTCGACTTCGACGCGGTGGGCCGCACCCTTCTGCTGGCGCTCGGACTGTATCTGATTGCCGCACTGCTGGTCTGGATTCAGGCCCGGCTGCTCAACGTGGTGGTGCAGCGCACCATGGTGCGGTTGCGCTCCGACGTCGAGGACAAGATTCACCGGATGCCGTTGTCCTACTTCGACTCCCGGCAGCGCGGCGAGGTGCTCAGCCGCGTCACCAACGACGTGGACAACATTCAGTCCTCGCTGACGTTGACCATCGCGCAGCTACTGACCTCGGTGCTGACGGTCGTCGCGGTGCTGGTGATGATGCTGACCATCTCGCCGCTGCTGACCCTGATCACCGTGCTCACGGTGCCGCTGTCGCTGCTGGCGACCCGGTCGATCGCGCAGCGCTCACAGCGTCAGTTCGTCGCGCAGTGGCGCAACACCGGCAAGCTCAACGCGCACATCGAGGAGACCTACAGCGGCTTCACCGTGGTCAAGACGTTCGGACACCGCGAGATCGCGGAGGACAAGTTTCGCGCGCTCAACGGCGACGTCTACGAGGCCAGCTTCAAGGCACAGTTCCTCTCCGGCCTGGTGTCGCCTGCCACGACGTTCATCGGCAACCTCAGTTACGTCGCCGTCGCGGTCGTCGGCGGCATTCAGGTGGCGACTGGCCAGATCACGCTGGGCAGCATCCAGGCGTTCATTCAGTACGTGCGCCAGTTCAACCAGCCGCTCACCCAGGTGGCGGCTATGTACAACACGCTGCAGTCCGGGATCGCGAGTGCGGAGCGGGTGTTCGACCTGCTGGACGCCGACGAGCAACCG
>NZ_JAVRPS010000316.1:0-3588 GCF_032162105.1 Mycobacterium sp. | reverse complement strand
ACGGGATCGAGGAGTTCACCGAACTCAAGTCGATCGCCTGGAGTTGAGGCGTTCTCGGAGTTCGTCCTTACGCACCTTGCCGGTGGCTGTCCGAGGTAGGTCGTCAACGATCTCGAGGCGTTCCGGTGTCAGGTGTCGTGCAGTCCCTGCGACGGAGAAATGCGCGCGGATGTCGGTGAGCGACAGCGTGGCTGCGGGCTGCAGCACGACGAAGGCGCATACCCGTTCCCCGTAGAGAGGGTCCGGTGCAGCCACGACCGAGGCTTCGGCCACCGCCTGGTGTTCGGCCAGGATGTCCTCGATCAATTTCGAGGACAGGTTCTCTCCGCCCCGGATGATGAGGTCTTTTCGGCGGTCGGTGATCGTGAGGTAGCCGTCGGGGTCGAGCACGCCGATGTCACCGGTGCGGAACCACCGGCCGGGCAGGAACGCGTCGGCGTCCAGTGCCGAATCCCGGTAGCCCACAAACAATTCGGGGCCGCGGCTGAGGATCTCGCCGTGACTGCCGGCAGGCAGGTCTTGCAGTGCGTCATCCACGATCCGGACTTCGACGCCTTCGAGAAGCCGGCCGTCGGTGTGTGCCCGTTTGGCCAGCGCATCCTCGGACGAGCCCCCGCTGATCGAGGGATGCTCGCTCGAACCGTAGGCGCGGAAGGCCATGATTCCGTGCTCGTGGGCCCGCTCGATCCCGCTCGGCGGCACGCTGGCGCCGCCGACCCCGTACTCGCGCAGGGGGGACAGGTCGATCTCAGATGCGAGGTCGAGCAGCGTCGTCAGGAAGAACGGTGTGCCACCCGTTGCGGTGACCCCGTACTCGTTGATGAGTCGGGCTGCCGTGGCGGCGTCCCAAGCATCCATCACCACGTGTGGCATTCCCTGCAGCAGCATGCGCAACAGCCCCAGGGTGCCCGCGATGTGGCCGGACGGGAACGCCGCCAGGATGACGCTGTCGTCGGCGATGCCCGTCAAGCGGGTCCGCAGCTCCGCGAGCAGGGTGGTGTGGGTGTGCTGCACGCCCTTTGGCTGCCCGGTTGTCCCTGAGGTGTAGCTCAGCAGGCAGACGTCGTCTGGTGCGGCGGGCGTTGGCGTGCGCAACGGTTCACTGCTGTTCACCAGACGCGCCCAGTCGAGGTATCCGTGCGGTACCGAGTCCGCGATGACGGCTACCGACAACAGATCCGGACAGTCGCCGATGCGGTGCAGGTCGGCGAGGTAGTCCCGCCGGCCCAACCGATCCGGTGTCACGAGCAGTCGGGCGCGCGACTCCCGCAGGATGAAGCCCAGTTCGCGTGGGCCGTAGCTGGGCACCACCGGTACCAGTACCGCCCCGGCGAGCACCGCGGCCGCCTGCGCGACGACCCCTTCGATCCGGCTCGGTACCTGGACCGCGACAGAGTCGCCAGGCTGCATGCCGAGGTGGCTGAAGGCCGCCGCGCCGCGGGCCGCCCTGTCGACGAGGTCGGCGAGTTGAACCGTCTCGTTGCGTGCGGCACTGCAGAAGACCACGGGGAGTTCGGGTCGGGTGCTCGCTGCCGCCAAGATGGCGACGGGCAATGTGAGCGGTTGGTCAGCGTGGGGCATGGAATGCCGCTGCGCCGGCCGCGACCACCACGCCGTCGCGGCCCTCGTCGACGAGGGTGAAGCGGACCACCACCCGCCCGTCGGGCCCGGCCCATCCGTCCGTACGAACGTGGAAGGGGCCGGTGCGGCCGGGACTGACGAAGTGGACGTCCCAGTCGCGAACTTGGACGGTGTCGGTCCGGGCCAGCACGGTGGCCAGCTCGATGGCGGCGGCTTCGAACACCACGTGGATTGGACCTAGGTGCAGCGACGCCGAGGTCGAGGCGTGACGCGACGTCAGGGCGGGCAGTCGCCAGCCGTCGGAACTTCGCCGTGCCCCGAATACCACGTGCAGCGGGGGAAGGTCGGCGGTGTCGGACATCTGCGGGGGCACGTCCACCGGTCGAAACGATTGGGGGGCGTCGCCGAGGGTGACGCCGACCCCGGTGGTGATGGCGATGACTCGGGAGGAGTCGTTGGCATCGGTGATCAGCGACCGGCTGAAGCCCATCTTGGCGCCCCGGCGCACAGTGCTGCGGGACACCCGGATCTCGACGACGTCGCGGGCGTCGTCGAGAATGTGCAGTCCGTAGGTGACGGGTGCGGGGATCACCTCGCGATCGCGCCAACCGCCGGTTTCGGGCGCGGCGATCGCCAACGGCGCCGCCATGATTCCTCCAGCGCCGTTACGCATGTCGCGGCGCAGCCACACGGTGTCGGGGTCCACGGTCTGGTTGAACGCCCGGCCGAGATACCAGTAGGTGATCAGGCCATCGGGACCCATCATCTCCCGCAGACGATCCCAATATTCCTCGACCGGACCCTCGCGAATGTCTCGGACCACGCTGCGATACCTCCTTGCCGACCCCCTGGTGCGGCAACACCATCACCGTGAAATGCAGAGGACGTGTTGTGTTTTGAACACTAGTCATACTAGTTTTGCAAGTATGCCGTTATCCGATCCGCATCGGGGTCGTCACGGTAATGGAGGGTGACCGTGGATCTTGATCTGACCCCGGACCAAGAGTTGTTGCGGGACACGACCCGCAAGTTCCTGAACGCGACCGTCCCGTTGACCGTGGTTCGGGCGCTGGCCGAGAACTCGGCCGGTTTCGACCGCGAGTGGTGGCAGCGCGGAGCCGAACTCGGCTGGACCTCGCTGCTCGTCGACGAGCGCCGAGGCGGAGGAAGCGTTTCGGGCGCGGGGCTGCGTGACCTCGCCCTGATCGCCGAGGAGATGGGCGCGATGGTGTCCCCGGGGCCGCTGATCGCGACAAACGTCGTCGCACAGACCCTGTCGCGCGATGCCTCCGATGAGCTCGCGTCGCAAGTCCTGCCGGGCCTGCTGTCCGGGGAGTCGGTCGCCGCATGGTGCGTTGCGGAGCCGGGGCAATCGGTCACTCCGGACGGAACGACACTGCGGGCACGTCGCGACGGCGCCGAGTTCGTCTTGGACGGGGTGAAGCGGCCGGTGGACACCGGCGGGCAGGCCGACTGGATCCTGGTGACCGCCACCGGGCCCGACGGTATGTCCCAGTTCCTAGTGCCATCGACGGCGCCCGGCCTGCGGATCACCCCCCTGCACGGGCTCGATCTGGTCCGCAGGCACGCCGAGATCCAGTTCGAGGGTGTCCGGGTGCCTGCCTCCGCCGTTGTCGGCGTCCTCGGTGGTGCCTCGCCGTCGTTCGAGGCGCAGCTGCAGACCGCACTGGTACTGCAGTGCGCCGAGATCGTTGGCGCGACCGACCGCGTCTTCGACTTCACCGTCCAATACGCGTTCGACCGCTCGTCGTTCGGCCGCGCACTGGCGTCCTATCAGGCCCTCAAGCACCGCTTCGCCGACATGAAACTGTGGCTCGAGTCCGCCCACGCCATCACCGTCGATGCCACCAGGGCAGTCCAGGACGGTGCCCCCGACGCCGGCGAAGTCGTCCGGATCGCCAAGGCCTACGTCGCCGAGCGATGCCCCGAGCTGATCCAGGACTGCATCCAGATGCACGGCGGGATCGGGGTGACCTGGGAACACGA
>NZ_JAVRPS010000315.1:0-6307 GCF_032162105.1 Mycobacterium sp. | reverse complement strand
GGTTCAAGGACGTCCTCTCCCGCTGGCCGGAGGAGCTTGGTCGCTACGTCATCTTTCGGGATGAGCGTCAGCGTGGTCGGGCTCGCGCATGGCTGGTGGCCGAAGGTTACCGACCGGCCGGCGCGGCGCACGTGTAGCCATGATCCATCGCGAACGTGCGCAAAATGCTGGGTCGCAGCCTGCCTCGTTGGGTGCCACGCCGCGCCCTCCGTGAAGTCGTTCACGGTTGACGCTCGATGCGGGTGTCACACGTCATGGCCGAAGGCAGAGCTCGGTTTGGTCGCCGAAGTATCCGTGCTACCGGGAAGGCATCCAGGCGGGCATCTGTAACGAATGAAGGGCATGAGCACACCGCAGTCAGGAAAGCACCATCACCATTCATTCCGGAAGGCAAGAACAATGAAGTCCTACACGTTGCCCGTCCTCGCCGCTGGCGCAATCGCCGCGGCGACCGTCGGTTTGGCCGGTGCCGCCAATGCGGCTCCGTCGGCTCCTGTCACCGCAGCCGAGACCGTCGGCAACCTGCAAGCCGAAGGTTTCCAGGTGATCCTGAACAAGTTGGGTACCGCGCCGCTGGATCAGTGCGTGGTCAGCTCGGTTCGCCCCGGCCATACGTTCGCCCGGATGGATTCCGGTGCTCCGGGTGCGATGGACGACATCGTCACCACCGTTACCTCGAAGACGGTGTACGTCGAGGTCAGCTGCTGACGCCCAGCTCACGGATCCTCGTCTGGAGCGCGGAGGAGTTCCTCGGGGTGGTGATAGTGGTTCACCCTGTCCTGGCCGGTGTCGAGGCTGCACCCGACTAGGCTTGCCTGCCATGCGAGTGGGAGTACTGGGCGCCAAGGGCAAGGTCGGGGCGACGATCGTCGACGCCGTCAACGCGGCGGACGATCTGACGTTTACCGCGGGTGTCGACGCCGGCGACCCGCTGAGCTTGTTCACGGACAGCCAGACCGAGGTCGTCGTCGACTTCACCCACCCCGACGTCGTGATGGACAACCTGAAGTTCCTGATCGAGGCGGGCATCGACGCGGTCGTCGGCACCACCGGCTTCACCGACGAGCGCCTCACCCAGGTGACGGAGTGGCTGGCCGAGTCGCCGACCACCGCTGTCCTGATCGCGCCCAACTTCGCGATCGGCGCTGTCTTGTCGATGCAGTTCGCCAAGCAGGCGGCACGGTTCTTCGAGTCGGTGGAAGTCATCGAACTGCATCATCCGCAGAAGGCCGACGCGCCGTCGGGCACTGCCGCGCGCACCGCCCGGATGATCGCCGAGGCGCGAAAGGGCTTGCCGCCCAATCCCGATGCGACCAGTACCGGTCTCGAAGGCGCGCGCGGTGCCGACGTCGACGGCATCCCGGTGCATTCGATACGTCTGGCCGGTCTGGTCGCGCACCAGGAGATCCTGTTCGGAACCCAGGGGGAGACGCTCACCATCCGCCACGACAGCCTGGACCGCACGTCGTTCGTGCCGGGTGTGCTGCTCGGCGTGCGGCACGTGCACGAGCGGCCCGGCCTCACGGTGGGGATCGAACCGCTGCTCGACCTATGAGCCCGCGATGAGCGACGGCTCGCGCGCCCTGCGCATTCAGCTGCTGATCGGCTTCATGTGCGTGGCGCTGGTGGTCTACTTCGTCATGCTCGGCCGGGCCGGCGTCATCCTCGTCTCGTCAGGGCGCCCCGCGGCGATCGGCCTCGGAGTGGCGATCTTCCTGCTGCCCATCGTCGGCCTGTGGGCCATGATCGCCACGCTGCGAGCGGGTTTCGCGCACCAGCGGCTGGGCCGCCTCGCGCGCGAAGAGGGCATGGAGCTCGACACCAGCGCGCTGCCGCGCAGGCCATCGGGGCGGATCGAGCGCGAGGCCGCCGACGAACTGTTCAACTCGGTGCGCGCCGAACTCGAGGACGACCCCGACGACTGGCGGCGGTGGTACCGGCTCGCCCGCGCCTACGACTACGCGGGGGACCGGAGCCGGGCCAGGGAGACGATGCGCAAGGCCGTTGAGATGGAGCGGGCTGCGGGGGAGCGGGCATGAGCAGGACCCTGTTGATCGTCCACCACACCCCGTCGCCGCATTGCCAGGAGATGTTCGAGGCGGTGCTGGCCGGTGCCACGGACCCCGACATCGAGGGTGTGGAGGTCGTTCGGCGACCCGCGCTCACCGTTTCGCCGACCGACATGCTGGGGGCCGACGGATACGTGCTCGGCACCCCGGCCAACCTGGGGTACATGAGCGGCGCTCTGAAGCACGCGTTCGACGTCTGCTACTACCCGTGCCTGGACGCGACGCGTGGACGACCCTTCGGCCTGTACCTCCACGGCAACGAGGGCACCGAGGGCGCGGAGCGCGGCGTCGACGCCATCACGACAGGCCTCTGTTGGGTGAAAGCGGCTGGGACCGTGGTGGTTTCGGGTAAGCCAAGCAAGGCCGACATCGAGGCGTGCTGGGAACTCGGCGCGACAGTTGCTGCTCAGTTGATGGAATGAGTCGGCCCGGCGCCGTCCTTTGACTTGTCAATAACCGCGCGGCGGCCGTGGAGGAGTCGTTAACTTGCTGCGGTGAAGATCGTCAACCTCGTTTCGGCAGCGCTCGTGGTCGTCGCGGCGGGTTGCAGCGCGCAGCAGGCCGCCGACCCATCCCCGCAGGCGGCACCCCCGAGCGTGGCCAGCTCTTCGGCCGCCCCGGCGCCGTCGTCGACCACCGTCAGCCAGTTCGACGCTCGGTGGATGGGCCTCGTACCCGACCAGCCACAGGGCTGGAAGGAACTCAATCGGCAGATCACGGGCGAGTTCCAACAGTTCAGCCTCCGGCCGGCCGATGAGACCGAAACCAGGTTCACCTGCAACGGGTGTGCACCGTGGACCGTCGACCTGACCGCTTACGCCGCAGGCAAGTTCGACCCGACGGAGGCGCGGGCGGGTCAGCCGATCGCAGTGAACGGTGACGGCGATGGCTTCCTGATCGAAGACCCGGCTAAGCACACAGCCACACTCACCTGGCAGTACGCGGACGATGCGTGGGCGACGGTGAAGGGTTTGACCACCGCGACCACCCAACTCGATCGCATGGTCGAACTCGCCCACGCTCTCAAGCCCGCGGAACGTACCCCGATTCGGCTTCCGATGAGCATGCCCGACGTGCCCGTGAACATGCCATTGGCGGAGATCAACATCGACGGGACGGGGGACTACGGCACGATCGTCAGCTTCGCTCCGTGCGGATCCACGGTCATGGGCGGCGCGGGCCAGTGCGAGCGCGGACCCGACACCGAGACTCTGGGCGTGCACATCTGGCCTTCCGACGGCTACTACGGGCACTTCCAGGAGCAAGGGGCGGTGCCGATGCAGATCGGCGGCAAGGACGGCTTCTTCGACGACGACGTGAACGGAGCCGGTGACCACGCCGCCGTGCAGGTCCAGCCCGGCATGCTGGTCGTATTCGACTGTGGCCTACCCGGCCCGCACACTGCCGGCACCCCTCCGGAGGCGCCCACCAGTCTCAAGGGCATTCTCTCCGGCCTCGAGTGGGCCCCGGATCCGGCGAACGAGGCGACCTGGCAGCCCGTCTCCGACTGGGCGAAATAGCGCGACGGCGGCAGTTGACGCTGTAGAAAGCTAGGCATGCCTGGTATCGCCGAAATCGCTATGGCCGGTGCACCGATCGCGGGAGGTGCACTTCTGGGCATCGTCGCGGGCAATCTCCGCGGACCCGACGTCCGCGGCCTGATCAAACAGGACATGGATCTCCTGGAACGGATTCCGCCGGAACAGACCGAACGGCGCGCCGAACTGCAGCGCGTCATCGACATCCGGGTCGACGATCTGATCGCCGCGGTCGACAAGAACCGGTCGCTGCTGGAGGTTGCCCAGTCCTACCGCGGCAATTGGCGCGACATCGTGGTGTTCATCTGCGCGGTGCTGTTCACCATCGTCTGGTGGAACGTCAGCCACAGCCGCAGCAACTGGCTGGTCATGTTCATCGTCATGATCGTGGTGTCGATCGTGGCGGCGCTGTACGCCGGTCGCGGAATATGGCGCGCGCTGCGGTCATTCGGCCGCCACCGCGACGATCAGTAGTGGTAGGTGTCCGACGGCGCGGGCACGTGGTCGGGGTCGTCGCTGAACTCGGACTCGTGGATGCCGTACGCCTTGGCCAAATCGAGGATCTTGTTGGCGCGGGCGATGCGCGGCAGGTCTGAGCCGTTGCGGATCTCCCCGCCGTCGCGCTGATACTCGGTGAAGAACTCCTTGGCCCAGCTGATCTCGTCCTGAGACGGGGACAGACCCTCGTTCACGGTCGAGCACTGGTCAGGGGTCAGGCAGATCTTGCCGGTCATGCCGAATTCGGCGGAGACCGCGGTGGCCTCACTGAGGCGCAGCGCGCTCGATCCGACCGTCGGTCCGTCGATGGCACTCGGCAGGTGGGCCGCCTTGGCCGCGATGGTGAACCGTGAGCGTGCGTAGGCCAGCGTGGCCGGGTTGTCCCCGAAACCGGTGTCACGGCGGAAGTCGCCGATGCCGAAGGCGAGCCGGAAGGTGCCCTTGGTCGCGGCGATCTCCGTGATGCGTTCCAGCCCGCGGGCCGTTTCCACCAAGGCGACGATCGGCACGTTCGGCAGGCGTTTGGCGGTTTCGGTGACGTGGTCGACGGATTCGACCATCGCCAGCATCACCCCGCCGACCGTCGTCTTGGATAGCAATTCAAGGTCGTCGGCCCACCACTGGGTGCCGAACCCGTTGACGCGAACCCAGTCGGAATTGCCTTCGCCCAGCCACCGGGTCACGTTGTCGCGGGCGGCGGCCTTGTCCTTGGGCGCGACCGCATCCTCGATGTCGAGCACCACGATGTCGGCGCGGGAGTGGACGGCCGGCGCGAACCGATCGAACTGCGCGCCGTTGACCAGCAGCCAGCTTCTGGCGAGTACCGGGTCGATGCGCGATCCCGGTTCGCTGGGATCCGGTTCGTTGGCAGTGGTCTGGTCGTACACGCGTTCATGGTCGCCTACCGGGCCACGGCGAGGCAACGCGGCCATGCCGGAACCGTCAGCCGAGGTGGTCGCCGAAGAAGCTCTCCATGACATTCCAGTGCCGCTGGGCGGCATCGGCGTCGTAGGCGGCGCGGTGGTCGGAGACCGCGAAACCGTGCGCGGCGGCGTACCACTCGATGGTGTGCTCGACGTCGGCCGCCGTCAGCGCCTTGTCCAGGGTCTCGGCCGCCTCGGGGGTGAAGGACGCGTCGTTCTCGGCACCGCCGACGTACACCGCGGCCTGGATCTGGTCGGCCAGTAGGTGAGGGCTGCCAGGATCATCGGACGCCAGCCCGCCGCCGTGGAACGACATCGCCGCCGCCACCCGGTCGGGAACGCGGCCCGCCACCACCAACGAGGAGCGCCCGCCCATGCAATACCCCGTGGTGCCGAACGCGGTGCCGCTGACCTCGGGTCGGGACGCCAGATAGTCGAAGAACGCTCCTGCGTCGGCCGCCATCTTGTCCGGGGTGATACCGCCCATCATCGACATCAGCCGCTTGCGTTCATCCGGATCGCTGAAGGCGGTGTTCAAGTCGAACGGCGCCCAGTCGCCACTGCGGTAGTACACGTCGGGCACCAGCACGGCGTAGCCGTAACCGGCCAGCTTCTCCGCCATGTCAACGAACACCGGACGCCTGCCCCCGGCGTCGGGGTACATCACTACCCCGGCCCAGGGGCCGTCCCCCTCCGGGGTGGCGAGTGTGACGGGACAGGTTCCATCGGGCGTGGTGATGGTGTCGTTGATCGTCGGCATGCCTCCGTTTTACTCCCTGCCTCTGGACGTAAGCTGGTCGAGTGGCGATCGCAACTCCCTACGAGGATCTCCTGCGACTCGTGCTCGAGACCGGAACACCGAAGTCGAATCGGACCGGAACCGGTGCTCGCAGCCTGTTCGGCCACCAGATGCGCTATGACCTGGCCGTCGGCTTCCCGCTGATCACCACCAAGAAGGTGCATCTCAAGTCGGTCGTCTATGAGCTGCTGTGGTTCCTGCGCGGCGATTCGAACGTGCGCTGGCTCCAGGAGCACGGCGTCACCATCTGGGACGAATGGGCAAGCGACACAGGCGATCTCGGTCCGGTCTACGGCGTGCAGTGGCGGTCCTGGCCGACCCCGTCCGGCGAGCACGTCGACCAGATCAGTGCGGCGCTTGAGCTGTTGAAGAGCGATCCCGACTCGCGGCGCAACATCGTCTCGGCCTGGAACGTCGGCGAGATCCCGCAGATGGCGCTACCGCCGTGCCACGCGTTCTTCCAGTTCTACGTCGCCGACG
>NZ_JAVRPS010000314.1:0-11013 GCF_032162105.1 Mycobacterium sp. | reverse complement strand
GCGCCAGATCCTGCTTGTTGGACCATACGGCGTCCTTGGTACTGGCGTTATCGACGCCGTCGCAGAGAACCCGCAATGGGCGGTCACCACGGCTGCGCGTCGACCCGCACCGGCCTACCGGGCGCAGTCCGCACCCCCTCACCTCAGCGTCGATCTGATGGACTGTGAGGGTACGAAGAACGCCTTTTCCTCTCTTCATGAGGTGACCGATCTGGTCTTCGCTGCCTATGTCGAGAAACCCACGATGGCCGAAACGGTCGAGCCAAATGCCAGCATGTTGAGAAACACGCTCGACGCTCTCGCCGCGGGCAGTGTGCCCGTTCAGCGCGTCGTGCTTGCCGGTGGTGCCAAGTCCTACGGCTTCAGTCTGGGGGCGTTCAATGCTCCAGCGAAGGAGACGGACCCACGTCTGATTGCGCCGATCCACTACCACCAGCAGGAAGACATTCTGGCCGACTGGGCCGCCGAGAACGGGGCTAGCTGGACGGTTTTGCGCCCCCATCTGGTCATGGGGCCAAGCCTGAACTCGCCAATGAACCTGGTCACGAGTCTCGCGACCTATGCCGCGATGAGTCGCGAACTGGGGTTGCCGCTGCGCTTTCCTGGCACCAAGGAGGGATGGAACAGTCTCCAGGAGACAACTGACGCCGAATTGTTCGGCCGCGCGACGTTGTGGGCTCTGGGTGAAGACAAAGCGCGCGATGAGATCTTCAACATCTCCAACGGAGACGTCTATCGCTGGAGGCAACTCTGGAACGAGCTCGCCGCCTTCTACGATCTGCCAGTCGCAGAGCCGCTTGCCATGTCCACCGTTTCTGAGATGAGCGAGAAGGCTCCGTTGTGGGATTCCATGGTCGCCGGCTACGGCCTGCACCCCACGCCCTATGAGCAGATTGCGAACTGGTCGTTCGTGGACTGGATGCTCAACTTCGGTGAAGAGACCATCCAAAGCACAATCAAGATCCGTCAGGCGGGCTTCGCGGATTGCATCGACACGCACCAGAGCTTCAGGCGGCAGCTCACCAGACTCCGCCAACTTCGCATCATCCCCTAAACGGTTCCACTCGGGTTGCCGCAGGCGCTGCGATCAAGCCGCCGGAAATCTCACGCGCTAGGAGGCACATCATGGTGGGAGCAAAACCCTACGGGCAACTGAAGTATCGCAACGTCAATGGGTACCGGATGGCCTACGTCGACGAGGGCGACGGCGACGCCATCGTCTTTCAGCACGGCAACCCGACCTCGTCCTACCTGTGGCGCAACGTGATGCCGCACCTGGAGGGGCTGGGCCGGCTCGTGGCGTGCGATCTCATCGGAATGGGCGGTTCGGACAAGTTGCGCCCGTCGGGCCCGGATCGCTACAACTATGCCGAACAACGTGACTACCTGTTCGCGCTGTGGGACGCACTGGATCTCGGCGACAACGTGACACTCGTGCTCCACGACTGGGGTTCGGTCCTCGGCTTCGACTGGGCCAACCAACACCGCGACCGTGTGCAGGGGATCGCGTTCACGGAGGCCATCGTGATCCCGATGACATGGCCGGAATTCCCTGGCGCGATCCGCGAAGTCTTCGAGGGCTTTCGCTCCCCGCGCGGCGAGCCAATGGTGCTGGAGCAGAACGTGTTCATCGAGCGTGTCCTACCCGCCCAGATCCAGCGCGAACTCAGTGACGAAGAGATGGACCACTATCGGCGACCCTTCGTCATGCCAGGCGAAGGCCGCCGTCCAATGCTGTCGTGGCCACGCAATCTCCCGATCGACGGTGAGCCAGCAGACGTGGTCACGGTCGTCGATGAATACAGCAACTGGCTGGCGGCAACCGAGCTGCCCAAGCTGTTCATCAATGCCGAACCGGGTGCCATTGCCCACGGCCACGTCCGCGAACTCATCCGATCCTGGCCCAGCCTGACCGAAACGACCGTCAGCGGAATTCATTTCGTTCAAGAGGACAGCCCGGATGAGATCGGTACCGCAATCGCGGAGTTCGTGCGTAAGGCATACCACCCGAGCGCGGGCGAATGGTCAGACGGCGGTACGGCGTCCGTGCGTTGACAGCAGCGTCGAGCACAAGTAATCTTAATTTAGACAGATCGGTCTAATCAATGCGATCGGTCCCATCACCGAAGACGGACGCCGCACGAGCCCGTCCAACACAGCACGAA
The DNA here is from genome assembly GCF_032162105.1 of Mycobacterium sp. GTDB lineage: Bacteria > Actinomycetota > Actinomycetes > Mycobacteriales > Mycobacteriaceae > Mycobacterium. The sequence goes on along the minus strand of NZ_JAVRPS010000314.1, from coordinate 8,848 downwards.
ATAGGAGGATCAACTGATGGCACGACTGGATGGCAAGGTCGCCGTGATCACCGGCGGCAGTAGCGGTATCGGCCTGGCGATCGCACAGAGGTTCGTCCAAGAAGGCGCCCACGTCTTCATCACCGGGCGCCGACAGAGTGAGTTGGACACGGCCAAGGCGTCGATCGGCGACGGAGTGACCACCGTCGCCGGCGACGCCACGGTCTCCGCGGACTTGGACAAGCTCTTCGCCACGGTTCTCGAGGACAAGGGCGCGCTGGACATCCTGGTGGTCAACTCGGGCCGGGTGGAGCCGGAGGAGTTGGGAAAGATCACCGAGGAGAACTTCGACCTCACCTTCGACCTCAACGCCCGGGCAGCCCTGTTCACGGTGCAGAAGGCGCTGCCGCTGATACGCAACGGCGGCTCGGTCATTCTGGTCGCCTCGATCGCGGGCTACGTGGGCATTCGCGGCTACAGCACCTACAGCGCCACCAAGGCCGCGCTGCGTTCCTACACGCGCACGTGGACCCGCGAGTTCAACGACCGCGGCATCCGGTTCAACACATTGAGCCCTGGCCCGATCGACACCCCCATCATGGACGGTCAGGCCGACTCGCCGGAGGGCGCGGACGCGATCAGGGCGGCGTTCGCCGCGGCGATACCACTCAACCGGATGGGTCGCCCCGAAGAGATCGCCGCGGCCGCACTGTTCCTCGCATCCGACGACAGCAGCTTCGTGGCCGGCGCCGAACTAAGCGTCGACGGCGGGATGGCGCAGGTCTAGTCCCACGCGCACGACGGAGTAAGCGCGTTCGTCAGGCATGTCGCCGACGCGTATTGCGTTGGCGCAGAAGTCCCGCCGTCTGTTCGGACACCGGGGTCGCCAGGACCGCTGCGACCAGGTCGATCAGTCTGCTGGTGAACAACCGCTCGTCGGCGCGCGGGCGCCCGGCCGCGCGGGTCGCAAGTTCGACATGTGTGAAGCGGATCGCGGTGAACCGGGTGTGGAAGATCTCGATGGACTCCCGCGTGAGCAGCGGGTCGACACATTCACGCCAGGTCAGGAGGCCGGCTCCGCCGGGGCCGTCGAGTAGGACGCCGAACTGCGGGTCGGGCCGATTGACCAGCTCGGCAACGATTCTCAAGTACTCCCGACCGCCGTCGGGGTCCGACAACTTCGCCGACAGGGGCAGGACCAGCGCGGCCGCCAGTGCCCGCAGGTCTTCTGCTCCGGATACCCGGTACTGCTGAACCAACACGTCACGGCGCGCGTCGACGTCGGGACCGTGCTTGTCGATGACGGCTTTCAACAGCCCCGCGCGGTCTGAGAAGTGGTATTGCAGGGCACTGGCATTGCGTTGGCCCGCATCGCGATTGATCTCGTTGAGCGACACGCCGTCGACGCCCCGCTCCGCGAACAGCCGCTCGGCTGCGGAGATGAGCTGCGACCGGGTGTCCTGCCCGGCCACCGACGCTTTCACTTCCCTGCCCTCCTCGTGCTAGCTTGATTGATGCGATCACATTAAATCACAGGTCGATCGCATTACAGCCGATGGGAGCGCACAGTGGCGTGGGACTTTGACACAGAACCCGACTTTCAACGCGAACTGGACTGGCTCGACACGTTCGTCCGGGACGAAGTCGAGCCGCTGGACTTGGTTCTCGGCGACCCCGCCGACAAGGCCGACCAGCGGGCCGCGTCGCTGGTGCGACCGCTGCAGCAACAGGTCAAAGACCGCGGACTATGGGCATGCCATCTCGGTCCCGAGCTCGGCGGACCAGGGTACGGGCAACTGAAGCTGGCTCTCATGAACGAGATCCTCGGCCGTTCCCGTTGGGCTCCAACGGTCTTCGGCTGCCAGGCACCCGATTCGGGCAATGCCGAGATCCTCGCGCACTTCGGCAGCCCCGCGCAGAAGGAGCAGTTCCTGCGCCCGCTGCTGGCAGGAGACATCTCGTCCTGTTACGCCATGACCGAGCCGCACGCCGGGGCCGACCCCACGCTCTTGCGTACCCGTGCCGTGCGCGACGGCGACGAGTGGGTGATCACCGGCGAGAAGTGGTTCGCCTCCAACGCCGCGGTGGCAGCGTTCTTCATCGTCATGGCCGTGACCGATCCCGAGGCCGATCCGTACCGGGGAATGTCGATGATCCTCGTGCCAGCAGGAACGCCAGGGCTGGAATTCGTCCGCGACATACACGTCGGGGGCGAGCACCATAGCTCGCACTCGTACCTGCGGTTCCAGAACATGCGGGTGCCGGCGGCGAACCTGCTCGGCGACGAGGGCGCGGCGTTCGCCATCGCGCAGACTCGACTGGGCGGCGGTCGCATTCACCATGCGATGCGCACGATCGCGCTGGTTCGTCAGGCGTTCGACATGATGTGCGAGCGTGCGGTTTCCCGCCAGACCCGGGCAGGCACCCTGGCGAGCTTCCAGATGACTCAGGAGAAGATCGCCGACAGCTGGATCGAGATGGAACAGTTCCGCCTTCTCGTGCTGCGCACCGCGTGGCTGATCGACAAGCATCAGGACTACCGCGTCGTGCGCAAGGACATCGCCGCCGTCAAGGTCGCCATGCCGAAGGTTCTGCACGACGTGGCGCAGCGCGCTCTGCACCTGCACGGCGCACTCGGGGTATCCGACGAGATGCCGTTCGCGGCAATGCTGCTCGGCTCCGAGGTGATGGGGCTGGCCGACGGTCCGACCGAAGTCCACAAGATCACCCTCGCCCGCGAGCTGCTCCGCGGCCGTGCCCCGGCACCTGGCCTGTTCCCCTCCACACACCTCCCCACGCGGCGCGCCGAAGCCCGTGCCCGGTACGCCGAAATGCTCGAACACGCCGTCGGCAACGACGATCCCGCCCTCCTCGCACGGTGACCGCGTTGCCAACGGAGACCCAGCCGACGGGTGTCGATCTGGACCGGCTCGCCATCTGGATGGACCAGCAGGGTCTCCCCGGCGGCCCGATCACCCACGTCGAGCGGCTCACCGGTGGAACACAAAACATCCTGCTGAGGTTCCGGCGCGGCGGGAACGACTACGTGCTGCGACGGCCGCCGATCCACAAGCGCGCCAAGAGTGACGAGACGATGCGCCGAGAGGCCCGCGTGCTCGCGGCGCTCCGCAAATCAGCGGTCCCCCATCCCGGCTTGATCGCCGCTTGCGGCGACACCGACGTGCTGGGCTGTGCGTTCTACCTGATGGACCCGATCGACGGATTCAATCCGGCCAGCGGGCTCCCGGCACCACACCGAGACGATCCGGCGATCCGGCATCAGATGGGCTTGGCAATGGCCGACGCCGCCGCCGCGCTGTCCCAGGTGGACGTCGACGCCGCCGGGATCGGGGACCTGGGCCGCCGGGAAGGTTACCTCGAACGGCAGGCCGCGCGTTGGCAGACACAGCTGGAGAGCTACCGCGAGATCCCCGGTTATGTCGGTTCAGAACTTTCCGGTGTCGACGCGGTCGCCCGATGGCTGGACCGCAACCGGCCGGTGACCTGGCAGCCCGGGCTGGTGCACGGCGACTTCCACCTGGCCAACGTCCTCTTCTCGCCGTCCGGCCCCGAGCTCATAGCGGTCGTCGACTGGGAGATGGCGACGGTCGGCGACCCCCTGCTCGACCTGGCCTGGTTGCTCGCCACCTGGCCAGGCGGCGAGCACGCCGCGCCCATCGTCTTGATCGAACCAACGTCTGGATTGCCGACCCGTGACGAATTGATCGCTCGGTACCGGGAAGTCAGCGGGCGCGACCTGACTGCCCTGCCCTGGTTCGAGGTCCTCGCCTGCTACAAGCTCGGCATCGTGCTCGAGGGCACCCACGCGCGCGCGTGCGCCGGCCAGGCTGACAAGACCACCGGCGATCAGCTGCACGCCGCTGCGCTAGGCCTGCTCGAGCGAGCCGGGGAACTGGCAACGTGAACCGGCAGATTCTGCTCGCCGAGCGTCCCGATGGGCAGCTCGAACTCCGCCACTTCCGCACTGCCACAGCGGAAATCGGCGAGCCCGTCCCGGGCCAGGTGCTGTGCCGAACCGTGCTGCTCTCCATCGACCCGGCGAACCGCGCGTGGATGCAGGGCCGCACTTATCGAAGCCAGATCTCCAGTGACGAGGTGATGGCCGGTTTCACGCTGTGCGAGGTCCTCGCAGGAGACCTCCCGGCCGGTACCGTCGTCGCCTGCGAGGCGGGCTGGCAGGAGTATGCGATCCTCTCCACGACCGACGTGCAGCCGGTCACGGTGCGCGGTCCACTCACCGATCAGCTTGGCGCGCTGGGGATCACGGGCCTGACGGCATACTTCGGCCTGATCGAAGTCGGGCAACCACGGCCAGGGGACACCGTGGTGGTGTCCGCGGCGGCCGGAGCCACCGGGCATATCGTCGGCCAGCTCGCCCGTCTCGCGGGATGCCGGGTGGTGGGCATCGCCGGATCTGCCGACAAGACCCGCGTCTTGACCGAGCGGCTCGGCTTCGACGCCGCGGTCAGCCACCGCAGCCCCACACTCCGGAAGGACCTGAAGGCGGCCTGTCCGGACGGCGTCGACGTCTACTTCGACAATGTCGGCGGCCCGGTCCTGGAAGCCACGCTGTCGCTGATGAACGACCGCGGCAGGATCGTCTGCTGTGGCGTCGTTTCTCAGTACGACACCTCGACCCCGGCCCCGGGCCCCCGCGGCGTCCCCGGCTACCTGGTCACCAAACGTCTTCGCATGGAGGGGATCCTGGTCACCGACTTCCATGACCGGTGGTCTTTCGCCGAAGAGCGCCTCGCCGGCTGGCTTGCGACCGGGCAGTTGATCGCGCTGCGTGATGTCATCGACGGACTCGACAACGCGCCGATGGCGCTGATCGGTCTGCTCAAGGGAGACAACGTGGGAAAGCGGATGGTGTGCGGGTCGGCCCGGACCCGCACTGACCTCGCACGCTGGCCTGTTTGAAAGCCGACGAGGACCGAGAGATCATTGGACATGTTGGCAATCCTTCATCCCGGTGCCATGGGCGCTTCGGTGGGCGCCTGTCTCGTCGGTTGCGGCCGTGAGGTTGGGTGGCTGCGTACCGGCCGAAGTCACGCAAGTGCGCAACGTGCCGCCGAGGCGGGCTTGACACCGTTCGACGATCTCTCCGAACTGCTGGCCAACGCCGAGGTAGTGTTCTCGATCTGCCCGCCGCACGCGGCGCTCGAGGTCGCCCAGCAGTTGACAGGCTTCCGTGGAATCGTGGTGGACGCCAACGCGATTAGCCCCGAGACGTCGGCAGTTATCGGCCGCACCGTCACGGCAGGCGGCGCCCGCTACCTCGATGGCGGCATCATTGGCCCACCCCCGGCCACGGAGGGAACCACCCGGCTCTATCTGGCCGGGGACGACGGCGAGGTCGCGAGCCTGTTCGCCGGTTCCCCGCTTGAGGTAATCCGCCTCGCCGGCGCCCCGCCGGCCGCCTCGGCATTGAAGATGACGTACGCGGCTTGGACCAAGACCACTGCAGCGTTGCTGCTGTCGATCCGACGAACCGCCGCCGCCTATGGCGTCGATGACGAGCTCGCCGACGAATGGGCGATCAGCCAACCCGGTCTTCCGGCGGCGTGGCTGCAGGCACAGCAGCAGAACGACGAGAAGGGATGGAGGTGGTCTTACGAGCTTGCCGAGGTCGGAAGGACCTTCGCTGCCGTGGGGCAACCCGAAGGCTTCGGCGCTGCTGCGAGCCAGGTCTTCCAACGAGACACCTCGACTCACTGACCGGATCCATGCGCGACGAGCGCCGCGACCCGCACCGCCTTGACGCTCTGCCCGGTCTCGTGCGCCACTCGAACACAGTCCCGATGTTCGGGCTTGACGTTGACCACCTCGCCGTCGAGCAGCCCACCTTCACGTTCACCGGATGACCGCGTACCTCCACCGTGTGAAACACCCGCTCGAGTGCCCAGCGATGCTCGGTCCGCCGAACCCGCAGGCCCAGAGCGAGGTATGCCGCAGGATGGTCTCCCGACGGACAAGGTCATGGCCGCGGCAATCGAGGCCTTTTCCGTACACGGATACAACGGGGTGTCGCTGCGGACCGTCAACGACGAGTTGGGCGTCAGCCGCAATCTGCTCTATCAGCGCTTCGGCTCCAAGGCCGAGCTGTGGCGCGCCGCCACCAGGCCCTAACCTTGCGCGCATCGCCACCGTGGAGGGCGCCGCTCCCACGGACCGGATGGAATACCTCTACCGCAACTACATTCGGCCGATTCAGATGCGTTTTGCGCCGGTTTTCGAGCAGCTGCGGGAGCAGGGCAGAATCAAGAACATTCCGAGAATCCGCATCAGCGGCGGAGACGGGCGACTTTCGGGACTCGATCACGATAGTGATGTGATGATCGACAAGCTCACGACGGTCAGTAGGTCGAATGTCCATGCCCGGGTAGGCCGACTAACGGCGGAGCAAATCGTCGAGATCGAGCGGGCAATGATGGCATTCCTCGGCCTTGCTCGATAATGAAAGCCGTTGGGCAGCAGTGCAAACGGAGTAGTTCACATCAGATAATCCTTGTTATCTAGATCGCGGTCTGACCTACTCGGCGTCGGGATGCGGAACGAGGCGGAGATCCAATCCGGCAATGCCTTCGAAATCGCTGGGATTGCACGTAAACAGCGGCAGACCGTTCGCTATGGCGGTCGCAGCGATGAGCGCGTCGTAGGCGCGAGCCGCCCTCTTGCGCCCGGCAGTTCGCAGTGCGCCGGCGACCGCGCCGAAGGCGCGAGCGGCCGCACCATCGAACGCGATCACATCGAAGTCGTTCTCGGCCTGTTGCAAATGTGCTTGCCGGCCGATGCGCTCGCCTTCCGTATCGGCCACGTGGGGCCCGACGGACAGCTCGGCGAGCGTGATGGCACTGATCACCGACTCATCCGGAAGCGTCGCCGGATCATCGATACGACCCAGCAGGATGACCGTCGAGGTGTCGAGCAGGCCGACCACAGTTGCGTCGGTCATCACACCGACGGGTCGATGACCGCATCGACGTCGCGTCGCAGCGACTCCGGGTCGACGCGCGGCAGCCGCTTCCTGCGCGTGATCAGTTCGGCGGCTCGCGGGCTGCGCCGCGGCAGGGGCCGCAACTCGGCTACCGGGCGACCGTCGCGGGTGACGATCACACTCTCGCCGCGCTCCACGCGATCGAGTACGTCTCCACCGTTGTTGCGCAGTTCACGCACGGTGACGATCTCCATACAGCAACTGTATCACCGGTGAGACACGGTGGGCAAGGATCGCCCTGGCTCTGGTGTGCGTCAGCACGCGGTGAACGTCGTCGTCGTCCAATCAGATGTCTTCAAGGATGGTGCGCCGGTAGTCCAGGTCGGCTGCCTCTCGTACCGTCGACGGTACGACGCCGCTCGTTGCGATGCCGGCCGGGACGAGGTGGTCGGTGTCGTACGCACGCACGATCGCTACCGGTCATGGATAATCCCTGTGATCCATTGACATTTGCGACCTGGACATGTTTCGGGCCATCCTGCGGGACCCGACGTGCCCACGACTGTTGACGACGATTATCGATGTTGAACGGCCTATCGCTGCCCGACATCAGCCGGCGCGACTCGCGCGAGGTCCAGGACTAGCAGCTAGTTCGCGCTCCTTGAATCCAACCAATCCATGAGTGCGGGCGGAGGGAATCGAACCCTCAAGCTCTTTCGAGCGCCGGCACCTAAAGCCGGTGCGTTTTCCGTTTCGCCACGCCCGCAGAGTGCAAATAGTACCGCGCCGATCGCTCCCACAATTTGTCGGCGGCCGTCTCTAGTTTGGAGACGTCGGGACGGCGGGGGGCAAGACGTGAGGTCCTTGGACGAGTTCAACCAGGTCCAACGACTCATCGCAGCGGGCGTGAACGACTGCGCCATTGCGCGACAGACGGGCATTCCTCGACCGACCGTGCGCGAGTGGCGGCGCAGGCCACCAAATCGGCTGCGGTGTCCGGGTGCATCGTCACCCTGCGGCGTCCTTCACGATTTTTCGGCGCTGCCGCAGGCCGCATATTCGTACCTACTCGGTCTGTATCTCGGCGACGGCTGCATCTCACGAAACCGCCGAGTCTGGCGCCTGAGGATCGTCCTCGACTTGAAGTACCCGGGCATCATCAATCGGTGTTGCGAGGCGATCGACGCGGTGATGCCCAGCCAGCATGCGGCAGTGTTTCGGAAGCCGACCCGCTGCGTCGAGGTCGGCCACTACTCAAAACACTGGCCATGCCTGTTCCCTCAGCACGGCCCCGGCCGAAAGCACAACAGGCCGATCCGGCTCGAGCCATGGCAGGAAGCCATCGTCTACGAGGAAACCGAAGAGTTCGTCCGCGGACTGATCCACAGCGACGGCTGCCGCGTCGTCGCCAATGATCGCGGGGTCATGAGCATCCGGTACCACTTCTCGAACAGATCGGAAGACATCATCGGCCTGTTCACCGCCGCACTCGACCACCTCGAGATCCCCTGGACCCGGTCGACGAAGTACATCGTCTCCATCTACCGCAAGGCCGCCACGGCCCGCCTCGACGAGTTCATCGGGCCGAAGACGTGATTGGCGCTCCGCAGTCTCAGGTGTAGAGCGTGATGGGCTGCACGTCCCCGTTGAGGAAGTTGGCGCCGACCTCGAGTTTCTTGTAGTCGATCGGATCATGCAGCGAATGGGTGCGGATGTTGCGCCAGTACAGATCCAGTCACGATGAGCGATACGACGACAGGCCGCTATGCGGCGGGCAGCCGGTCGCCGGAGCTGTCGTCGAACAGGTGCAGACGGTCCGGCCGAACGGTGACGGCCACGCCATCGCCGGGCACCGGCGGTCGTGCCCAGCGCGCCACCTCGGCGTCCTCCACGACGGCGGTCAACCGCTGT
>NZ_JAVRPS010000313.1:0-9440 GCF_032162105.1 Mycobacterium sp. | reverse complement strand
CGCGGGTTGAGGAAGTTCAGCGGCACCTCGTGCGGGTCCAGTTCGGCGAGGTTGGCCGCGAACTCGGCGCGCTGTTCCAGCGTCTCGCCCATCCCGAGGATGCCGCCGCAGCACACCTCCATGCCCGCCTCGCGGACCATGGCCAGCGTCTCCCAACGCTCCTCCCACGTGTGGGTGGTGACCACGTTGGTGAAGAACGAGCGCGCGGTCTCCAGGTTGTGGTTGTAGCGGTGCACGCCCATCGCCGACAGCCGTTCCACCTGCTCCTGGGTGAGCATGCCCAGCGAGCAGGCGATCTGGATGTCGACCTCGTTGCGGATGGCCTCGACCCCGGCGGCGACCTGCGCCAGCAGCCGCTCGTCGGGGCCACGCACCGCGGCCACGATGCAGAACTCGGTGGCGCCGGACTTCGCGGTCTGCTTGGCGGCCTCCACCAGGCTCGGGATGTCGAGCCAGGCGCTACGCACTGGCGAAGCGAAGAGCCCCGACTGCGAACAGAAGTGGCAGTCCTCGGGGCAACCACCGGTCTTCAGGCTGATGATGCCCTCGACCTCGACTTCCGGGCCGCACCAGCGCATCCGGACCTCGTGGGCTAGCGCCAGGAGTTCTTCGAGCTGGTCGTCGGGCAGTTGCAACACCCGCAGGACCTGGTCCTGGGTGAGCCCGACGCCGCGTTCGAGCACCTGCTCGCGCGCCAGACTCAACACATCGGTGATCCCGGTGTCGTCGACAGCGGACTGCGTCACTCGGTACTCCTTGCATGGACGAACTTGAACGGTGTTTAGGATACAGGGGTGCAGCTGCACCGACGCGACGTGGTCGACAAGGCCACCCAGCTCCTCGACGACTACGGCATCGCCGATCTGACCATGCGCAGACTCGCCCGCGAGCTGAGCGTCAGCCCCGGCGCGTTGTACTGGCACTTCGCCGACAAGCAGGAACTGCTCGGTGCCGTGGCCGACCGGATCCTGGAGCCCACGTCGGCCACCGTCGACGACGCGTCGTGGTCACGGTGTGTCGTCGGTGTCTGCACGGCGCTGCGCGACGCCCTGCTGTCGTTCACCGACGGCGCCGAACTGGTGTCGGCCAGCTTCGCCGCAGGGAAGTCCGAACGGATGACCGAGATCCTGACCCGGCTGACCACCGCCGCGGCACAGGGGGGCATCGACCCGGCCAACGCCGACCTCGCCGGCCGCACGGTGCTGTACTACGTGCTCGGCTTCACCGCCGACGAGCAGTCACGGCTACAGTGGGACGCCGCGGGCGCGCTGGTTGACGGACAGTCGGTGCTGACGGAGAACCCCAACGCCCGCTTCGCATTCGGGCTAAAACTTCTCGTCGACGGGATCGCGGCCCACAGCGGCGCCGAAGTCAACCTTTCGCAGGAGAAGTTCGAGTAGGCGTCTGCCGAACGTGCAGTTCGGTGGTCGGTTTGTCGGACGGCCCGACTAGCGTCCGAGGCGTGATCTCCGTCGACGACGTGCGCTGCATCGTCTCGCCACTGCCCAGGTCTTACGAGGTGGTGGTGCGCGACCAGATCAAGTTCCGGGTGGGGCGCATCGTCTACCTGGCGTTCTCGCGTGATGAGACGGTGCTGGGGTGCGCCTTCCCAAAGGAGGAACGGGCCGCGATGGTGGCCGCCGAGCCGGACAAGTTCATGCTGCCGCGCACGTCGGACATGAGATACAACTGGATTCACGTCCGACTGGATGCCATAGAACTCGACGAACTACGCGAACTGGTGATCGATGGCTGGCGGATGTGCGTACCGAAAAGGGTTGCGGATTCGGTCAGCTGATCGGATGTTCGCGCTTGGCGTCGCCGTCCCAGCGGCGCAGCCCGACGACGTGGCCCACGATCTCCGGCGGCGTACCCGCGATCCGCAACGCCAGGCCCAACTGGTCGGCAACGACCCGGCGCGCCATCGTCACGTGCGGGGTCCACTGACCGGGTGTCGCGTTCGCCATCGGGCCGGGATGCACGTGCGGCAGGCACAGCCGGTGTACCTCGGCGTGCACGTCCACCAGTTCCGCCGTTGGCAGCACCAGCCGCGTGAGCACCGCCTTGGACCGGCCGAACAACAGCGGCGCACCGATCCGGCACGGGAACGGGAACCGGCTCGCCAACGCAGCCAACGAGGCGTCCACGTCAGCGTCGATGCGCTGCGCGACGGTCAGCGTCGTATGCGGCCTGCTCGCCGGCGTCTGACCGTGGATCCCCGCCTCCGTCAGGCCGGCCCAGATGTTGCGGACCGTCGCCTCGGTGTCCGGGTCGTAGAGCAGCTCGACGGAATGGACCATTTCAACCGACCAGGCTCGTGACCCACTGCGGGTCGAACGCGGACGCGCTGATCGACTCGAATTCGGCGGCGCTGCATGAACCCGCGCCAGCGGGCAGCGCCGCCCGCACGCCCGCGATCCGGTCCAGCGCCACCCGGTTGGAGGTCTCGGCGGGACCCGGATCCGTCGGCCACCTGCCGATGATCAGGCCGGCACACCGAACATTCTGCGCGGCAAGCGATTCCACCGTCAGCGCGGTGTGGTTGAGCGTGCCAAGGCCGGCCGTGACGACGACGAGGACGGCGGCACCGACATCCACGGCGAGGTCGCGCAGCGTCACCCCGTCGGTGCCGAGTTCCACCAACAGGCCTCCGGCGCCCTCGACCAGGGTCAGCCTGCCCGGTTCGTCCGCCCCGCGGATCAGGGCGCCGAGTTCGGCGCGCGTCGGCAGCGCCATGCCCGCCCGATGCGCCGCCGCCACCGGCGCCAACGGCTCGGGATAGCGCCACCCCGACGTCAGTTCGCCGACGCCCGAGAGTCGCGCCACCTCGGCGAGGTCGTCGTCGCCGTCAGCCGCGCCGGTCTGCACCGGTTTGCACACCGCGACGTCGAAGCCTGCCAACCGCGCGTGGCAGGCCAGTGCTGCGGTGGCGACGGTCTTGCCGACGCCGGTGTCGGTTCCGGTGACGACGAGGACGGTCACTGGGGCAGGATGTCGCCGCCGGGGCGACTCCGGCGTGCCGCAGGTAGGACTTCCGTCAACACCCGTCGGGCCAGGGCCAGGTCGTCGTCGTCAAGGGAGGCGCGGGCGGTGAGCCGCAGTCGCGACGTCCCGGCGGGCACGCTCGGCGGCCGGAAGCACCCGACCCGGACACCCCGATCGAGACAGCCGGTCGCCGCGCCCAGCGCCACCTCGGGTTCGCCGAGGACCACCGAAACCACTGCCGACTCGGGCGCCTCGGCGACGCCGCACACCTGCGCGAGCGTCGCCGCGTGCCGCAATACCTCGCCCGCCCGCCATGGCTCGGCGGTCAATACGCCGAGCGCCGCCCACGCGGCACCGACGGCGGCCGGCGCCAGGCCGGTGTCGAAGATGAAGGGGCGCGCCGCGTCGATCAGATGATCGCGCACCGCCGCCGGGCCGAGCACGACGCCGCCCTGGCTACCAAGCGCCTTGGACAGCGTCGTCGTCACCACCACGTCTGGCGCACCGGCCAGACCGACCTCGTGCAACAGTCCGCGGCCGCCGTCGCCGCGCACGCCGAGGCCGTGCGCCTCGTCGACGATCAGCAGCGCGCCGTGCCTGCGGCACACGTCGTGTAACTCCCGCAGCGGAGCCAGAACGCCGTCGGCGCTGAACACCGAGTCCGTGACAACGACCGCGCGGGCTTCGTCACGGGCGCTCAGCGCAGCGTCGATGGCGTCGACGTCGCGGTGCGGCGTCACCACCACGCGGGCCCGGGACAACCGGCAGGCGTCGACCAGGGAGGCGTGCGTCAGCGCATCGGACACCAGCAGCGACCCCGCGCCGGACAGCGCCACCACCGCGCCCAGGTTCGCGGTGTAACCCGAGGAGAAGACCAGCCCGGACTCCGCGCCGACGAACTCGGCCAGCGCCGACTCGAAGTTCTCGTGCAGTTCGGTGTTCCCGGTGACCAGGCGGGACCCCGTCGACCCCGCACCCCAGGTGCGCAGTGCCTCGACCCCGCCCTCGATGACGACGGGATGCTGGGACAGGCCCAGATAGTCGTTGGACGCCAGGTCGAGTTCCGCTCCCACGGCGGGGCGGGTCCGCAGGGAGCGCCGCAGACCGGCGGCGCGCCGCTGCTGCTCGACCTCGTCGAGCCAGGCCAGCGGCGAAAGGTCGACGCGTGTCATCCGTGCTCCCTCGATGCCATTGAACACGTCGGCGAGCCGACGATTGAACACCGTTCAGGTTAGTGCACGGGCGACGCCGACCATCGCAGAGGTGATCTGGCCGACCTCATCGGGCGTGCACACGTACGGCGGCATGACGTAGACGAGGTTGCGGAATGGGCGCAGCCAGACCCGGTGCCGCAGCGCCGTCGCCGTCGCCACAGCCATGTCGACCGGCCGATCCATCTCGATCACCCCGATCCCACCGAGCACGCGGACGTCGGCGACGCCGGGCAGCGAGCGCGCCGGCGCCAATCCGTCGGCCAGGCCCGCCTCGATGGCGCCCACCATTTGCCGCCAGTCCTGGCCGAGCAGCAGTTCGACCGATGCCACCGACACGGCGCACGCCAGTGCGTTGGCCATGAAGGTGGGCCCGTGCATCAGCGCACCCGGCTGGCCGGAGCTGATGGTGCCTGCGACGTCGGCGGTACACAGCGTGGCCGCGAGCGTGACGTAGCCACCGGTCAGCGCCTTGCCCACGCACATGATGTCGGGACTCACACCGGCATGGTCGGCGGCGAACAACGCACCGGTGCGACCGAAGCCGGTGGCGATCTCGTCGAAGATCAACAGCACGTCTTGCCGGGTGCAGGCGGCCCGCAGGTCCGACAGATACCTCGGATCGTGGAAGCGCATGCCCCCGGCGCCCTGCACCACGGGTTCGACGATGACGGCGGCGAGTTCGTCGGCGTGTTCGGCGAGTTGTTGCTCGAACGCGGCGCTGTATGCGGGGTCGTAGTCACGGGGCACCTGGGGTGCGAACACCTGGGCGGCCAGCACGTCCGTCCACAGCGCGTGCATGCCGCCGTCCGGGTCGCACACGCTCATGGGAGTGAAGGTGTCGCCGTGGTATCCCCCACGCCAGGTCATCAACCGGTGCTTGCCCTCGCGGCCCCGGCTGCGCTGGTACTGCAGCGCCATCTTGACCGCCACCTCGACGGACACGGAGCCGGAGTCGCTGAAGAACACCGTGTCCAGACCGTCCGGGGTGATCTGAACCAGCAGCTGGGCCAACCGTGCTGCGGGCTCGTGGGTGAGCCCGCCGAACATGACGTGGTTCATCTGCGCGAGCTGTCCGGTGATCGCGGCGTCCAGCGTCGGGTTTCCGTGGCCGTGGATGGCCGTCCACCACGAACTCATCGCATCGACGACCTCGACGGGACTGTCATCGTCGCCGGCTGGGTCGATGACCGTCAGCCAGGCACCGCGCGCACCGACGGCCACCACCGGCGGCAGGGCGTCGGCGCCGATCGCGCTGTAGGGATGCCACACGTGGGCGGCGTCGATCGCTCTGATCTCGGCAGGCGTCAACGCAGGCACGTGTTCATCCTCTCTGCGCGCAAGCGCTCATCGCTGACATCCTCTCTGCGTGCCAGCGCTCATTGCAAAACGCGCATGGTCACCCGGTTAGGTAGATTGACCGTCGACCATGATGACCCTTGCCCCACCCCGGTCGGCGTCCTCCGCCGGTGCCGGTCCACCTCCCCGCACCGTCATGGGCACCCGCAAGTCGGGTTTCTACCGGCACGATCTCGACGGCCTTCGCGGCGTGGCGATTGCGCTCGTCGCCGTGTTCCACATCTGGTTCGGCCGTGTCTCCGGTGGGGTCGACGTCTTCCTTGCCCTTTCGGGTTTCTTCTTCGGCGGACGACTGTTGCGCGCGGCGCTGACGCCGACGGCCCCGCTGGCCCCGGGTCCCGAGGTGATGCGGTTGGTCCGGCGGCTGTTGCCTGCCCTCGTCGTCGTGCTCGCGGCGTCCGCGGTCCTCACGATCTTCGTGCAGCCGGAGACCCGATGGGAAACGTTCGCCGACCAGAGCCTCGCCAGCCTCGGCTACTACCAGAACTGGGAATTGGCCAGCACCGCTTCGGATTACCTGGCCGCCGGCGAGGCCGTCAGCTCGCTGCAGCACATCTGGTCGATGTCGGTGCAGGGCCAGTTCTACATCGCCTTCCTGGCGCTGGTCTTCGGGTTCGCGGTCCTGTTCCGCCGCCGTCTTGGCCGATACACCAGGCCGGCACTGATCGTGCTCCTGAGCGCGCTGACGATCGCCTCGTTCTGGTACGCGATCGTGGCCCACGACGCCGACCAGGCCACCGCCTACTACAACAGCTTCGCCCGCGGCTGGGAACTGCTGCTCGGCGCCCTGGTCGGCGCGCTGGTCCCGTACGTGAAGTGGCCGATGTGGTTGCGGACGACGGTGTCCGTCGTGGCGCTGACGGCGATCCTGTCCTGCGGCGCACTCATCGACGGGGTCAAGGAGTTCCCAGGGCCGTGGGCGCTCGTTCCGGTCGGCGCGACCATTCTGTTCATCCTCAGCGCCGCCAACCGGGTGGCCGACCCACACGTCGCGCATCTCGAGGGCCGGTTGCCCGCGCCGAACCGGCTGCTGGCCACCGCACCGTTCGTGTCGCTGGGTGCAATGGCGTACTCGCTGTACCTGTGGCACTGGCCGCTGCTGATCTTCTGGCTGGCCTACAGCGGTCACAGCGAGGCCAACTTCGTCGAAGGTGCGGTGATCCTGCTCGTCTCCGGCGTGCTGGCCTGGCTGACCACCCGCTACGTCGAGAACCCATTGCGCTACAAGTCCGCCGCCGCCCCGCGCCCCGTGACGCCGAAGCCGGCTGCCTCCATCCCGATCCGGGTGCGACTGCGGCGCCCGACGATCGTGCTGGGTTCGGTGGTCACCCTGCTGGGCGTCGCGCTCACCGCCACGTCCTTCACCTGGCGTGAACACATGACGATTCAGCGGGAGAACGGCAAGGAGTTGTCCGGTCTGTCGTCGCGCGACTATCCCGGCGCCCGTGCTCTGATCAACCACGCCAAGGTGCCGAAGCTGCCGATGCGGCCGACGGTGCTGGAGGCCAAGAGCGACCTGCCGGAGACCACCACCGCGGGCTGCATCGGTGACTTCGACGACGTCGACGTGATCAACTGCACCTACGGCGACGAGTCGGCGACCCGCACCATCGCGCTGGCCGGCGGTTCGCACGCCGAGCACTGGATCACCTCATTGGATCTGCTCGGCAGGCTGCACCACTTCAAGGTGACCACGTACCTGAAGATGGGTTGCCCGTTGACCACCGAGTTGACACCGCTGGTGATGGGTGACAACCGGCCGTACCCCAAGTGCCGCGACTGGAACGTCAAGGTGATGAACCGGTTGCTCTCCGACCATCCGGACTACGTGTTCACCACGTCGACCCGGCCGTGGAACATCAAGGACGGCGACGTGATGCCGGGCACCTACATCGGCATCTGGCAGGAGTTCGCCGACGCTGGCATCCCGGTGCTTGCGATGCGGGACACCCCGTGGCTGGTGCGCAACGGAAAGCCGTTCTTCCCGTCCGACTGCCTGGCCAGCGGCGGCGACGCCATCTCCTGCGGCATCAAACGCTCTAAGGTACTGTCCGACCACAATCCGACTCTGGATTTCGTCGCGCAGTTCCCAATGCTGAAACCGCTCGACATGAGCGACGCGGTCTGCCGTGAGGACTACTGCCGCGCTGTGGAGGGAAATGTGTTGCTATATCACGATTCTCACCACATCTCCACGACCTACATGCGCACCATGACCAACGAGCTGGGACGTCAGATCGCCGTCTCAACCGGCTGGTGGTGACATGGTCACGACCGTATGGCCAGGCACCGCATATCCGCTCGGCGCCACGTACGACGGTGCGGGCACCAACTTCTCGCTGTTCTCCGAGGTGGCCGACAAGGTCGAGTTGTGCCTGATCGCCAAGGACGGCACCGAGGAACGCATCCCCCTCGACGAGGTCGACGGCTACGTGTGGCACAGCTACCTGCCCACCGTCACGCCAGGGCAGCGCTACGGATTTCGCGTGCATGGGCCGTGGGACCCCGCGGCCGGTCATCGCTGCGATCCGAGCAAGCTACTGCTGGACCCCTACGGCAAGTCCTTCCACGGCGCGTTCGACTTCACCCAGGCGCTGTTCTCCTACGACCTCGATGCCGACGACCTGGCCTCGGGCGGCACCCCGCCGATGGTGAACTCGCTCGGGCACACCATGACCAGCGTCGTCATCAACCCGTTCTTCAACTGGGCCTCCGACCGGTCACCGAACACGCCGTATCACGAGACGGTGATCTACGAGGCGCACGTGAAGGGCATGACCGCGACCCATCCTGGCATCCCCGAGGGGCAACGCGGAACCTATGCCGGGCTGTCCCATCCGGTGATCATCGAACACCTCAAGTCGCTCGGCGTGACGGCAATCGAGCTGATGCCGGTGCACCAGTTCCTGCACGATCACAGGCTGCTGGACTTGGGGCTGCGAAACTACTGGGGCTACAACACGTTCGGGTTCTTCGCGCCGCACTATCAGTACACCGCCAACCAGAACGCCGGGGGCGCGGTCGCCGAGTTCAAGACCATGGTGCGGTCGTTCCACGAGGCGGGCATCGAGGTGATCCTCGACGTGGTCTACAACCACACCGCGGAGGGCAACCACCTGGGTCCCACCATCAACTTCCGCGGCATCGACAACGCCGCCTACTACCGGTTGCTCGACGGAGACGAGAAGCTCTACAAGGACTTCACCGGAACCGGCAACAGCCTCAACGCCCGCCACCCGCACACACTGCAGCTGATCATGGACTCGTTGCGGTACTGGGTGCTCGAGATGCACGTCGACGGGTTCCGCTTCGACCTGGCGTCCACGCTCGCCCGTGAGTTGCACGACGTCGACCGCTTGAGCGCGTTCTTCGATCTGGTGCAGCAGGACCCGGTGGTCAGCCAGGTGAAGCTGATCGCCGAACCGTGGGACATCGGCGAGGGCGGATATCAGGTCGGCAACTTCCCCGGTTTGTGGACCGAGTGGAACGGGAAGTACCGAGACACCGTGCGCGACTACTGGCGGGGAGAACCCGCAACCCTAGGTGAATTCGCGTCCCGTCTTACCGGGTCGTCGGACCTCTACGAGGCGACGGGCCGTCGGCCAGGCGCCAGCATCAACTTCGTCACGTGCCACGACGGCTTCACGCTCAACGACCTGGTGTCCTACAACGAAAAGCACAACGAGGCCAACGGCGAGGACAACCGCGACGGCGAGAGCCACAACCGGTCGTGGAACTGCGGCGCCGAGGGCACCAGCGACGACCCGGAAGTCCTCGAGCTGCGGGCCCGGCAACGCCGGAACTTCATCGCCACCCTGATGCTGTCCCAGGGAGTCCCGATGATCTGCCACGGCGACGAACTCGGACGGACCCAAAACGGTAATA